>CAYRIT010000096.1:0-12073 GCA_964424415.1 uncultured Hydrogenophaga sp.
CCCATCAGGAGGCCGCCGAGCGCCTTGGGGCCGAGCAGCAGGCCGACCACGATGGGCACGATGACCGGCAGCAAGCTGGGGATCACCATCTCTTTGATGGCGGCCGTGGTCAGCATGTCAACTGCGCGACCGTACTCCGGTTTTGCGGTGCCGGCCATGATGCCGGGAATTTCCTTGAACTGACGCCGCACCTCCACCACCACCGCACCAGCCGCGCGGCCCACAGCCTCCATGGCCATGGCACCGAACAGGTAGGGAATCAGGCCGCCGATGAAGAGGCCCACGATCACCATCGGGTCGGAGAGGTTGAAGCTGATCGCCTGACCGTAGCTTTCGAGTTTGTGTGTGTAGTCGGCAAACAGCACCAGCGAGGCAAGACCGGCCGAGCCGATGGCGTAGCCCTTGGTGACCGCTTTGGTGGTGTTGCCCACCGCGTCGAGGGGGTCGGTGATGTCGCGCACGCTGGCTGGCAGCTCGGCCATTTCGGCGATGCCACCGGCGTTGTCGGTGATGGGACCGTAGGCGTCCAGCGCCACCACGATGCCGGCCATGCTCAGCATGGACGTGGCGGCCACCGCAATGCCGTACAGGCCGGCGAGCTGGTACGACACCAGGATGGCCGCGCAGACGAAGATGACCGGCCAGGCGGTCGAGCGCATCGACACGCCCAGACCGGCAATGATGTTGGTGCCGTGGCCGGTGGTGGAGGCCTGGGCGATGTGCTGCACCGGTGAATACTGTGTGCCGGTGTAGAACTCGGTGATCCAGACCAGGGCGGCCGTCAGCACCAGGCCAGTGGCGCAAGCACCGAACAGGCGCAGCTGGCTGCCGCTGGCGGTGATCGCGTTGTCCGGCATGATCCAGGCGGTGACGAACCAGAACGCGATCAGCGACAGAACGCCCGCGATCGCCAGGCCCTTGTACAGCGCGGGCATCACGTTTTTCATGCCCGGGCTCGCCTTGACAAAGGTGCAGCCAACGATGGACGCCAGAATGGACACAGCGCCCAGCACAAGCGGGTACAGCACCGCGTTCATCGGCGCGGCCGCCACCATCAGCGCACCCAGCACCATGGTCGCAATCAGCGTCACCGCGTAGGTCTCGAACAGGTCGGCCGCCATGCCGGCGCAATCGCCCACGTTGTCACCCACGTTGTCGGCGATCACCGCCGGGTTGCGTGGGTCGTCCTCGGGAATGCCCGCTTCGACCTTGCCCACCAGGTCGGCGCCCACGTCGGCGCCCTTGGTGAAGATGCCACCGCCCAGGCGGGCAAAGATGGAGATCAGCGAGGAGCCGAACGCGAAACCGATCAGCGGGTTGAGCAGCGTGGCCAGGCTCTTGTCGGGCGTGAAGTTGCCGTTGCCGACCAGAAACCAGAAGAAACCGGTCACTCCGAGCAGACCCAGGCCCACCACCAGCATGCCGGTGATGGCGCCGCCGCGGAAGGCCACATCCAGCGCCGGGCCGATGCCTTTGGTGGCGGCCTGCGCGGTACGCACGTTGGCGCGCACCGAGATGTTCATGCCGATGAAGCCGCATGCGCCGGAGAGCACCGCGCCCAGCACGAAGCCGATCGCGGTTTGAGCGTCCAGAAACACGCCGATCAGCACCGCGAGGATCACGCCCACCAGCGCAATCGTCTTGTATTGGCGCGCCAGGTAGGCGGCCGCGCCGGTCTGGATCGCTCCCGCGATCTCCTGCATCCGGGCGTTGCCCGCGTCCTGGGAAAGAATCCAGCTGCGTGACCAGAAGCCGTAGGCCACCGCCACCAGTCCACACACCAGCGCAAATATCAGCGCACTCTGACCGACCATGTAGTTCTCCTGCACGTTTTGACTTGGAGGGGGCAACGCCTCCGGGGCTGCCCCCGCTGCGTTGCTTCCTCGTGTCTGGTTGCAGCGCTTTTTGTAGCGGCTGAGCAGGTCGATTGGCCAACACGGAGAATTTAGCTGCATTCGCGTGAGGCCCGCAATCGCCGCATCAAAGAAGTAAGCCTGGAATCAGTAAAATCAGGGTAAATCCTAGGCGGCGCTGTACTTCAACGCCGGCCTGCATCGGGCGCGCGGTCCCCGCGCTGCAAACTCACTCGTTTTCAAACCAACCTCCAGCACCAGCATGTCTCTCGACAACGTGACCCCAGGCAACCATGCGCCCGATTCGTTCAACGTGATCATCGAGATTCCGATGAACGCTGATCCGATCAAGTACGAAGTGGACAAGGAAACGGGTGCGATCTTTGTCGATCGTTTCATGAACACGTCGATGAACTACCCGACCAACTACGGTTACGTGCCGCAGACGCTGTCGGGCGATGGTGATCCGGTGGACGTGCTGGTGATCACGCCAGTGCCACTGATCCCCGGCGTGGTGGTGCCCTGCCGCGCCATTGGCATCTTGAAGATGGAAGACGAGGCGGGCGAAGATGGCAAGGTGCTGGCGGTTCCGATCGACCGCGTGTTGTCGCTCTACACCCAGTGGCAGAAACCGGAAGATCTCAACCCGATGCGCTTGAAGACCATCCAGCATTTTTTCGAGCACTACAAAGATCTCGAGCCGGGCAAGTGGGTGAAGATCCTGGGCTGGGAAGGCCTGGATGCTGCCCACAAGGAAATCATGGACGGCATTGCCAACTACAACAAGACGTTGGCCTGAGCGGCCGCAGGACGCCACGCGCGTATTGGCGGACATGCCCAGGCAAAAAAAGGCCTGTCAGGCGCGCCTGACAGGCCTTTTGCATTCTGGCCGGTGCTTCAGGCCGCCGGTGTGTCGATGTCGCCGCGGAATTCGATCTTCCCGCGCACCCGGGCACGCGGATGCATGTCGATCAGCTCGTCGTACTGGGCGTCACCGATCAGGGTGCCCGACCCGGTGATTTCCAGCGCCTTGCGGGCGATCACGGTGCCGATCACCTTGCCTTCGATGAACACATAGTCGGCCTCCAGCCGCGTGTTCTCGATCACGCCGTTGGCGCCCACGTGCAACGTGCCGCCGGTCTCGAAGCCGACGTTGCCCTTGAGCTGGCCATCGATCTTGATGCCCTGGTCCTGGGTGCAGCGAAAGTTGCCCTCAAAAACCGAACCTTCGGCAATCAGGCTGGTGATGGCGCCCAGGCGCTCCGCAGGAACCAGGCGGGTGCTGGTGGGTTGTTGGCTCATGGTGTCAGGGCTCCTTGGCATGCTGGCGATTTTCGGAATGGAGAGGAGAGGCAATCGGCTGTGCATCGCGCCCGGCCCGTGCTGTGAGGTCCGCGCTGGTCACGGCGGGCTTGAGCCACGCCGGCGGGCCAGCCGGCGGTATCTGTCACAGCAACCAGGCCGCGACGGCCAGCGCGATCAGCACCGGCAGGCCGATGCGCCACCCGGCCCAGAGCAGCCAGCGCAACGCCAGCCGTCGGCGCGCCACCCGGTGGTCGCGCGCCCAGCTCGCCCCCAGCGCCGCCCGGCGTATCGCTTCCGAGGTGGGCACAGCGGCCCGACCCCGAGGCGTCGGGCTGGGGGTTTGGGTGGGTGGATTTTTGGACCACGGCATGGGGTTCCGTTGCTGCCTCGGCAGAGCTCAATTCACCGGCTTGGCCGGGGTTGCCCGCTCCAGGGTGGCGTTGAGGTTGGCGCCGTTGACCTGGATGCGGCCATAACGCACCAGACCATGCACATCGGCGGTGTCGTGCAACGACACCTCGCCCTGGCCGGCGTCGAGAATGCCCTCGGTGTGGCCCATGACCGAAATCCGGTGCGCGGTGATGTCACCTTTGACGCTGCCGGTTTCGGTCACGACGATGCTGGCAAGCGCGTCCTGCGCCTGGATCAGGTTGCCATCAATCTGGCCGGCCACGCTGAAGGCGCCTCGCAAGGTGGCGTTGCCCACAAAATGCATGCCCTCGGCCAGCAGGCTGCGCACCTCGGCAGCGTCGCCGTGGCCGGTCGCGAGCTGCGCGTCAAGCACCGGCAGGTGGACGGGCAGGGTGGGTGGCATGGCCTTGCCCACGCCCACGGCCAGCCCGTCCCCGCCGGATATCTCCGGGCTGGTGCGCTCCGGGGCGGTGTCTTTCTCGAAGGCGGTTGAATCGGGTTGTGTGTCCATGTCCTGTTTCCGTGTGGGGTGGGTGGAAGCGGGAGTTTGTCGGGATCGGCGGCAACAGGCGCCGACGCTTCGAGCGGCGCTGTTGTCGGGGACGGCCTCGCACCAAATTTATTCTGTTCGGGGTTCGAGTTTCAGTGTCTTGAACGGTCCTTGCAAGTCGGCTCCTTCGTAGAGCTGCAAGCGCCGTGCTTCCAGGGTGCCGGTGGAAACACCGGTTTTGGACACGAAGGCCATGCCACGACAAGCCAGTTGCGTGGCCTGTACATCGGCATCGGGGTCACCCAGTCGGCCGAACAGATAGAAATCACCGCTCACCTCAACCCGGCCTCGAACCACGCCGCCGGTCCAGACGATGAGAGGGCCGTTGACACGGATGTGTCCCGACACTTCGCCTTGCACCAGCAGACCGCCGTCGTAGATCAGCTCACCGCTGAGCACCGATCCCGCCGCCACCCGGTTGACCACGTTCATGGCAATCGGGTCGATGGTGAGCGTGTCCTGCGGGGAGGTCACAGCCATGAGATCAGGCCCCAGTACAGCCCGGTGGCCAGCAGGCTCAGCAGCCCGAGGACCGCAATCACGAGCGCGTTGCGCTCCAGCCAGCGTCGCCGGCGGCTGGGTCGCATGCGCGGCACCCCCACCGGCGCGCACGCCTCGGTGGTGATGATCCAAGACCGCCAGCTGGGGCTGAGCACATCGGCACCTTGCTCCAGGTCGATCTGCAGACCTTCGCGCGCGCAACTGCCCGACAGTCGGATCTGGCGTCCCAGCAGCACCGACATCGGTGCGCCGACGATGGTCTGGGTGAAGAAGGCATCTGTTTCGCTCATGCTGAAGCGAGTTTACCCACCGGCGGTTGACGACCGTGCCGGTGGCACCCGGGGTTGGCACGGTGCCTCAAACGGACCCGCCCGGGCGCGGTGCTTTCAGCGGGCTGCGGCTGCTCAGGTCCGACAGGTAGTTGCCAATGCCTTCGCCCTCGCGTTCCAGGAAACGCCCCACCGCATCGGCAAAAGCCGGGTGCGCCAGCCAGTGGGCGCTGGTGGTCTTCACCGGCAGCAAGGCGCGCGCCATCTTCTGCTCACCCTGGGCGCCGCCCTCGAAACGCGCGATACCGTGCGCGATGCACCAGGCCAGTGGCTGGTAATAACAGGCTTCGAAGTGCAAACAGTCCACCCGCTCCAGCGCGCCCCAGTAACGGCCATAGGCGACCTGCCGAGCGCAATCCAGGGCAATCAGGCTGCTGGCAATGGGGCGGCCCTCGCGTTCGGCGATGAACATCAGCCAGTTGTGTGGCATGTCGGTGGCCATGCGCCGGAAGAACGCGCGGTTCAGGTAGGGCGCATTCCCATGTTCCAGGTAGGTGCGCTCGTAGCAGCGGTAAAAAAAATCCCAGTCGGCCTCGGAGATTTCCATGCCTTCGGCATGGCGAAACCGCACGCCCGCCTCGGCCACCTTGCGCCGCTCCTGCCGGATTTTCTTGCGTTTTTCCTGCACCAGACTGGCAAGGAAATGCTCGAAATCGGTGAAACGATCCGGTGCGGCGCCAGACGCACGGGCGTGCGTCTGGACAACCCGAAGCGACGCCACCGCTGGCGGTGTCTCGTCCGGCGAATCTCTCTCCGCGTCGCGCGCGGGGGCCATGGCCGCGCCGCCGGGTCGCCCCAAGGCGGTGCCAGGCTCCCCGGGCGGCAGTGCAGGCGGTACAGCGCCCAGCGTGGGAGCCACATTTTCCCAGTGAAACTGCACCGTGTGCCGCAGCATCATGCCGGCACCCACGCAGGCGGCCACGTCCTGCGGCTGGACGAACAGCAGGTGCAGCGACGACAGGCCTTCGGCGCGGCTGTGTTCGATCAGGGCGCTGGCCAGCGCGGCCCGGGCCTCTGCATCGTGCGCCAGCAGGCGTGCGCCGGGCACCGGCGTGAACGGCACCGCCACCACCGCCTTGGGGTAGTAGTCCAGGCCGTGCTGCGCGTACGCGTTGGCCCAGGCCCAGTCAAACACGTACTCGCCGTAGGAATGGCTCTTCAGGTACAGCGGACAGGCGGCCTGCAAGACGTCGCCGCGCCACAGCGTCAGGTACTGGGGCTGCCAACCAGCTGGCGCGCGCGCGCAGCCGGTCTCGTGCAGCGCGAGCAGGTAGGCGTGCTGCATGAACGGGCTGGCATCGGTCTCGTTCCTGAGCAAGTCCTGCCAGGCCTCGGCCGCAATCTGCGCCGGCGACGAGAAAACCCGGGTGACATAATCTGCAGCGGCCACGTCAGACCCCCGCTGCCCGCTGCGTCGCAGCCGCCTTTGCCGAGGCGTTCCATGCCGATTCAGCCCCTGTTTCACGCCCCATGACCATTCCAATCTGCGTCGCCCAGCTCAACTTTGTGGTGGGCGACATGGCGGGCAATGCCCGGAAAATCATCGATGCAGCCCACCAGGCCCATGGCCGGGGTGTCCGCCTGCTGCTCACGCCGGAGCTCGCACTGTGTGGCTACGCAGCCGAAGACCTGTTTCTGCGCCCCGCGTTCATCGAGGCCAATGATGATGCCTTGAAAGCCGTGGCCCAAGCGACGGCAGGCCTCAAAGGCCTGAGCATCGTGGTGGGTCATCCGGCCCGGCTCGCGAGCCTGGCACAGGGCCAGCGTGACCGCAGTGTGTCGGTGGCGGGTCTGCACAACGCGGCCAGCGTGTTGTGTGAGGGCCTGGTGGTGCACACCTACGCCAAACGCGAGCTGCCCAACTACCAGGTGTTTGACGAACGGCGTTACTTTGTGCCGGGGCAGGGCGTTGGTGTGTTCGATGTCATCGGCGCGGGCGGTGAGCGGGTTCGCTGCGGTCTGCTGATCTGCGAGGACGCCTGGTTTGACGCGCCGGCTGCACAGGCGAAGGCGGCGGGCGCGGAACTGCTGGTGGTCATCAACGCCTCGCCTTTCCACGGCGGCAAGGGCGATGAGCGCGAGCAGACCATGCGACGGCTTGCGCAAGCGGTGGGTTTGCCGCTGGTCTACGCGCACCTGGTCGGTGGACAAGACGAAATTGTGTTCGAAGGCCGGTCGTTTGCACTGGACGCACAAGGCGATCTGCGTGCGCGCGCGCCGAGCTTCGAAGAAACGCTGTTCGATCTCACCCTGTCGCCGTCGGCCGTGGGTTTGCAGATCGAGGGCGGTATCGACCGCGCCCACAGCGAGGAGGCCAACCTGTGGCATGCGCTGGTGCTCGGGGTGCGCGACTACATCAACAAGAACGGTTTTCCAGGCGCTTTGCTGGGCCTCTCGGGCGGCATCGATTCGGCGCTGGTGCTGGCGATTGCCGTGGATGCGATCGGCAAAGACCGGGTGCGCACGGTGATGATGCCGTCACCCTACACGGCAGACATTTCCTGCATCGATGCGCGCGAGATGGCGGCGCGGCTGGACGTGCGCTACGAAGAAATCGCAATCGGCCCGACTTTCGAAACCTTCAAGTCGGGCCTGGCAAGCGACTTTACCGGCTTGCCCGAGGACACCACCGAAGAGAACCTGCAGGCGCGCATCCGCGGCACGCTGCTCATGGCGCTGTCGAACAAGTTCGGCAGCATCGTGCTCACCACCGGCAACAAAAGCGAACTGGCCACCGGCTATTGCACCTTGTACGGCGACATGGCGGGCGGCTTTGCGGTGATCAAGGATGTGGTGAAAACCACGGTGTTTCGCCTGGCCCGCTGGCGCAACGCCCACGACCCGTACCGCACCGGAGCCAATCCGATCCCCGAGCGCATCATCACCCGCCCGCCCAGCGCCGAGCTGCGCCCGGACCAGACCGATCAGGACAGCCTACCGCCCTACGAGGTGCTCGACGCCATCATCGAGCGCTACATGGAAAACGACCAGAGCCCGGCGAGCATCGTGCAGGCCGGCTTCGATGCCGCCGACGTGGACAAGGTGGTCCGCCTGATCCGCATCAACGAATACAAACGCCGCCAGGCGCCGGTGGGCGTGCGGGTCACACACCGCAGTTTTGGCAAGGACTGGCGTTATCCGATCACCAGCAAGTACCGCGCGTGAGCGCGGCCGGCGCAGACCGCGTGATACAGTTTTGTATCCATTCCAACACCACTGGGCAGCCAGGAGCATCGCACATGAAGCAGATCACCGCCATCATCAAACCGTTCAAACTGGAAGAGGTGCGCGAATCGCTGGCTGAGCAGGGTGTGACCGGGCTTACCGTCACCGAAGTCAAGGGTTTTGGTCGTCAGAAGGGCCACACCGAGCTGTACCGCGGCGCCGAGTACGTGGTCGATTTCCTGCCCAAGGTGAAGATCGAGGTGGTGGTGAAATCCGACGACGTGGAGCGCTGCGTGGACGCCATCGTGCGCGCCGCTCGCACCGGCAAGATCGGTGACGGCAAGATCTTCGTGACCGATGTGGAACGGGTGGTGCGCATCCGCACTGGTGAGCTCGACGATTCGGCGGTCTGAGCTGCCGCCTCAGATCGCGTCGAGTCGCGTTGCCGGCGCAAAGCCAGCCGCCTGCACCAGCGCGGGCAACAGCCGCTCCAGGTCGCTGCCTTCGCGAATGAGTTCCATCTGCCACGGCGTCATGAATTCCTGCGCCACGGTGTGTTTCAGGAAACCGAGCAAGCCGTCGTAATAACCCGAAGCATTGAGCAGGCCGACCGGTTTGTCGTGGTAGCCGAGCTGGCGCCAGGTCCAGACCTCAAAAAATTCTTCGAAAGTGCCGATGCCTCCAGGCAACGCAAGAAAAGCGTCGGCACGCTCGGCCATCAGGCGCTTGCGGTCGTGCATGTTGTCCACCACATGCAGCTCTGTGCAGTCGTGGTTGGCGAACTCTCGCTCAACCAGCGCTTTCGGGATCACCCCCACCACGCGACCACCCGCGGCCAGCGTGGCCTGGGCCACACAGCCCATCAGGCCGCTGCGCCCGCCACCGTAGACCAGCTGCCCCTGGTGCCGGCCGATCCACTGACCGACCTGTTCGGCCAGCGCCAGAAAGGCGGGATCGACACCGGGCCGAGAGCCGCAGTAGACACAGAGGGAAAAGGCGGGTTTGTTCATGGCATTGGCCTCAAGAAAAACGCGTCCACAGCGCCGCCAGCCAGGTACCGGCGCACAGCAGCAGGCTGAGCAACACCGCAGCGCTGCCCATGTCCTTGGCGCGTTTGGACAGTTCGTGCCATTGCGGCCCGATGCGATCGATGGCGGCTTCGATGCCGGTGTTGAGCAGCTCAACCACCATCACCAGCAGCACCGTTCCGGTCAGCAGCGCCACTTCCACCCAGGTTCGGCCGAGCCAGAAGGCGAGCGGCAGCATCACCAGTGCGGCCAGTGCCTCCTGGCGGAACGCGGTTTCGCCCCAGCCAGCGCGCAGGCCGGCCATGGAATAGCCCAAGGCGTGGCGCATGCGCGCGAAGCCGGTGCGCAGCTTTTGTGCGTTCACCGCTTCGCGGTCGGATTCGGGCGGCATCGGTTCCATTCTCAAGGGGCTCAGCGCCACCAGCGCCGGGGTTTGCTTGTGTCGACGGCCGGCTTGAAATGGACCAACCGGGTCCCCGCCAGCGCATCGTGCAGAAACTGGCGCTGGACGTGAAACCGCGACAGCAGCGCCCAGACCAGCACCCAGCCGATCAGAATCACCGCGAGCTCCCCGGCCGGAAGACCAAAGTAGCCGCCGACCGCCAGGGGCGGCAGCAACCACAGCCAGGACAGCAGGTAGCGCCACAACGCGCGCACCTGGCTGAGCGGCCGACCTGCGGCATCGACGACCCGGATGTCCCAGGTCTTCATGGCCAGCGTCTGGCCCTTGGCCCAGAACCAGGTGAAGTAAATCCCGAACACCACAAACAGGAACGCCTGCTGCAGATGCCGGTTGTCCAGCGCATTGCGGGTCTGGGTCAGGGTGGAAAACAGGTAGCCAGCGATGAACACCACGCCAAACAACAGAATGCCTTCGTAAAGCCAGCAAGCCATGCGGCGGATCAGCGGCGGGGCGGTCAGACCGCTGGCGGGCGCGGTTCTTTGGGTCACAGAGGAGTCGGCGGCGGGCATCTTGTCGGGGTCAAATCGGGTCCGCGATTGTCGCATTGCGGCCGCAACGCGCCGGCCGATGAGGCCACCGACAGTCTTCTGATGGACCGATCTGCATTCGGGCATCGCCAAACCGCATGTTGCAGTGCGATAATTCTTGGCTGCGATTCAAAAAGGCAAACGGATCAAGGTCCGGCGGGGTATGTGTCCGCCCATGTCCTTGGTCTCAAGTCCCGACACCGCTTCACGAGAGCAGGCGAAGGGGCACCCAAGGTATTTCGTCAGAGAAATTCTCGAAAGGTTCATCATGGAAATCAACAAGGCCGAACTGGCCTCAGCCGCTGCCGCCAGCGGCGCAAACTCTCAAGAACTGCGTGGTGGGGAAATTCTCATCAAGGCTTTGCAGGCCGAAGGTGTGAAGTACCTCTGGGGTTACCCCGGTGGTGCGGTGCTCCACATCTACGACGCGTTCTACAAACAAGACACGATTCAGCATGTGCTGGTGCGCCACGAACAGGCGGCCGTGCACGCGGCCGATGGCTACGCCCGCGCCACCGGCGATGTGGGCGTGGCCCTGGTGACCTCGGGCCCGGGTGTGACCAACGCCGTGACCGGTATCGCCACCGCCTACATGGACAGCATCCCGATGGTGATCATCACCGGGCAGGTGCCCACGGCCGCGATCGGTCTGGATGCGTTCCAGGAATGCGACACGGTCGGCATCACCCGCCCCATCGTCAAGCACAACTTCCTGGTGAAGGATGCACGCGACATCGCCATGGTGATGAAAAAAGCGTTTCACATCGCCCGCACCGGTCGTCCGGGCCCGGTGGTGGTCGATATCCCGAAGGATGTGTCCTTCAACAAGGCGCCCTACACCGGCTACCCGGAATCGGTGGAGATGCGTTCCTACAACCCGGTGCGCAAAGGCCACGGCGGCCAGATCCGCAAGGCGTTGCAATTGCTGCTCACCGCCAAGCGGCCCTACATCTACACCGGTGGTGGCGTGTTGCTGGGCAATGCAGTGCAGGAACTGCGCACCCTGGTCGACCTGCTGGGTTACCCGGTCACCAACACGCTGATGGGCCTGGGCGCCTATCCAGCGTCGGACAGGAAGTTTCTTGGCATGCTGGGCATGCACGGCACGGTCGAGGCCAACAATGCGATGCAGAACTGCGACGTGTTGCTGGCAGTGGGCGCGCGCTTTGACGACCGCGTGATCGGCAACCCCAAGCACTTCGCCCAGAACGAACGCAAGATCATCCACATCGACATCGACCCCTCGAGCATTTCCAAGCGGGTCAAGGTGGACATTCCGATCGTCGGTGACGTGAAAGACGTGCTGACCGAGCTGATCAACATGGTGCGCGAAACGCCGACCCGGATGGACGTTCAGGCGCTCGCTGGCTGGTGGTCCACCATCGAGGCCTGGCGTTCCACCGATTGCCTGAAGTACGACCGCGGCAACAAGGACGTGATCAAGCCGCAGCACGTGATCGAGACCCTGCACGGCATGACCAAAGACGTCGAGGCCTACATCACCTCGGATGTGGGGCAGCACCAGATGTGGGCTGCGCAGTACTACGGCTTCGATCAGCCGCGTCGCTGGATCAATTCCGGCGGGCTGGGCACCATGGGTGTGGGCATTCCTTACGCCATGGGCATCAAGCTGGCCAAACCCGACAGCGAGGTGTATTGCGTGACCGGGGAAGGCTCGGTGCAGATGTGCATTCAGGAACTCTCCACCTGCCTGCAGTACAACACGCCGATCAAGATCCTGGCGCTGAACAACCGCTACCTCGGTATGGTGCGGCAGTGGCAGGAAATCGACTACGAAGGTCGCTACAGCCACAGCTACATGGACGCGTTGCCCAACTTCGTGAAGCTGGCCGAGGCCTACGGCCATGTCGGCATGCTGATCGAGCGGCCGCAGGACGTGGAGCCGGCGTTGCGCGAGGCGCGCAAGCTCAAGGACCGCAC
>CAYRIT010000097.1:0-12014 GCA_964424415.1 uncultured Hydrogenophaga sp.
CCATGTCTACATGTTCCAACCGCGAGGGCACTTTGTTTATTGATTGCGGTTCATGGACCTATGGTTCAGCGTCTTTGCAGTGGTGTCTTGCTCTGACATGTGTGTTTCTTCACTTTGTCGTGCTTTTACAGAGACGGTACTGCCTGCCCCTCCAGCGACGTCCCCCCGGATTTGAGTAGCGGCTGACTCTGGAGTCCAATCCCGAAGACAGGAGATTGGACGTGAAGAAGAGATTTACGGAAGAGCAGATCATTGGCTTCCTGCGCGAAGCCGAGACGGGCCTGCCGGTGGCCGAGTTATGACGTCGGCACGGCTTCTCGGAGGCCAGCTACTACCTCTGGCGCAACAAATTTGGTGGCATGAGCGTCTCGGATGCCAAGCGCCTCAAGGAACTCGAGCTTGAAAACGCTCGCCTCAAACGGCTGCTGGCCGAGTCGATGCTTGAGAACGAGGTGACGAAAGAAGCCTTGAGAAAAAAGTGGTGAGCGCACCCGCACGGCGCGAGCTGGTGCGCCACATGGTCGGCTGCGGACTGAGCGAGCGCCGTTCACTGCGCGTCATTGGCATGAGCGCCAGCGCCTACCGTTACGAGCCCGCTGCAGACCGCAACTGCGCTTTGAAGGACAAGATCATTGTCCTGGCCCAGCGTCACCGGCGCTATGGCGCCGGCATGATCTATCTCAAGCTGCGCCAGGCTGGTGAGTTGGTCAACCACAAGCGCGTGGACCGCCTGTATGCCGAAGCAGGGCTGCAGGTCCGCAAGCGCAAGCGCAAAAAGATCCCGCTGGCCGAGCGTCACCCTCTGGAGCGCCCGATGGCTGCCAACCAGGTCTGGTCCATGGACTTCGTCTTTGACCGCACGGCTGAAGGGCGCAGCATCAAGAACTTGACTGTGGTCGATGACGCGACCCATGAGGCAGTAGCCATCGTGCCTGAGCGCGCGATGGGTGGTAACCAACTGGTGCGCATCCTGGATCAACTCGCCACCACACGGGGGCTGCCCAAGGCGATCAGGACCGACAACGGCAAGGAGTTCTGCGGTAGAGCCATGCTGAACTGGGCTCACGCCAGGGGTGTTCAGCTGTTCCTCATCGAGCCTGGTAAGCCCAACCAGAACGCCTACATCGAGTCATTCAACGGGCGCTTCAGGGACGAATGTCTGAACGAGCACTGGTTCACCAGCATGGCGCACGCCAGGGTGATCGTGGAAGCCTGGCGACGGGAATACAACGAAGAGCGGCCCAAGAAGTCCCTGGGCGGATTGACCCCTGCGGCCTATGCCCAAAAGCTAATGCAAAAACAGTTAAATTAACCCCCGGACTCCAAAGCCCAGTGCTACTGAAGACGGGGGGACGTCGGTGGTGCAGGCCGATGCTGGGATGCAGACCCGCCGCAATCACGGCGCGCGCCGTGGCCGCGCGCAACACCGTGTATCCGTAGTTGAGCAGCGCGTTGGTGCCTGGCGCGTTCTGGTCGCGACGGAAGTCGGTGCCGAACAGCAGCGT
The DNA here is from genome assembly GCA_964424415.1 of uncultured Hydrogenophaga sp. Taxonomy (GTDB): domain Bacteria; phylum Pseudomonadota; class Gammaproteobacteria; order Burkholderiales; family Burkholderiaceae_C; genus Hydrogenophaga. The sequence goes on from CAYRIT010000097.1 coordinate 1,506, forward strand.
CCAGTAGCGCCGGGCACCTTGTGCCTCCATGTTTTCCGGGTCGCCGCTTTTGACTTTGGCGGCCAGGGCAGTGAGGGGCGCGGTGGGCATGCCTGCCGCTTCCAGAGCGGCAGCTTGCTGTTCGAGCTTCGATCGAACGACGGCTGCCCACAGGCGCTTGTGTGTGGGCTGACTGGCCGCTATCTGCGCCTCGATCCGGTGCGATTGTTCGAAGTTGCCTTCGATGGGCAGCAGCATGCCCACGGCGTTGTGGTTGGCGGCACAAAGAACGAAGGGGGCGCCGCGCTCCGCGAGCGCCGCCAGCAGGTTGTTGGTGTAGCTCAGGCCATGTGCGTTGGCGATGACTGCTGCTATGTCGTCGAGCGGCACCTGCCCCAGTTCCTTGCGGTCTCCTTCGGTGTCCTGCACCACCATGAACCCACGGTGCATGAACAGGTGGCGCCGGTCATCGGCCACCTCGACGATGCGGCCGATCATGTGGGTTACTCCTTGAAACCTGGGTCGCGGAGTTCGCCAATGGGCGACGCACTCACTTTGCGCGCTTTTGCTTTCTGAAGGGAGCCCGCTTGTTTGTAGGTGTACCGCCAACTTCCGTTCGGATCTCTGTTTCGGGCATCGACGTTGGCTTCGTTGTGTTCTGCCAAGCTGATGCGCCCCGCAGCGTTCATCGAAGCGATGCGCATTACCTTGATGTGATCGTCGATTTCAAGCTTTACGAGGTCGTCAATGACAAGCCTCATTACCAGCGGCCTCCCGCGTGTGCTCAACGTGGGGTGGTGCAATCGCTGCAATCCATGCAGTCGCACGTATTGATATGCCTCGAAAGTGGAAATCACCTCCCCCTCCCACTTACCTTTCTCGTTGCGCGCGATCTCGATGCAGTAGTTGCTGTCACCCTTGTAACCCTTGTAAGGGCGCGGGGACCCATTGGGCAAGACGCCGTGGCGTGCGGCTGCCTGGGCATTCGTGAACTCGATCACCTTGAGGGCTGCGGTCTCCTTCTGGCGAACGCCTTCCACTGTCTTGCGAACGCTCACCAGCCCATTGCCCAGTAGCGCATAGGCCGTGTCGTTGTGCATGGCGCCTTCGTGTCCGTGATCCGGCTTGTGGCTGACCCAGATGTGATTGACCGCGCGAGCGACATGCTCCCGATAGTTTGGCCAGGGTAGTGGCATGTCGTCCACCAAGCGGTTCAGTTGTCGCTCGCGTGCGCTGGCGCTGGCCTGTGCGAAGCGCTGCAGCATGCCCTGGTCGGTGACGGCGATCACGCAGGCGTCCACGGCGTGGTGCCGGTGATCGTTGCGGTTCTTCTCTCCGTTCAGTCCCAGGATGTCGTTCAGGCCGAACTTGGCGCGCAGCATGGCCGTCATCTGGCCAGGAATTACGCGCGTGTTTTGCGGGCAGATCAGGCTGAGGTACTCACGCGCCACGCGACTCAGGTATCGGGTGTCGTTCAGAGCTCGGGCCAGGAAGTCTTTGTCTTCTTTCAGCCAGCGTTGGTAGCCGTCTTCGCCGAACCGGTAACGCTTGTTCTTTGGCATTTGTTCGGCGCGGTCCAGCATCGCCGCGCTGGTCCAGCCCTGCGCTTCAAAGTCCGCCAGCGCTTCCCAAGGCGTGCGGTTGCCTTTGATGCGATTGGCTTGCCGCATGGCAACCGTCTTGTTGTTCAGGCTGTCGTCCAGCGTTCGGGAAAACGGCAGGATGTGCTCGATCTCCACCTGATCGCTCAACACCATCTGGGCGCTGATCTGCACGCCGCTGTAGGGGCAGCGGCGATCAGCCACATCCTTGAGGTTTAGTTCTGTCCACAGAGCGAGCTTCTGAATGTCGGCATGGCGTACTCGCTCTGGCACGATCTGCAATAGTGCTGCCGCGTCCTCGCGAAATTGCTCGTTGCGTTTCTGGTTTTTGGCCTGACGCTCGTTGTCTTCTTTGCGCTGTTCCTGACTCTGCTTGAGGTCGCGCGCCACTTCCACGATCACCTCGGACGGGTGGCCGTAGCGTTGGATGAGCGCATTGACCACCACACGGACCTGATTCAGACCGATGTGGACGGTGGGGTTGGCAATCTTGCCGAAGCGCTTTTCAGGTGCGTCGGTTGAATTGCCAGAGCCGAAGCCGACGTGGCGCTGCAGGTATTCGCCGTAGTAGGGCAGGGCCGCGAGAATCTCGCCCGTTGCAGCGTGGCTGATATGGCTGTGGTGTTCGAAACCAGCAGCCAGCACGGCCTTGTCATAGGTGACCACTTCACGCTTGAGTTCTGGCAGGATGCGTGCCAGTGCCTTTGCGCTGAGACTTCCATAACCCTCTGGCAGCGCCGCCGACGCAATGGCCTCCGCGCGTACCTCGTCCACGCCGGTTTCTGTTTCCAGCCACCGAATCAATCGGCTCTCGTTTTCCTCCGTAACGAGCTGCGTCACGATGCCGTCCTGCTGCTCGGGCGTGTACCCAAACCAAGCATCACCGAAGTGTTCCTTCTTGCTCAAGATGGCGCTGGTGGTGTTGCCTTTGAGCTCCAGTCGCTTGGGGTCTTCAAAGTTGAACTGAACGACACCGCCCAGGCCGAGCAGTTTCTTGATCTGCGTGAAGCTGCGTTTGCCATTGCGCTCCAGCGCATCGACCAGACTGTCCCGCTGAGCTATCGTCAATGCCTCTTCCTTCAATCCTTCGCGCAGCACATAGAGGTGATTGACCTCCTGGTAGATGCGAAACCGCTGCTGGCTGGGCAGCGCGAGCGGAGCGCGTTCTTCTTCGGGCAATAGCGTGCAACGGCCCGGCTTGACGGGTTTGAGTGGTCGCTGGTGCAGCAAGCAGTCTTTGAGCTCGCTCCGTGCCGTCTCGTTGAACAGCTGCGGGTTCAGTGTCGATTGTTTGGCCCAGAGTGCATCGAACTCTGCTTCAATCATCGCGCGGTCGATGTAGAGGTCGTAGCTTTTGTCGATGCGGGTTTTTCCATCTTCTTTTTCCACCCGCTGCTGCCGATAGCGGGCGCGCACCGTCTGACCCGCCTGGTCTCGACGATGCAGGTATTCGCCCACGGTGCGCGGTTTGCCGTCAGCCCCTGCGGGATCGAGAGCGGCATGCAGCCGCTTGATCGCCGACTTCAAGGCGCCGCTGTCGTTGTCCTTCTTGTCGGTCTTGCGGTTGCTCTTGAACCCGCGCCGCTGGTTGATGTGAAACAGCGCGCGAGCGAATTCTTCGGGTTTGAGCGCTTGGTCCAATCCCTTGGTACGCAGGCTGTAGGGATTGACGTTTTCCAGCGCTTTGCGCGCTGCTTCGTCTTTCGGGAAGAAGCCATGCTGGACCAGCGTTCGCATCATGCGCGCCTTGCGCTTGAGCAGACGGTCTCGGCGACGTCGCATGGCCCGCGCCTCGCGACGGGTCACCGCAAGCGACGAACCGTCTTTGGGGTTGCGCCCATCGCTGAAGATGCGGGAACCCGCCTTGATGACTGCGACGGGATCATCGTTGCCATTCAGCCGGATCATGGCCCACCCCAGCGATGTGCTGCCCAAGTCCAGTGCGAGCCGATAGCGCATGTTTTGTGGCATGTATTGCCTCCCTTGAATCGCGATGCAATGTTGTAACACGGTGTGCTAGGATGACAACCGTTACCGCGATTGGGATATGAGCTCTGGACGCTAACAAGTTGAAGCGAGTAATCGCCAGATGCACCAAATGGAAAGGCCGCTACATGCGGCCTTTCGTCTTTTTTGCTTTGCATGACCGCCCTTTCTGCGTCCGGCAGCTTGCCGATCAGCACGAGCCGTGCAGGGGCTTTGCTTTGGGCTCGCAGAACTTTCGGCGGATGCACAGATCATTCCGGTTCCCGCCAACCCGCAACAGGAGACAACCCATGCTCAACGATTCCCAGACCCAGGACCTCGGCGCATTGCTGCCCGGCCAATCGACGGAACACGGCGCCACGCGGCGCACCGCGCTCAAGGCGGCCATTGGCGTTGGCTACGCCGCAGCCGCCCTGCCCATCATGGCGCAGACGGCGATCAAGACACCTGCTGCCGGTCTCACCGTGGGCGAGGTGATGATCGATGTGAACGGCTTCAAGATGCCGGCTTACCGCGCCGCGCCCGAGGGCAAGACCGGGCTGCCGGTGGTGCTGGTGCTGTCGGAAATTTTTGGTGTGCACGAATACATCGCCGACACCGCGCGCCGTTTTGCCCAGGCGGGTTACCTGGCGATTGCGCCGGAGCTGTTTGTGCGCCAGGGCGACGCGCAGAGCTACGGCGAAATGGCCAAGCTGATGGCGGAGGTGATCTCCAAGGTACCCGATGCCCAGGTGATGGGTGACCTGGACGCCACCGTGGCATGGGCCGCAGCCCACGGCGGCGACACCCGCAAGCTGGGCGTGACCGGCTTTTGCTGGGGCGGACGCCAGACCTGGCTGTACGCGGCGCACAACCCGGCGGTGAAGGCCGCTGTGGCCTGGTACGGGCGGCTGGTCGGCCAGACCAGCGATCTGACGCCGACCCATCCGATGGATGTGGCGGCAAAACTCAACGGGCCGGTGCTGGGCCTCTACGGTGGCGCCGACACCGGCATTCCGCTTGACACGGTTGATAAGATGAAAACCGCCTTGGCAGCCGGCAATGCGGCCGCCAAAGCCTCGACCTTCGTGGTCTACCCCGACGCGCCACACGCGTTTCACGCCGACTACCGCCCGAGTTTCCGCAAGGAAGCGGCAGAAGATGGCTGGAAGCGGGCCATGGCCTGGTTCAAGGCCCATGGTGTGGCCTGAACGCTGTCCGTCCGTCGCCGGACCAGGGCCGCAACAGCGGCCCTTTTTTGTGGCCTTTGTGCTGGGCGGCCTGTGCGCAGCCTGTGTTTGTTGATGGATCTTCTGCGATGACGCTTCTCTGGATTCTGTTGGGCACAGTGGCGGCCGGTGTGGGCAGCGTGTGGCTGGCCGCCTTGCTTGGCTTTGCGATGCTGGCCCGTTTCACCCAGCACATGCTCAGCCTGTCCGCCGGCGCGCTGCTGGCCACCGCCTTCATGCACCTGCTGCCCGAGGCGTTCGAGAGCCAGGCCAGCGCCCAGGAGTTGTTTGCGCTGTTGCTGGCTGGCCTGGTGTTCTTCTTTCTGCTCGACAAAGCCGAGCTCTGGCACCACGGCCACGAACACCACCAGTCCGACCCGCACGCCGGGGGCCCGCACGACCCGGCACATGGTCACGCGGGCCACGGTCACCACGGTCACGGGCACAACCACGGGGTGCGCACCGGCGGCTGGTCGGTGCTCGCGGGCGACAGCGTGCACGCCTTTGGCGACGGCATTCTGATTGCCTCGGCGTTTCTGGCCGACACGCGCCTGGGCCTGGTGACCGCGCTGGCGGTGCTGGCCCATGAAGTGCCGCACCACATCGGCGATCTGGTGGTGCTGCGTCAGACCTCGGGCACCCAGCGTACGGCGCTGGTCAAGGTGTCGCTGGCCGGCACGGTGACCGCGCTGGGCGGGCTGCTGGGGTATTTTCTGCTGTCGCAGTTCGACAACCTCCTGCCGTATTTCCTGGTCGCGGCGTCCAGCAGTTTCGTCTATGTGGCCCTGGCCGATCTCATTCCCCAGTTGCAACGGCGCCTGAGCTTGCGCGAGACGGCTGCGCAGGTGGCATGGCTGTTGAGCGGGATCGCACTGGTCACGGTGGTGAGCGGTCTGGCGCACGCCCACTGACGGTTGGGCTGCCCGCCGGCGGGCGCTCAGTCGACCGCGGGCCGTCCGAAGTGAAGCAGGAAGGTGGCGCCGTGCCCCACCGCGCCCTCGCCGCTGATCTGGCCGCCATGGCGCTCGAGGATGCGGCGCACCGTGGCCAGGCCGATGCCCGACCCCTCGAACTCGGACGGATGGTGCAGACGGGAAAAAGGTTTGAACAAACGGTCGATGCGCGCCATCTCGAAGCCCGCGCCGTTGTCTCGCACGGCGAAGCGCGGCAGTCCGTCGGCCGTGGGCGGTAGGCAGAGGAATTCGATTCGCGGTTGAGCCACTTTGGCGGTGTATTTCCAGGCATTGCCGAGCAGGTTCTCGAGCACGATCTGCGCCAGTTGGGGATCGCATTCGGCCACCATTCCAGGCTCAATCCGCACCTCGACCCCATGCCTGGGGTTGCGCAACCGCTCCTGGCGGATCACTTCCTCGGCCATGTCGCTCAGGTTCACCTCGCTGGGTTGCAGCTGGGTCTGGCTGACCCGCGCCAGGGCCAGGAGGTCGTTGATCAGGCCGTGCATGCGCCGGGTCGAGGCCATCACCCGCTCCATCAGCGCCCGGTCGCCTTCGGTGCTGCGGCTGGCGGTTGCTTCCTGCAGCAGGTGCATGAAACCGTCGATGGAGCGCAGCGGGGACTTGAGGTCGTGCGAAACCGAGTAGGCGAAGGTGTCGAGTTCGCGGTTGAGCAGCTGGAGTTGTGCGGTGCGCTCGACCACCCGTTGCTCCAGCGTGGCGTGCAGCCGCGCCAGCTCGCGATCGCGGCGCAGGCGCAGCAGCTCGGCGTTGCAGCGGCTGGCGAAGATGGTCATGAGCGAGGCGAGGTTGGACGACGGTTCGGGGCGCTCGGGCCAGAACGCACCCAGCAGGCCGATCGCGCTGCCGTCGTCGTCACGCAAGGCGATGCCGGCAAACGTCAGGCGCGCATCGGAAGCTCGCGCGGTGCACAGGCCACGCACGGTGTCTGTGTCCACCGCAGAGATCAGCAATCCGTCGTGTTGCAACACCGCCATCAGCAGGGGGTGGTTTGAACTCAGCCGCCCTGGGGGCAGCACGGTGCCGTTGCAGACGCCGGCCACCGTGTCGATCCCCTGATCCTCCTCGATATTGGCCACCAAAACGCCCACGGCGCCCAGTGCGCTGGCCAGCTGCTCCACCAGCGAACGGAAGAAAGCCTCACCGGTCTGGCCGGAGACGCCCTTGGCCACGCTGCGCCACATGTCCTGTTGCCGCTTTTCTTCGGCCACATTCATGGTGAAGGTGAGGTTGCACGGTTCGTTTTCGATCTCGATACGCTCCGACCAGAGGCGCACGTCGACGATCTCGCCCCGTTTGTTGCGCATGCGGGTCTCGTAGCCCATCAGGCGGCCGTCGCGATGCAGGGTCGCGATGTAGGCATCGCGTTCGTCGCTAGTGACCCACACGCCCGCCTGCACCGAGGTCTGCGCCATGAGCGCCTGGCGGCTGAAGCCCAGCACCTGTTCATTGGCCGGATTGACCTCCAGGAAACTGCCGTCGGACATGCGGGTGATCGTCATGCCAAGGGGGCTGAAGTTGAACGCCTTGGCGAAGCGCTCCTCGGACTTCTCCAGGGCGCGGCGAGCCGCCACCTCGGCCGTCACGTCGAGCAGCATGGTCATGACCAGACGGTCCGTGCCGGCTTCGACCAGCTCGGCGAACACCAGACACTCGAAGGTGGTGCCGCTGCTGTGCTTGCCGGTGGCGGGCAGGCTGTGCACCCGGCCCTGGGCGTCCAGAAACTCGCGAAACCGGACGCGGTCAGCGTCGTTGGCCCACATGTCCGGTGGCGTGCGGCCCAGCAGCGTGCTCCGCGCGCGCCCGACCAGGTGTTCGAAGGCTTCGTTGGCTTCGAGCACCTCGCGGGTTCCGTGGCGCTGCACCAGCGTGGCGGCGGGCGTGCTGTGAAACAGTGCGGTGAAGCGGGCTTCGCTGACCTGCAAGGCCTGTGCCACTTTCTCCCAGCGCTCCAGTGCCTGTTGCTGGGTCTCGAACACCAGTTCCAGGCGCTTGCGCCCGTAGAACACGATCAGCAGCACGCAGATGACCACACCCGCTTGCACCAACCACATGGCCAGTTCGCTCGCGTGCAGTTGCGGCCGAAGCCAGCCCCGGTGCTCCGCCAGGTTCAAGGCGCCCAGCACCACCAGGGCGCTGCCCACGCTGAGCAGCATCGCGTTACGCCGCAGGTAGGTGCCGGCGCCAATCACCGTCGCCAGAATCACCAGCACGCCGGCACTGCGCGCCGAGCCGTCAACCAGCACCATCACCGTGCCCGCCGCGAGGGTGGCATACACCAGCAGGATCGGAACCCAGCCCGCGCGGCGACCTCTGATCGCTGGCAGCAAGGCGAGTGAAAACAGCCCCAGCGCAGCCGGGACCGCAACAACGGCAGCGCGTTCATCGCGGACCCACAGCGCAATGGCGATGCACGGCCCGAGCACACACAGGGTGACCAGCAACATCCTCAGGGACTGCCGGTGGTAGCTGCGCATGGCCTCCCGCCGTTCGCTGGGGCTGGGCGGCTGCAAGACGCTGGCGGGAAAACCGGTCTTCATGGCGCGACCCTGCCGGGCGCGCCGGCTTGCGCAGGACGCGATTGAGGCTTCGGCTTCTTGACCGGTGTGGGTGGCATCGGCAGACGCCACGCGGGAGGGATGGCCAGCATGGGGTTACTGCCCGCCGCTTCAGTTGCGCGCCACCGGCAGACCGGGGGTTCTGCACCACTCGCTCCAGCTGCCGGGGTAGAGCGCGCTGCGTCCCAGTCCCGCCAGCTCCATGCCCAGCAGGTTGGGAATGGCGCTCACGCCGCTGCCACAGTGGTGCACCACACTGCGCGGGTCGCGCCCGGCGAGCAGGGCATCGAACTCGGCGCGCAGCTGCGCGGGGGGCTTGAAGCGACCGTCGGCGCCGAGATTTTCTGCAAAGGGGCGGTTCAGTGCGCCGGGGATGTGGCCGGCCACCGGGTCGATGGCTTCCGTCTCGCCGCGAAACCGGGGCGTGGCCCGCGCGTCGATCAGCGTGAGCGACGGGTGTCCGAGCCGAGAGGCGATATCGGCGGTCTGCCAGGTGTCGGCCAGGGGTGCGCTGGCCTCGAAGTTGCCCGGCGCCGCAGCACCGGCCTCTGGGCCGCTGACCAGCGCACCGCCTGCGGCCTGCCAGGCGGCCAGTCCACCGTCGAGCACGGCCACGGCGTCAAAGCCGCACCACTTCAACATCCACCACAGCCGGCCGCAGTAGTTCACCCCCTGGCGGTCGTAGACCACCACCTGGGTGGCCTGGTTGAGTCCTTGCTGCCGCAACCAGGCAGCGAACTGCGCGCGTTCGGGCAGCGGGTGGCGGCCGCCGCTGGCGTTGCCGGCCGGGTCGTGGCCGCTCAGATGGTGGTCGAGGTCGGCGTGTACCGCGCCCGGCAGGTGCGCGTCGAGGAACTGCGCGCGCCCGGCAGCGGGATTCATCAGCTCGAAACTGCAATCGAACAGCAGCCAGTCCGGATGGTCGGTCTGCAGGGCCTGGAGCTGGGGGACCGAGATGAGGGTGGTGTACATCGCTGCCATTGTGCGGTGGTGCGCGCGCATTGATCAAATGCTGCGCCGCCGTTCCGATCGGGTCGTTGTGGCGCTTCCACGGTCAGTGGTCTTCGGCCGGTGCGTTCGGGATGGCGCGGGCCCGCAGCACGGTGGCGGTGACACCGCTGAAGATGATCAGGCCCATGCCCAGCCAGCCGATCAGGGGCAGCCGGTCGCCGAACACGGTGAGGCTGTAGATGCCCGCAAAAACGATGCCCGAATACTGCAGGTTGGCCACCACCATGGTCGCGCCGCGCGAATAGGCGCGGGTCATGCACAGCTGGCCCAGCACCGCCAGCAGGCCGATGGGCAGCAGCCACAAGGCGCTGGGCCAATGCCAGGCGCTGACGCCAGCGAACGACATGCCGAGTGCACCCGCCAGCACCGCGCCGATCGAAAAATAGAACACCGTGCGGCTTTCCGGTTCGCCCGCGCGCGACAGCGCGGCCACCTGCAGGTAGGCAAAGGCGGAAAAAATGCCCGAGAACAGACCGACCAGCGCACCACGCATCTGCTCCGGGTTGAAGCTGGGTCGCAGCATCATCGCGACACCGATGAAGCCCAGCAGCACGGTGACAAACAGCGGTCCCTGGTGCCGCAGCGGCATCTGGTTCTTCTGCAGCAGGATCGCGCCACCGAGCAAGAAAGTGGCGATCCAGACGCTGCTCATGTAGTTGAGCGTGACCGCCGTGGCCAGCGGCAGGGCGGCAATCGCATAGAACCAGGCGGTCAGCGCAACCACCCCCACCACACTGCGCCAGACATGCATCATCGGCAGCGAGGTGCGCAGGGACACACCACGCGCCCGGGTCAGACCGATCAGAAACACCACACCAAACAGACCCCGGTAGCAGACGATCTCGAAGCTGTTGAAGTGTTCCGAGGCGAACTTGATGCACACCCCCATGGTGGCAAAGAAGAAGGACGCGAGCAGCATCCAGAGGGCTTGCATGGGGAGGACGGGGTCGGTGGGAGAAGCGGGGTCGAGGCGACCCCGATCATAGCCAGCGCATCAACGGTGCGCGTGGACGAGGCAGCCAGCGGCGGGGAAGCCCCACCCAGTGGCGCAGCGGAACCGGCTCAGCCGGGTCGCCGTGCGCCGTCCCCCTGTGGGGGTGATGCCGAAGGCGGCGCGGGAGGGAGCATCTTGTTGCGGTACCACTCGTGGAAGTGCTGCATGCCGTCTTCCATCGGGCTCTGGTAGGGGCCG
>CAYRIT010000098.1:0-12013 GCA_964424415.1 uncultured Hydrogenophaga sp.
GCGGGCATGGATGGCACCGCCGGTCCGTCCGAATTCGAAGCCGCCCTCTGCGGGGACTGCGATCCGAGCAGCGGTGGGGCGTGGGGGCCATGTCCCTGCGCGCAGAACGCTGCAATCAGCGCCTCGACATCGTGTTTGGCATGTGGGTCGAGGCTGGCGGTGGGCTCGTCGAGCAGCCACACCGACGGCCGCAAGGCCCAGGCGCGCGCCAGCGCCAGCCGCTGTACCTGCCCGCCAGAGAGGGCCCTGGCATTGCGCTGAGCCAGTTCGGCCATGCCCACCCGCTGCAGCGCCTCGCGCGCTCTTTCCCCGGTCTTGCGCCACGGCACGCCTTGCAGCCAAAGGCCCAGCGCGATGTTGTTCAACACGCTCATCCGCAACAGATGGGGCCGCTGAAACAGCATCGCCACGCGCAGGCTGCCCAGACAGTGGCGCGTGCCCGCCGACAGCGGCACCAGGCCGTGCAGGGCCCGCAGCACGGTGCTCTTGCCGCAGCCGTTGGAACCCACCAGCGCCACCCGCTCTCCCAAACGGATGCTCAGATTGACACCGCGCAGCGCATGCACCTGGCCGGTGATACCGAGGCGCACCTCGGCCTGGTGCAGCGCCAGGCAAATCGCACCGCCCTGCCCCGGACGCTCGGGCGCAAGGTGGACCGCAGGCGCACCAGGCAGGTATCTCATGAGGCCAGCATCACCGGTTGTCCGCCCTCGACGCGCTCGCCCCAGCGGCGCATCACAGACACCAGGGCGTTGAGCACCAGCACCACCGAAAGCAGCACCAGACCCAGACCCAGCGCCAGCGGCAGGTCGCCTTTGCTGGTTTCCAGCGCGATGGCGGTCGTCATCACACGGGTGAACCCTTCGATGTTGCCACCCACGATCATCACCGCCCCCACCTCGGACACGGCCCGGCCAAACGCGGTCAGCAGCACGGTGAGCAAGGCATAACGCTCGTCCCAGGCCAGCAGCAGCGCGCGCAGACCCGGCCCTGCGCCCAGCGAGCGCAGCTGCTCGCCGTGGCTGTTCTCCGCGTCCTCCACCACCTGGCGGGTGAGCGCCATCACCAGTGGCAGCACCAGCAGCGACTGCGCCACCACCATGGCCTGGTAGCTGAACAGCCAGCCCAGAAAACCCAGCGGCCCCGAACGGGACAGCAACAGGTACACCACCAGTCCAACCACCACCGAGGGAATGGCCAGCGAGGTATTCAACACGGTGAGCAAAGCACCCCGGCCGGCGAAACGTGCGGTGGCCAGACGAGCGCCGAGCAGCAGCCCCAGGCCACAGGCCATCGCACAAGCGGTGGTGCTCACCGCAAGCGAGCGCGCCACCACCGTCCACAGGTCCGGATCGCCCGACGTGATCAGCCCGAAGGCCGTCGCCAGGCTGTCTGAAAAACTGTTCATATGTTGTGAAGAGCTTAAGCCCCGGCCAGGGCCGCCAGACTACGTGGAGTCCCCGTATGAAACCATTTGCATAAGCAAGAAAGCCAAGCGGATGCAGGTCTTGCGGCACACTTCCCAACCATGCGAAAGATCGAGTTGTCGTATGCGTTGACCAACGAAGTACCCGTGCGGACACGGCAGCCGTTTCTGCTGCGCAACCCGATGATGGATGTGTTGCATGCGGTGCAAGGCAGTGGTTCGATCTCTGGAGCGGCGCGCGAACTCGGCTTGTCCTACCGCCACGTCTGGGGCCAGCTCAAGGATTGGGAGGCCGCGCTGGGTCAGGGCCTGATCTTCTGGGAACGCGGCCAGGCAGCGCGGCTCACGCCGTTTGGCGAACGCCTGCTCGCCGCCGAGCGGCTGGCCCAGGCCCGTCTCGGGCCACAGATGGAGAACCTGCGCGCCGAACTGGAACGCGCGTTCTCGCAGGTGCTCGACGCACCTGCCCAGGACAGCGTGCACCCGGTGATCACGCTGTACGCCAGCCACGACCACGCGCTCACCGAACTGCTGGAGTTCACCGCCCGAGCGCCCGAACACAAACGCGATGGGGCGCCCCTGCACCTGGACATTCACTTCTGCGGCAGCGTGGACGCCATCCGCGCGCTCAACGAAGGGCGCTGCAAACTCTCTGCCTTCCACATGCAGCCTTTCGCCGCCGCCGGCAGCCTGAGTGCTCGCACCTACCGCCCGCTGCTGCGGCCCGGCCTGCACAAGATCATCGGTTTCGCCCGGCGCTGGCAGGGTCTGATGGTGGCACCTGGCAACCCCCTGCAATTGCAGACGATGACCGATGTGGCGCGGCTGCAAGCGCGGTTTGTGAACCGCGCCAAGGGCACGGGCACCCGGTTGCTGCTCGACGAACTGCTGCTGCAGGCCGGCCTGGTGCCGGCCGACATCGGTGGCTTCGAGGACATCGAGCGCTCACACGGCGCGGTGGCGCTTGCGGTGGCCAGCGGCACGGCCGAGGTCGGCCTGGGCACCGAGTACGCAGCCCGCTATGCCGGACTGGATTTTGTCCCCATCATCGAGGAGCGTTATTGCCTGGTGTGCCTGAAGTCCACGCTCGACGAACCCCCGATGCAGCGCCTGCTGCAACGCCTGCGCAGTCCCGAATGGCAAGAGCAGCTGCGTGCCCTGCCCGGCTACACCCCCGACCACTGCGGCGAGGTGGCCGCGATGAAACGGCTGCTGCCCTGGTGGGACTGAACAACGCCAGACGCCCGGCACCCAAACACCAGTTGATCGATCAGAACACCAGGGTGCGCCAGCGCAAGTCGCTCGCCCGCGCCATGAACTGCACCGCGCCCCCGTGGCCGTGGCATTCGGGAATCAAGCGGGCTTCGGCGCGGATGCCTTGCGCGCGCAGCGCGTCGGTGCAGGCAAACAATTTCGCGCCATGGGCCACCGCCTCGCGCAGCGCATCGAGCACCGTCTTGTCGGCGTGCTCGCTGGCCCGCAGTCCCGCTGCCACACCCGGCACCAGCAGCCGCACGCTGCGCGCGGTGAAATAGATCTCCACCGGCGTGTCCATGGCGGCCGCCGCCGCTGCAAAGAAGAAGGGCGTGGCCAGCCGCTGAGGCTGCTCCGGGTCCGCCCCCCACAACAGCATGGCAATGCCGTGGGCTTGATGATCGGCGTCCGTCACCGATGCGGCCCATCGTGCGGCACCAGATCAATGCGGTGCAGACGCGCGTGCGCCACCATGGCCGGCCACACCGCCTCGCCCGACAGCAGCTCGGTGCGCTCGCTCTCCCAGGCTCCAGGACGCAGCCGCACCAGCCAGCCCTGGCCATAGGGGTCCAGATGCACACACTCGGGCGCTGTTGCGAGCAGTGGGTTGATCGCCTCCACCACGCCGGACAGCGGCGCCTTCACCGACACGATGGACTTCGCAAGCTCCACCACGGCAATCGAGCGCCCCTGCGCCACCACACTGCCCACCACCTTGGGCCGGCACATGTAGATCTCGCCTGAGAGCCGGATGCCCAGATCGGTGATGCCGATCGTGGCCAGCCCATCGTTGTCCATGCGCGCCCAGACCTGGTGCTCGGGATGCAGGAGCAGATCGGAGGGGAAATGGGCGGCGAAGCGGTCCATCGATGGAAGGGGCGCCTCAGCGCAGCGCCGCAGTGAGACAGATGGGGCGGAAGGGAATGGGAGTCGAACCCACCCGGCGACGCATGGCGCCACCCACCGGGTTTGAAGCCCGGCCGGTCCACCAGGACCGTTTCCCTTCCGCAAAAAAAACCGCCAGCCGGCCGACGTTCATGCGAGAGCCTCGGCGAACAGCTCGCAGTCGGCACGCAGGCAGTGCACATCACCCAGGCGCCGCAGCAGACCGACACGGTCGAAGTATTCCAGAATTTGAATCGCACGCTTGCGGCCAAGGCCGGTGGCGTCGCGGAAGGCCGCGGCCACCACGCGCCCGTCGTGCGCGGCAGCGATCTCCCGCACCAGCGTGGCCAGGTTTGCCATGGTGGCCAGCGGGTAGTAGAGGTCTTTGACCACCTGATGCAGCTCGCCGCGCTGCCCCAGTCGCGCCAGCGTCACGCGCACCAGCGCTTCGGGCTCACCGCTGTCGCGCGCCAGATCGCGCACCCAGGCACCCTCGAAGCCGGCTTCTTGCAAGGGCGCGCTCAGGCGCTGCGCCAGCCGCTCTTCGGTGGCCGAGAGTCGCACACCGTGCTCGGGCAGGTGCACGAAGGCGCCGCGCTGGCTGAGCAGGCCAGCGGCCTGCAAGCGCGTCAGCAAGGCGCGCCACAAGGGTTCGGGCAAACGCGGCAGTGCCAGGCGCCGCAGGCGCGCACTGTCCGGACCGAGCTGGTCGGGGTGTGTCTGGTGAAAGCGCGCCAGCGCCTCGCGCAGCCGTTCGCTGGCCGGCTGCACCTGCGCCGCGTGCAGCAGGTGGTGGCTGTGTGCATCGTGCTGCTGCAGCACCGCGTCGTCCAGCGTGGCCAAAACTTCGGTCAGCGGCGTGCCCTGAGCAGCCTGGAAGCGGTGCAGATCCAGGCCCTGCGGCGCCACCGACAGCAAGGTGTTCAGCCGCTCCGACAGGCTGGGATGCGACAAGGCTGCCAGCTCGGCCAGCCGCTGCGGCGTGCGGCGGTAGCGCACGGGAGCCTGCGGATCGAGCACCTGGCCACCGGCCACGGTGCGGCTGGCCGAGGCATCGCGCAGCACCACCCGGTCGCCATGCCAGGCGCCCACGGGCTCGCGCAGCACCAGCTGCGCCAGTCCGCTCTGGCCAGGCTCTAACAGCGGCGGGTCGAGCAAGGCCACCGTTCCCATGACCGAAGAAGACCCGATGTGCACATGCACCGGCACACCCGAGCGCAGGGCACGCGTTTCGGCGTGCCAGAGCGTGAGCGCCATGTCCAGGCGGTTGGTGCTCGCCGCCGCCACCGCCGCACCGGCCAGCCACTGGCCGCGCGCCACGCCATCGCGCGGCAGGCCGGCCAGCGCAACCGCGCAACGCTGGCCAGCCTGGGCCGAGGAAACCGCGCGGTTCTGGGCATGCAGGCTGCGCACCCGCACGGTGCGCCCGCCGGGCACCAGACGCAACTCGTCACCCACCTGCACACGGCCGGCGTGCACCGTGCCGGTCACCACGGTGCCCGAGCCATCGAGCGTGAACACGCGGTCCACCGCCAGCCGGAAAGCAGCGGCCAGGCGCGGGTGCTCGACGGTCTGTGCGCTGAGCGCGAGCAGGTGTTCGCGCAAGGCGGGCAGGCCTTCGCCGGTCTGAGCCGACAGTGCAAACACAGGCGCCTGGCGCAGCGGCGAATCGGTCAGCAGCGCCTGCACCTCGGCGACCACCGCACGCACCCGTTCGGGTGTGACGCGGTCGGATTTGGTGAGCACCACCGTGCCCTGCGCCAGCCCGAGCAGCGACAACACGGCCAGGTGTTCGCGCGTCTGCGGCATCACGCCGTCGTCCGCGGCCACCAGAAGCAAGGCGTGGTCGATGCCGGTGGCGCCGGCCAGCATGGTGTGCACCAGGCGCTCGTGGCCGGGCACGTCGACAAAACCGATGCGCTCGCCAGTGGGTGCGTCCAGAAACGCGTAACCCAGCTCGATGGAGATCCCGCGCTGCTTCTCCTCGGACAGGCGGTCGGTGTCCACGCCGGTGAGCGCGCGCACCAGCGTGGTCTTTCCGTGATCGATGTGTCCTGCGGTGCCGACGATCATGCGGCGCTCTCGGTGGTCGGAAACCGGGGGGGTATCATGGCAGATCAGGCCAGCGCTCTGCGCAGCGCCGGCAGTTGCGCCAGCAGCGGCGTGCTGTCTTCCAGGCAGCGCAGGTCCAGCAGCAGGCGGTCGTCGGCGATGCGGCCGATCACCGGTCGCGGCAAGGCCCGCAGGGCGGTGGCCAGTTCGTCCAGCGCACGCCCTGTCCCCTTCTTGTGCAGCGGTGCAACCGCGAGACCCGCCGATGGCAATCGCTCCACCGGCAGCGAGCCCGAGCCGATCTGGCCCAGCAGATCCACCACCGACACGGCGAAGCGCGACACCAGCGCGTCCTGCACCGCCGGCAACAACGCGTGGGCCTGGTCGCGGATGGACTCGACCTGGCGCGTCAGCAGGCGCAGCGTGGGCAGGTCCTGCGTCAGGCGTTCGGGGCGCAGGTAGAGCATGAGCGTGGCTTCCAGCGCAGCCAGGGGCAGCTTGCTCATGCGCAGGGCGCGTTTCATCGGAAACCGCCGGATGCGTTCGATCTCGGCACGGCGCCCCACGATCAACCCGGCCTGCGGGCCACCCAGCAGCTTGTCGCCGCTGAAACTCACCACGTCGCAGCCGGCGGCCAGTTTTTCTTGCGGCAGCGGCTCGCGCGGCAGACCCCAGCGCGACAGGTCCACCAGCGAGCCGGCACCGAGGTCGCTGGCGAGCGGAACACCGTGTGCGTGGGCGATGGCGGCCAACGGCGCCTCGTCGACCGCTGCGGTGAAACCCTGCACCTGGTAGTTGCTGGTGTGCACCTTCATGATGAGCCCGGTGCGTGGCGTGATGGCACGCTCGTAATCGTGCGGGTGGGTGCGGTTGGTGGTGCCCACCTCGATCAGTGTGGCACCAGCGCTGCTCATGACATCGGGCAGACGAAACGCGCCGCCGATTTCCACCAGCTCGCCGCGTGAAACGATCACTTCTTTCCCCCGCGCCAGCGCCGCAATGGTGAGCAACACGGCCGCCGCGTTGTTGTTCACCACGGTGGCCGCTTCGGCCCCGGTGAGGGTGCACAGCAGCTCTTCGACGATGCTGTCGCGGTCACCGCGCCCGCCGGTTGCCAGGTCGTACTCCAGGTTGTTCGGGCTGGCCATCAGACTCAGTACGTGCTGCAATGCGGCGTCGGCCAGCAGGGCGCGACCCAGGTTGGTGTGGATCACCGTGCCGGTGAGATTGATCACGGCGCGCATGCGTGGTGACAGGCGCGCGGTGACGCGTTCGTGCACGGCCTGGGTCAGCGCTTCGGGGCTGACATCGACCGCTGAAAGCGTCCCGTTCAACACGTGTGTGCGCAACCCATCGATCACGGCCCGCGCCTCGGCTGCCACACAAGCATGGCCATGCTTCTCCACAAGAAGTACGACGCCTTCCTGGCGCAGCAAGCGGTCTACCGAAGGAAGATCCTTGGGGGTCACCGGGGAGCTGGCCTGGGAACCGTCGACGACGGATTCTTCAAGCCGGTGCATCACCCGGCTCCGGGGGCGGAAGGCGGCCCGTCGGGCTCACCGAACAGCAGCATGAAGTTGACGCCATGCTTCTGCTTCCCGGTCTCGGACACCAGCAGGTCCAGTGTGAGGCTGGCCAGATCATCCGCCACGGGTTCGACAAAAAAATCGCGGTCGGCGTGCATGATCTTGAGGTAGTGGCCACACTCGTCGCAGGTCTCTGCCTGCAATTTGGCAGTGGCTGCGCCAGACGAAGGAGCTTCGTCTTCGTCTTCGTTTACGGGCTGGGGCGCATCGGCTGCTTCCAGCGACTGGTAGGCGAGCGACTTGGTGCTCAGGCAGTGCGGGCACTTGATGCGGGCCATGTGCCATTGCAAGCTGCACAGCGAACAATGCAGATAGCGCTGCCCTGACGACCCGCCTGTGGTTCGCGTGATGCTGGCTGTAGGCTGGCTGCCGCAACAGGGGCATACGGTTTCATCGTCAATCTTGCCCATCAACTTGGCGTAGGCCTCGTCACGCTGGCGCAAGGAGAGCAGCATGTGCGTCCAGTAGACCTGCAGCGCCGCTCCCAGCACGGGTGCCGCAGCGAGGTCGAGCCCGGTCGAGAGGCCGTTGAGCAAGGCATCGGCCTGGCGCTCCAGGTAGACGTCGTCGGCCAGCTCCAGGCGTTGCAGCGTGGCCAAGGCGCCCGCGGGAGCCGACACCTGCAGCGCACGCGCGAGGTTCCGCAAGACGCCGTGCCAGGCGGGGTCGCGTGGCCAGTCGACGGCGGAGAAAGGGGGCAAACCGCTCTGTGCGGCCCGGTCGAGTGCTGCGGTGTCGGGCAGTGGAACTGCCGGCATCCGGCCCAACTGCACCTGCTGTTCATGCACCAGATCGGCCATGAAGCGCAGGTAGTCGCCCATGGCATGGTCTTTGGAGAGCTGACGCAATCGCATCTCACGTTCGGCGAAAAGCGTCCCGGGCTCGGGCCAATGCAGAGATGGTGTCTCCCCGACACCGCGAGAGACGATTTCCTCGGGTGACATCACACGCACCGTGGCGCTGGCAACCAT
The DNA here is from genome assembly GCA_964424415.1 of uncultured Hydrogenophaga sp. Lineage (GTDB taxonomy): Bacteria > Pseudomonadota > Gammaproteobacteria > Burkholderiales > Burkholderiaceae_C > Hydrogenophaga. The sequence goes on from CAYRIT010000098.1 coordinate 8,175, forward strand.
TGGCAAATTCCTTCAACAAAAAACAACCCGGACACCCATGCGGTGCCCGGGATTTGATCTCAGTCCTTTAACGACCTTTGGTGACTTCCTTGTGCCACAGAGGATGGTTCCGCCGCGCCCAGCTTTCTGTCACCGTGCCCCGCGTCATCGCACGCATCGTGCCCTTGACCCAGATCGCCGCGTAAATGTGGACGGTGGTGGTGAGCACCAGCACCAGAGCAGACACCGCGTGCAACACCACCGCCACCCGCATCAACTCGATGCTGAAATACGGCGCAAACCAGGGACGCCAGAACATCACACCCGTGACCAGCAACACCAGCAGGCTCAAGGTCATCAGCCAGAAAACCGCCTTCTGCCCATAGTTGTACTTGCCCGCTGGCGGCATGCCAGCCTTGTCTCCTCGCAGCATCCGGCCGGCGTTCCGGCGCCATTCGCGATCCGTGTCGGTGATCACGTTTTGTCGCCAAAGTCTGAAGAACAGACCCAGGAAGCTCAGCGCCATCAGCACGCCCATGAAGGGGTGCAGGATGCGCGTCCACTGACCGCCCCCGAACAGGTAGGAGAAGAAGTAGAAGCTCGGGTGGAAGAAGGCCAGACCCGACAAGGCGGCCATCACGAACATGAGCGCAACAAACCAATGGTTCATGCGCACGCGGTCCGCGTAGCGTGGCAACAGGCGTGTGCTCATGATGCGTCCTCCTCTTCTGCCGTGTCTTCAACCGGGCCCACCTTCATGTAGTGGAAGAAACCCGCCACTGTGGCGCCAATGACCGCCGCCACACCCAGCGGCTTGGCAATGCCTTTCCATAGAGAGACCAACGGGCTGATGGTCGGGTCTTTGGGCAGGCCCACCCACTCAGGCTGGTCGGCGTGTTTCATCACATACATGACGTGTGTGCCGCCCACCCCTTGCGGGTTGTAAAGACCCGCCTTCTGGAAACCGCGCTCCTGGAGCTCGCCTGCGCGCTTCTCGCCATAGGCCACCATGTCGTCCTTGGTACCGAACGAAATCGCACCGGTCGGACAGGTCTTGACGCAAGCAGGCTCCAGGCCCACACCGACCCGATCGGAACACAAGGTGCATTTGTAGGCCTTGTTGTCCTTCTGGCTGATGCGCGGCACATCGAACGGGCAACCCTTGATGCAGTAGCCGCAACCGATGCAGTTCTCGCTGATGAAGTCGACGATGCCGTTGCTGTACTTGACGATGGCACCCGGCGCCGGACAGGCCTTGAGGCAGCCCGGGTCTTCGCAGTGCATGCAGCCGTCCTTGCGGATCAGCCACTCCAGACTGCCCTGCTCGGGCTCGACCTCGAAGAACTTCATCACCGTCCAGCTGTTGGGTGTGAGGTCGCTCGGGTTGTCGTAGACACCGACGTTGTCACCAATTTCTTCGCGCAAGTCGTTCCAGGTCAGACACGCCACCTGGCAGGCCTTGCAGCCGATGCATTTGGATTCGTCGATGAGTTTGGCGACCGCCGGTGCGGCGGTGCGCACCTGCGGCGTGGGCGTGGTGGTCGCCGAACGCGACACCACATCGAGGCTTTGCATGCTTGACATGATCACCCCACCTTTTCAATGTTGACGAGAAACGCCTTGAACTCTGGCGTTTGACAGTTGGCGTCCCCCACAAAAGGCGTCAGCGAGTTCGCCAGATAGCCGTTGTGCGTCTGGCCCTTGAATCCCCAGTGGATCGGGATGCCCACCTGGTGAACCTTTTTGCCATCCACCAACAGCGTTCTGATCCGCTTGGTCACCACACAGGTCGCGATCACTTCTCCCCGGTTGCTGCTGACCTTGACCTTGTCGCCCTTCTTGATACCTTTTTCCTTGGCCAGCTCCTCGCCGATCTCGACGAAGGCCGCTGGCTGCATGGCTGCGTTGACACGGGAATGTTTGGTCCAGTAGTGGAAGTGCTCGGTCAGGCGGTAGGTGGTGGCCGCGTAGGGGAACTCTTCTTTCTTGCCGAAGGCCTCCATGTCGCCCTTGTAGACCCGTGCGGCGGGGTTGGACACCGCCTTCGGGTTGTCCGGGCACATCAGGTTGACACCCACCGGCGTCTCGAAAGGCTCGTAGTGCTCGGGAAACGGTCCCTCGGCCATGCCGACCGCGTGCAGACGTGCCACGCCCTCGGCGGTCATGATGAAGGCTCCCACGCCTTCCTCTGGCGCTGCGTTGGGGCGCATGTCGGGGACGTCCGGTCCGACCCAGGCTTTGCCGTTCCACGACATGTACTTGCGCTCGGATTCCCAGGGTTTGCCGTCCTTGTCGGCACTGGCGCGGTTGTAAAGAATGCGCCGGTTGGCCGGCCATGAAAAACCGTAGCTCTGGTAGACGCCCAGCCCGGAGGGGTCCGACATGTCGCGGCGTGCCGTCAGATTGCCGGCCTGGCTCCAGCAGCCCGAGTACAGCCAGTTGCCACAGCTGGTGCTGCCATCGTCGCGCAGCAGACCAAAACCCGCCACCTGTTCGCCAGCCTTCACCAGCACCGGTGGCGCAGCTGCGGGATTGTTCGGATCCACCGGCCCCAACACGTCGGTAATGGCTCGTCCCGAGATCTCTTTCAGCAATTCCTGCGGTGAGGGATCGTTGGCATGCTGGTACGGCCATGCCAGCGCCGCCACGGGTTCGGGCAAAGTACCACCCTCCTTGGCGTACAGAGCCCGGATCTTCATGAACAGACGGGCCATGATTTCGCTGTCCAGCTTGGCCTCACCCGGGGGCGGCACCGCCGCTTCCTTCCAGAGCGCCACGCGGCTGGAGTTGGTCAGGCTGCCGGTCTCCTCGGCGAAGCAACTGCTTGGAAAGCGGAAAACTTCGGTCTGGATGGCCTTCGGATCGACATCGTTGAGCGGGCCGTAGTTCTTCCAGAACTCGCTGGTCTCCGTCTCGAGCGGGTCGATGATGACCATGTACTTCAGCTTGGCCATTGCCGTCGAAATCTTCTTCTTGTTCGGGAACGACCCCAAGGGGTTGAAGCCCTGACAGATGAAGCCGTTCATCTTGCCCATGTGCATGCGCTCGACGATCGCCATCGCATCGTAGGCCGTGTCGCGCTTGGGAATCCAGTCGTAGGCGTAGTCGTTTTCCGCCGTCGCCGCAGCCCCGTAGTAGGACTTCATGAGGCTGGTGTGGAACTTCGGGAAGTTCTGCCAGTAACTCATCTGGTTGGGCCGCAGCGGCTTGGGCGAGAGGCGTTTGAGGTAGTTCGCGCGTACCGCGTCGCTGTCCAGTGGCGCCACCATGTAGCCCGACAGCATCTCGCTGTAGGCACACATGTCGGTGATGCCCTGCACGTTGGAGTGCCCACGCAAGGCGTTGACCCCACCGCCCGGACGTCCCATGTTGCCCAGCAGAAGCTGGATCATGGCCATGGTGCGGATGTTCTGTGAGCCCACGCTGTGCTGTGTCCAGCCCAGGGCATACAGAATTGTCATCACCTTGTCCGGGGCGGACGTGGCAGCCATCTGCTCGGCAACCTTCAGGAACTTGTCCTGCGGCGTGCCCGTGATCCGGCTCACCAGCTCGGGCGTGTAGCGGCTGTAGTGCTTCTTCAGCTGCTGCAGCACACACAGCGGATCCTGCATGGTGTCATCCGCCTTGACGAAGCCGTCTTCGCCGAGTTGGTAGCCCCAGCTGGATTTGTCGTAGCGGCGTTTCTCCTGGTCGTAGCCTGAGAAGAAGCCGTTCTCGTACTTGAAGTCGGGCTTGAGCAGGAAGGTCGCGTCGGTGTGGATCTTGACGTAGTCGTGGTGGATTTTGTCGTTTGAGAGCAGGTAGTTGATGACGCCGCCCAGGAAGGCGATGTCGGTGCCCACGCGGATCGGCGCGTAGGT
>CAYRIT010000099.1:0-12009 GCA_964424415.1 uncultured Hydrogenophaga sp.
CCGCCGGCGCCGCTGGCGCGGTAGGTGTCGGTGCGCACATCGGCGGGGTTGATGTCGATCTCGATCGAGTCGTCGATCTCGGGGTAGACAAAAACCGAGGCAAACGAGGTGTGGCGGCCACCCGACGAGTCGAACGGGCTCTTGCGCACCAGCCGGTGCACACCGGTCTCGGTGCGCAGCAGGCCAAACGCGTAGTCCCCCTCGATCTTGATCGTGGCGCCCTTGATGCCCGCAGTGTCGCCCGCGGTTTCGTCTTCGATCGTGGTTGTGAAACCCTTGCGTTCGGCGTAGCGCAGGTACTGGCGCAGCAACATGCTGGCCCAGTCGCAGGCCTCGGTGCCACCAGCGCCGGCCTGGATGTCGAGAAAACAGTTCAGCGGATCGGCCGGGTTGTTGAACATGCGGCGGAACTCGAGCTTCTCGACCTCGGCGGCCACCTTGGCGGCTTCGCCCTCGATGGTGACAAGGCCTGCCTCGTCGTCGTCGTCCTCGGACATTTCGAACAACTCGGTGTTGTCGCTGAGCTCGCCGGTGAGCCGGTCCAGCACCAGCACCACATCTTCCAGCGATTTTTTCTCTCGGCCCAGCTCCTGCGCGCGTTTGGGGTTGTCCCAGACGCTGGGCTCTTCGAGCGCGGCTTCAACCTCCTTCAACTTCGATGCTTTGGCATCGTAGTCAAAGATACCTCCGGAGTTCGACCACGCGGGTGCTCAGCTCGTCGAGCTGGTTGCGGATGGTGTTGACGCGTTCTGCTTCCATGGGGTGCCTCTGTCGATATCGGAATGGGCCGGCGCGGTGTGCTCACCCTGGGCCGGCGAAACCGGACATTTTCTCACGACACCCCGGACCGACTGTGCCAAGCCCCCTGATTGAGGCCTTCTCCACCCATCAGTAGCGCCAGGTGGCGCCGAACATGACGGCTGCGGTACCCAGAATTTGCACCTCTAGCGCAGTGCGTGTGTTGAGCCGGTAGCCCACCACCGGGATGAGCACCGGCGAGAAGCCGCCGACGTTCAGGGGGACCTTGTTCTTGTACCGGCCCACGTAGCCGTACATGATTCCGCCACTGAGGGAGAAATACACGTTGGGCATGGACTCGATCGGATTGGGCCAGTATTTGCCGGTGTAGGCGTAGGCCGAGGGCTGACCAAACGAGTTGGTGAACAGGCTGAAGCCACAGAAACGGCTGTTGGGCAGCAGGCGACTCACGCTGATGGCGATCACCGATTTGTGTTCGTCCGAGTGTGTCCAGTGGTGGGTGTAGGGTGAAACGAAGACTTCGTAGGGGTGGTCGTCAAGGCTGGCATCGACGGGCTGGTCGATGCCGGGGCACACTTCCCCGACGACCGGCCACAGGCCCGCGTGGGCCAGGGGAGCGAGACCGGCGAGCGCGAAACCCAGGGCCAGTGCGCGGATCGGTTTGGCGCCGGTAGCCACAAATGAACTGTTCATCGGAACAAAAAAGAGTTGAGACGGGATTCTGACAGCCATGACACCCGCAGCGATGCCATTCATCCCCGTCCAGGCGTTGCAGCCTGACGCCGGCCACCCGCTGGCGGCGCCGTCGCGCCGTTGGTCCTGGCTGGGCGTTCTGCTTCTGAGCCTGCTGCTGGGCGGGTGTTCCTCGCTGGAGGTCTGGCAACGTGAGAAGTTGTATCGGCCCACCCCGGTGACCGACGCGCAGCAGTGGCGGTTGATGCTGGCCAAGCGGCCCGATCTGGAGTCGATCACGCTGCCTGTGGGCACGGCGGGCGAGCAGGTCCAGGTGCTGCGCTGGCCGGCTCAGCCTGGGCACGAGAGCGCGGTGCGCGTGCTGTTCCTGCACGGCACCTTCCGCCATGCGTTTCAGAACCTGGCCAAGGCCGCGCCCATGCACCGCGCCGGCCTGGACGTGTACCTGCTCGACTACCGTGGCTGGGGCGCGTCCTCGCCGCGGGTGCCCGACGAAGTCAGCATCCACCAGGACACCTGGATCACCTGGCAGGCGCTGCAACCGCCTGCGGGTGGGCCGCCGGTGCGCTGGGTGATCTACGGTCATTCGATGGGATCGGCGGTGGCGGTGCGGCTAGCCGAGCGGCTGGCGGGCTCGCGGGGCTACTGCGCGCTGGTGCTGGAGAGTGCGTTCACCCGCTTCGCCGACGTGGCCGGCGCCGCCGCCGGCTGGCTGGGCCGCGGCTTTGCGGCGCTGGGCAATGAGCGAATGGACTCGGCCGGGCGCATTGCCCGGGTCGATCCACCACTGTGGTTTTTCCACGGCAGCCGGGACAACACGGTGCCGCTTTCCCTCGGACGCGCGCTCTTTGAGTGGGCGCCGTCGCCCAAGCAGTGGTTCGAGTGGCCACTGGGGCACAGCAACTTGCAGACCGATCCGAGCGGGCGTTACGACGCGGTCTGGCGCGAAATTGCCGCCTCCTGCCGGGCGCCATCCAGGCCCTGACCGTTCAGTCGGAAGTCGCCAGAAATGGTTCGATCAGCTGCGCCAGTGCATCGGGCTGGTCGTGGTGCATCATGTGGCCCGCGTCCTGGACGACGGCTTGCTGCAACCGCGGCACCACCTTCAGCCGTTCCTGGTATTGCGCCAGGTTGTACTGACCCTTCCACCACTGGCTCAGGCTGTCGTCGCTGGCCGTCACGCTGAGCAGCGGCGCGGTGATGCAGGAGTAGGTGGCCAGGGCCTCCTCCACCTGGTAGAGGTGGGCGCTGATGATCTTGTGCGCCGGGTCGCCGAGGATGGTCCAGCGGCCCTGCTCATCGGGCGCCGCCCAGTGCTGGGCCAGCCACGCTGCTTTCCCGGCCGCCAGGCGCGGGTTGGTTTTCATGAGCCGGCGTGCCACACCATCGGCGTTGTCGTAGGCCTTCAGATCGGCTTCGCCACGGTGCAGCCTCTTGATCTGGTCTATCCATTTGGCGTAGCGCTCGGGCGCCTGCGCGGGGCGTGTCTCGGGCAGGCCGAATCCCTCCAGATTGACCAGGCGGCGGATGCGCTCGGGCCGCACGCCGCTGTACACCATGGCGATGTTGCCGCCCATGCTGTGGCCGACCAGGTCCACCGGCTGGTCGCCGGCGAACTGGTCGAGCAGCAGATCGAGGTCGGCGAGGTAGTCGGGGAACCAGTAGCTGTCGGGGGCCGGGCCGGTGCTGCGGGTGAGACCAAAGCCGCGCCAGTCAGGCGCGATGATGTGGCGTTGGCCACCGAGTGCATCCACAATGAATTGCCACGAAGCGGACACGTCCATCCAGCCGTGCACCAGCACCAGCGGTGCCTCGCCGGGCACCGGATCACCCCACTCGCGCACGTGATAACGGAGGTGGCGAATCGGGACAAACGTGCTGCGGGAGGCTCGCTGGGCTTGGTACATTCGATCCATCATAAAGACCGATCAGGAGCGTGGGCATGGGTCAGAGTCAAGGCAGTGACATGCGCGCCGCGCCAAGTCCCGCAGCGGATGCACCGGACCGCGCGCAGGGCCACGAGATGCTGCACCGCCACTTTCGCTGGCAGGTGCCCAAACATTTCAACATCGCCACCGTGTGCGCGCACCGCTGGGCCGCGCACCCCGGCAGCGCAAAAAACACCGCTGTGATTGCCTGCGCGCCTGGCCAGAGCGAGCGCACGCACAGCTACGGCGAATTGCAGGCGCAGGCCAATCGGCTGAGCAACGTGCTGCAGGCGCTTGGGGTGCAGCGGGGCGACCGGGTGGCCATCGTGATGCCACAACGCTTCGAGACGGCGGTGGCCTACATGGCGGTGTGGCAGATGGGTGCGGTGGCCATGCCGCTGTCGCAGCTGTTCGGCCCCGAGGCACTGCAGTTCCGGCTGTACGACAGCGAAACCGTGCTGGCCCTGTGTGACGCCAGCACGCTGGCGGCGGTGCATGCGGTCAGCGCCCACTGCCCGGTGTTGCACACCGTGGTTGCGGTCGACGCCAAAGCACAGGGCGCTGCCGCGCTGGACTGGGCCGCGGTGCTGGCGCAGGCACCGGACGATTTCCGGCCGGTCAAGACGCTGGCCGGAGAACCGGCGGTGTTGATCTACACCAGCGGCACCACTGGCAACCCCAAAGGCGCGCTGATCCCGCACCGCGCCCTGATCGGCAACCTGAGCGGTTTTGTTTGCAGCCAGAACTGGTTCGGTTTCGACCCGCGGGACGCGTCGCTGCCTTCGCAGGCGGTGTTCTGGTCACCTGCCGACTGGGCCTGGACCGGTGGCCTGATGGACGCGCTCCTGCCCACGCTGTATTTCGGCCGGCCCATCGTGGCCTTCAACGGGCGCTTTGGTCCGCAGACGGCGCTGGAGCTGATGCAGCGCCACGGGGTGACCCACACGTTTCTGTTTCCCACCGCCCTCAAGGCGTTGATGAAGGCCTATCCGAGGCCGCGCGAGCAGTTCACGCTGCGGCTGCAGGCCATCATGAGCGCGGGCGAGGCGGTGGGCGACGCGGTATTCGCCTATTGCGAGCAGGAGCTGGGCGTAACCGTCAACGAGATGTTCGGCCAGACCGAAATCAACTACGTGGTGGGCAACTGTGCGATGCAATGGACCCACACGCCCGCGCCCCCGGCTGCGCCAGGTGCGCTGGACAAGCTGATACCAGAGGCAGCGCTTCCTCGGGCGGTCCCGGCGTGCGCAGGCACTTCAGGCGCAGCAGCCATCGGCCCCGAGGGGTCTGAATCCGCCGTGGGGCGGTTCGGTGGCGGGTTCGGCTGGCCGCCCAGGCCCGGCAGCATGGGCAAGCCCTACCCGGGCCACCGGGTGGCGGTGATCGACGAGGCGGGCCACGAGTGCCCCGACGGTGTCGCGGGCGACGTGGCCGTGCACCGCCTCGACCGGCACGGCCATCCCGACCCGATTTTTTTTCTCGGCTACTGGAAGAACGACGCGGCCACGCGGGCCAAGTTCACCGGGGACATGCACAACAGCTGGTGCCGGACCGGCGACATGGCGGTGCGCGACGCCGACGGTTACCTCTGGTACCAGGGACGGGCGGACGACATGTTCAAGGCCGCGGGCTACCGCATCGGGCCCAGCGAGATCGAGAATTGCCTGGTGAAACACCCGGCGGTGGCCAACGCCGCGGTGGTGCCCAAACCCGACGCCGAGCGCGGTGCGCTGGTCAAGGCCTATGTGGTGCTGGCGCAGGAATACCTGGCCGGTGCGCCAGGGCGCTCGCTGCACCACAAGGCCTTCGAGCAGGCGCTGGTGGCCGAACTCCAGACGCATGTGAGCGGCAAGCTCGCGCCCTACGAGTACCCCAAGGAAATCGAGTTTGTCGAGGCCCTGCCGATGACCACCACCGGCAAGGTGCAGCGGCGTGTGCTGCGCCTGCAGGAAGAGCAGCGGGCCAACGAAAAAGCCGCAAGGGCCTGAGGCCGCGCGGCGTTGGCAAGGCAAGCCTCCCGGTTGAACGTGGAGGCTTTCGCGCTTACTTCTGGGCAGTGGCCGGCTCGGCCACGTAGATTTCCACGCGGCGGTTCTTGGCGCGTCCCTCGCTCGTCGAGTTGTCGGCGACCGGCTCACGCGAGCCGTGGCCTTCGGTGGCGAAACGTGCCACGCCGACGCCGCGGGCAATCAGGTAGTCGCGGGTGCTGTGGGCACGGTCCAGGGACAAGGGGTTGTTGACCGCGTCGCTGCCGGTGTTGTCGGTGTGGCCGACGATGGTGATCTGTGTCGACGGGTTGCTGTTGAGCGTGGTGGCGAACTGGTTGAGCACACCCGCGAAGTTGGACTTGATGGCCGCTCGGCCGACATCAAACGAGATGTCGCTCGGGATGTCGAGCTTGAGGCGGTTGTCGGCGGTCTGGGTCACGCCCACTCCAGTGCCGGCGGTGGCCTGCTCCATCGCGGTTTTTTGCTCCTGCATTTTCTGGGACCAGATGTAGCCTCCCAGGGCGCCGGCGCCCGCACCGATCACCGCACCGGTGCCGATACGCTTGGAGCCGCCGGTGGCCGCACCCAGCAGCCCGCCCAGGCCAGCGCCGATGGCCGCGCCCTTTGCCGTTCCCTGCTGGGTTTCGCTCATGTTGGCGCAACCGCTGAGCGCCAGCGCGGCGACGGCGGCGCAAGCGGCGAGGGTGGTGGAAATTTTTTTCATGCTGGGCTCCTGAAAAGTGTTTTGAAAAAAGCGGGCACACCCGTTGTGTCCAAAATCTCGGGGGTGTGCCACGAACCCGACCGAACAGGTTCACCATTGAATCCTAAACTCATGGGGTGCCAGCATCTTGTCACACCACGAATCTTTTTTCACAAAGGCTTGCATGAATCCCGTTGCACTTGGCACCTCAGCGTTGCGTGTGGCCCCCATCTGCCTGGGCACCATGACGTTTGGCGAACAGGTAGCCGAACCTTTGGCTCATGCCATTCTCGACCGCGCCCTGGCGCGCGGTGTGAACTTCATCGACACCGCGGAGATGTACGCAGTGCCGGCCCGCGAACAAACCTGTTTTGCCACCGAAACCATCCTCGGCAACTGGCTGCACAAGACGCCGGGCGCACGCGAGCGGCTGGTGCTGGCCACCAAGGTCGCGGGCCCCTCGCGCGGCATGCCCTGGATTCGCGGCGAGTCCTGTGGTCTGACCAAGGCCGAGATCGTTCAGGCCTGCGAAGGCAGTCTGCGGCGATTGCAGACCGACGTGATCGATCTCTACCAGATCCACTGGCCGGCACGCAATCTGCCGCTGTTCGGTTTTGCGCCATTCAACCCCGAAAAAGACAGGCCTTGCGCCTCGGTGCTGGAGCAGCTCGAAGCGATGCAGGCGCTGGTGCAGGCTGGCAAGGTGCGGGCGATCGGCCTGTCCAACGAAACCCCTTACGGGGTGCACGAATTTGTGCGGCTGGCCGAGCAGCACGGCCTGCCGCGTGTGGCCACGGTGCAGAACCCTTACGCGCTGACCAACCGCAGTTTCGAGAACGGGCTGGACGAAACCTGCCACCGCCTGGGTGTCTCGCTGCTGGCCTATTCGCCGCTGGCCTTTGGTCTGCTCAGTGGAAAGTATGACCAGGCCGGCCTGGAAGGTGCCGCTGGCCGCATGGCCTTGTTCGATTCGATGCGCAAGCAGCGCTGGGGCCGCCCTGAAGCCCTGGCCGCCGCGAAGCGCTACAACGCGTTGGCGCACGAACATGGCCTGACACCGACCCGGATGGCGCTGGCCTTTTGCTACACCAACTGGCGCGTGGCCAGCACCATCGTCGGTGTGACCTCGGTGGAGCAGCTCGACCAGTGCCTGGACGCGTGGGGGACGACGCTCTCACCGGAACTGCTTGCGGAAATCGACCAGATCCGCTGGACACACCGCGATCCAGCGCAGTGAACGGGATACGCCGGCGGGGCTGTGCGCGACCCTTTCAAAACGGTGTTGCGCGCAGCCCGGCATAGCCGGTACCACAGCGTCCCTTGAAGGCTCTTGCATTGCACCGTTGATTGCACCATGGCCAAGCACCGTCACATTTCCGAAACACCCGCCACCGCCTGGCTCAAAGCCCATGGTGTGGATTTCAGCGAGCACCCTTACGATTACCTGGAGCATGGCGGTGCGCAGCACAGCGCGCAGGTGCTGGGGCTGGATCCATTCGCAGTGGTCAAGACGCTGGTCATGCACGACGAGGCGGCACGGCCGCTGGCGGTGCTGATGCATGGCAACCGCACCGTGTCCACCAAAAACCTCGCGCGCCAGATCGGCTGCAAATCGGTGGATCCCTGCAAGCTCGAGGTGGCGAACCGGCACAGCGGCTATCTGGTCGGCGGAACTTCGCCCTTCGGCCTGAAACGCGCGATGCCGATCTGGGTCGAGGCGACGGTGCTGGCGCTGCCACGCATCTGGATCAACGGCGGGCGGCGCGGCTTCCTGGTGGGTATCGACCCGGCGGTGCTCAGCACACCGCTTGGCGCCACGCCGGTGCACTGTGCGCTGGCAGAATAAGCCCACGCGGCAGGACCCCGGTTTGCCCGCCAGAACATTCTGAGGAGCCCAGGTTGGAAATTCTTGCCCCGCTGCTGGCCACTGTGGCCGCCTACCTGATCGGATCGCTGTCGTTTGCGGTGCTGGTGAGCCGTGTCATGGGTTTGAACGATCCGCGCACCTACGGCAGCAAGAATCCCGGTGCGACCAATGTGCTGCGCTCGGGCAACAAGGCCGCAGCGGTGGTCACGCTGCTGCTCGATGCGCTCAAAGGCTGGCTGCCGGTGGTGGCGGTCAAGTGGTGGGGCGATGCCTGGGGCCTGGGTGACGGCACGGTGGCGCTGGTCGGACTGGCCGCGTTTCTCGGCCACCTGTTTCCGGTGTTCTTCCGCTTCCAGGGTGGCAAGGGTGTGGCAACCGCCGCTGGTGTGATCCTGGGTTTCGAGCCCTGGCTGGGGCTGGCTGCGCTGATCACCTGGGCCATCATCGCGTTTTTTTTCCGCTACTCCTCGCTGGCGTCCATCGTGACGGCGGTGTTTGCGCCGGCCTTTTATCTGTTTGGACGTGATGTCGCCTGGGATGCGCCGGGTGACATGGTGCTCAGCCTTGCGGTCATGGGCGTGTTGCTGGTGTGGCGCCACGCCGAGAACATCAACCGCCTGCTGGCTGGCAAGGAAAGCAAGCTCGGGAGCAAGAAATCTTGAGCCCGGACATCGTCCGCCACGGCGTGGCCGCGCGTTACAGCGAGGCCGCCGTTTTCAACGGGGTGGTGTATCTGGCGGGCATGGTGCCCGAGCGCGGTGACACCGGCATCCGCGGCCAGACCGAGGATGTGCTGGCCCAGGTGGCGCAGCGCCTGGCCGAGGCCGGCAGCCACAGGTCGCGCATCCTCAGAGCACAGATCTTTCTGAGCGATATCGCCGACATCACCGCGATGAACGCGGTGTGGGACGCCTGGGTGGTCCCGGGCACCGCGCCGCCCCGTGCCACGGTGCAGACCGCACTGGCCGATCCGGCGTGGAAGATCGAGATTGTGGTGACCGCGGCCCAACGCTGATCCGGCTTCTGCGCAAGCCAGCTAAGAAGCGCCTCCGGAGCGCGTGCCTATTCCAGCGCACGCCATGGAACCGTATCTGCCGGATCCCGGGTGTGGTCTCCCTATCAAAGGGAGACGGCGCAGCGGCGCAGGGCGTTAGAACCGCTTTTCCAGCGTCAGCTGGTCGTTGTTGCGCTGCATCTGAAAGCGCGTCAGAAAACTGTTGCCCAGCAGCACGTAGGGCATGGTCTGAGGCAGCACGATGGCGGCCACGTCGTACACCTGCGTTTCGCCCACCCGCACGCTGGACAGGACCACGCGGTAACCGAGGGCGGTGCCGTTGGCGGTGCTTACCCGCACCGGCTGGCCCTGCGCGTAGGGGAGGTTGATGCGCCTGGCATCGGACTCGCTCATGATCACCTGCGAAGCCCCGGTGTCCACCATGAACTGCACCGTCCGCCCGTTGATCTGGCCCGCCGGCATGAAATGCCCCTGGGTATCGGCGGTGAGTACGATGCGCGCCGGGCCGGTCGAGGATGGCGCCGCACCCCGACCCACACTGACCGGCGCATCCCCCACACGCAGTGTCTGCCGCTGACCCCCGACCGATACGGTGGCCGATTCGCCCTGGGTGCCCAGCAGCGTGACCCCTTGATGGGATTGTCCCGGGCTCAGAAAGCGCGGCGCGGCACCATCAATGATCACCAGCGCCTTGGTGCCCGCCACACCGGAAAGCGCAACAGACTGTGCGGCGACCGCATGGGCTGCAACCACCAAAACCGCAGCGATCAAAGAGTGGATGTGCATGATGTGCCTTGTCCCAGGGCGCCGCAGGTCCGGATTTGCCGGCTCGCCCCAAGGCAAGTGCGCCGCCTTGAAAGCAGCGACCCGCGAAGCGGCGGCGCGTGGGGGCACGCTCAATCTCGAAAGTTGTCGAACGACAGCGGCAAATCCTTGAGCTCGCTGCGGATCAGCGCCATCGCGGCCTGCAGATCGTCGCGCTTGGCGCCGGTGACGCGCACCGCGTCGCCCTGGATAGCACCTTGCACCTTGAGCTTGCTGGCCTTGAGTGCCTGCTGGATCTTCTTGCCGTCCTCGGTGCTGATGCCGTTCTTGACCTTCACCACCTGTTTGACCTTGTCGCCACCGATCTTTTCGACCTTGCCCACGTCGAGGAAACGCACATCGACGCCGCGCTTGGCAAGTTTGTTGCGCAGCACTTCCTCGACCTGCTGCAGCTGGAAATCGGCGTCGCCGAACAGCGTGATCTCTTTGTCCTTGAGTTCGATGCCGGCACTGGTGCCCTTGAAGTCGAAGCGGGTGCCGACCTCGCGGGTCACCTGGTCCACGGCGTTTTTCACCTCGACAAAATCGGCTTCGAGAACGGTGTCAAAGGATGGCATGGCGGGTTTCCTGAAAAGCGCAATGAGACAATCCGGGCATGTTAGTCGAGAACCAGGTGGCCCTTCAGCCGTACAACAGTTTCGGCATTGCCGCGCGCGCCAAAAGACTTGTGCGTGTGCAAGAGGTGGCGGCGCTGCAAGCCTTCATGGCAACACCGACGTGGGCGGGTGCGGTGGCCGAGGCGCCGCCGTTTGTGCTGGGTGGCGGCAGCAATCTGGTGCTCACCGGTGACGTGAAGTCGCTGGTGCTCAAGGTCGAGATCGCGGGCCGGCGTCTGGTGCAGGAGACGGAAAAGGGCTGGGTGGTGGAGGCCGGATCGGGCGAGGCCTGGCACGATTTTGTGGCCTGGACGCTGGCCCAGGGCTGGCCGGGGCTGGAGAACCTGGCACTGATTCCGGGCACGGTGGGCGCCTCGCCGGTGCAGAACATCGGCGCTTACGGGGTCGAGCTGCAAGACCGCTTTCACTCACTCGACGCGATCGATCTGCAGACCGGTCAGGCCTTCATGCTGGAGGCCGCGCAGTGCGGTTTTGGTTACCGCGATTCGGTGTTCAAACACGCACCGAACGGTGCGCGCAGCTTCGGACTGGCCGGACGCGCGCTGATCACCCGGGTGCGGTTCTTTCTGCCCAGACCCTGGAAGCCGGTGCTGGGCTATCTGGATCTGGAACGCAAGATGGCCGAGACCGGCATCCACACGCCCGACGCCCGCCAGATTTTCGACTGGGTGGTGGCCATCCGCCGTGCCAAGCTGCCCGACCCGGCGCTGATCGGCAACGCCGGCAGCTTTTTCAAGAATCCCACGGTCACGCCCGAGCAGTGCGCCGACATCATTGCGCGCGACCCCAAGGTGGTGCACTATCCCATGGCCGACGGCAGCATCAAGCTTGCCGCCGGCTGGCTGATCGACGCCTGCGGCTGGCGAGGCAAGAGCGTCGGCAACGCGGCGGTCTTTGAGAAACAGGCGCTGGTGCTGGTGAACCGCGGCGGGCGCGAGGAGCCCTGCACCGGTGGTGAGGTGATGACCCTGGCCAAAGCGATTCAGACCAGCGTGTACGAGCGCTTTGGCATCTTGCTGGAGCCGGAGCCGGTGGTGCTATGAAAAAAGGCCGCTGAACTCAGCGGCCTTTTTGATGGAAATCGGGGGGCTCAGCCCTTGGATCCGCTCTCCAGTTTCAGCATGTCCGCACCCTCACCGAGCGACAGCAGGCCGCTCTTGGCGTAGATGCCGAGCTTGGCGCGGGTGTCGGTGATGTCGAGATTGCGCATGGTGAGCTGGCCGATGCGGTCGGCTGGCGTGAAGGGCTGGTCTTCCACCTTCTCCATGCTCAGGCGCTCGGGCGCGTAGGTGAGGTTGGGGCTCTCGGTGTTCATGATCGAGTAGTCGTTGCCGCGCCGCAGCTCAATCGTTACTTCGCCAGTGATGGCGCGCGCCACCCAGCGCTGCGCGGTTTCGCGCAGCATGATGGACTGCGGGTCGAACCAGCGGCCCTGGTAAAGCAGGCGGCCGAGCTTCAGGCCGTTGATGCGGTACTGCTCGATCGTGTCTTCGTTGTGGATACCGGTGACCAGGCGTTCGTAGGCGATGTGGAGCAGGGCCAGGCCGGGCGCTTCGTAAATGCCGCGGCTCTTGGCTTCGATGATGCGGTTCTCGATCTGGTCGCTCATGCCCA
>CAYRIT010000100.1:0-11981 GCA_964424415.1 uncultured Hydrogenophaga sp.
GTGCTGCTGCTGCTCGACGCCACGCAGGGCGTGACCGACCAGGATGCCCACATCGCCGGCTTCATTCTGGAGAGTGGCCGGGCGGTGGTGCTGGCGATCAACAAATGGGATGCGGTGGACGCCTACCAGCGCGAGCAGATTGAGCGCCAGATCGAAACCCGGCTCGCGTTCCTCAAGTTCGCCTCGCTGCACCTGATCTCGGCCAAGAAACGCCAGGGCCTGGGTCCGGTCTGGAAGTCCATCATCCAGGCGCAAGCGTCTGCGATGCGCAAGATGTCCACGCCGCTTCTGACCCGGCTGCTGCAGGAGGCGGTGGCGTTCCAGGCGCCGCAGCGCAGCGGCATGTTTCGCCCCAAGATGCGCTACGCCCATCAGGGCGGCATGAACCCGCCCGTGATCGTGATCCACGGCAATTCGCTGGAGCGTGTGCCCGACGCCTACAAGCGTTTCCTCGAAGGGCGCTTTCGCAAGGCCTTTGATCTGGTGGGCACACCGCTGCGTATCGAGTTCAAGACCTCGGACAATCCCTTCAAGGAATAGGCCGGTTCGGGCGGTGTGGTAAGGTCTCCGATCCATCCACTTTTTCTCTGAACACGGAGCATATCGTGAGCAATAACAAAGGCCAACTCTTGCAAGATCCCTTTCTGAACCAGCTTCGCCGGGAGCATGTCCCGGTGTCGATCTACCTGGTCAACGGCATCAAATTGCAGGGCCAGATCGAATCATTTGACCAGTACGTGGTGTTGCTGCGCAACACCGTGACTCAGATGGTCTACAAGCACGCGATCTCCACCATCGTGCCCGGACGCCCGGTGCAGTTCTCCGCCGCTGTCGGTGCGGACGAACCTGCCGCGTCTTGATTTCCCCGCGCGTCGGTCCGTCGCCCACGCACGGTTGCTGGACATCCGTGAAGGCTGACCTTTCTTGAGCGAGCACGCGACATCCGCCGTCGGTCGGCCGTTGGTCATTCTGGTCGGCGTCGACCTCGGCGGTGACCATTTTGATGGCGCACTCGAAGAGCTTGGCTTGCTGGCCCAGACCGCAGGCTACGACGTGGCCGAGCGGGTGACCTGCAAACGCCGTGCGCCCGACCCGGCGTTGTTTGTCGGCTCTGGCAAGGCAGAAGAGATCCGTCTGCTGGCGCAAGCCACTGGCGCCAGCGAAGTTCTCTTTGACCAGTCGCTCAGCCCCGCGCAGCAGCGCAACCTGGAGCGCCTGCTGGGCATGCCGGTGAACGACCGCACCCTGCTGATCCTGGAAATTTTTGCGCAGCGCGCACGCAGCCATGAGGGCAAGCTGCAGGTCGAACTCGCCCGCCTGCAGTACCTGTCGACCCGGCTGGTGCGGCGCTGGTCGCACCTGGAGCGCCAGAGCGGCGGCATTGGCATGCGCGGCGGTCCCGGGGAAACCCAGATCGAACTCGATCGCCGCATGATCGGCGAGTCCATCAAGCGCACCAAGGAACGCCTGGTCAAACTGAAAAAGCAGCGGGCCACCCAGCGCCGTCGCCGCGAACGCCGCGACGCTTTCACGATTTCGCTGGTGGGTTACACCAACGCCGGCAAATCCTCGCTGTTCAACGCCCTGGTCAAGGCGCGCGCCTACGCCGCCGACCAGCTGTTTGCCACGCTGGACACCACCACCCGCCAGCTGTATCTGGGCGACGCCGGTCGCACGGTCTCGTTGTCGGACACCGTGGGTTTCATCCGCGACCTGCCACACGGACTGGTCGACGCTTTTGCCGCCACCTTGCAGGAAGCGACCGAAGCCGATTTGCTGCTGCATGTGGTGGATGCATCGAACCCGGCGCACCTGGAGCAGATTGCCTCGGTGCTGTCGGTGCTGTGCGAGATCGGGGCCGATCAGGTGCCGCAGGTGCTGGTGTTCAACAAACTCGATGCGATGGACCCGGCCACTGTGCCGCGTGCGCTGGTCGATGCCATGGAGCTCGATGGCGTGAGCGTGCCCCGGATCTTTGTCAGCGCCCGCGACGGAACCGGTCTGCCGGCGCTGCGCACCCTGCTGGCCGAGCGTGTGGTGGCGCGAGATGCCCAGACTGGCCCCGATACCCCGGGTGAGAGTCCCGATGCCGAGGAAGCCTTGCCTTGATTGGGCACAATGTGGGTTCTCTGCCCCGATTTATTTGACCGAACTGGCCAGCCATGGATCTGAATATTCCTCATCCCGATCGCGACATCCGCCGCGGCGCTCGCGCATCAGCCCGTCGGGACTGGCGCAACTTCTGGGGTGTGTTCAACCTCAACGACCCCCGCTGGGGCCGCGGTGACGACGCCGATCGCGAGGACAAAAACGCCGGCGATCCAGGCGGCAACCGGCCTGAAGACGAAGGCCGTCGACCCGCCCCCGATCAGCGCCCTGCGCGCGGCCAAGGCCCGACCCAGGGCCCTCCCGATCTCGACGAGCTCTGGCGCGATTTCAACCGCAAGCTCGGCGGTCTGTTCGGTGGCAAGGGGGGCGGTTCCGGTGGTGGACGTGGCGGCTCTGGTGGCGGTGGCATGCCCAGCTTCAACCCCAGCCCCAAGACCACCGGCATCGGCGCCGGCCTGATCGTTGCCGTGGTGGCATTGATCTGGCTAGGTTCGGGTTTCTTCATCGTGCAGGAAGGTCAGCAGGCGGTGATCACCCAGTTCGGCAAATACCACAGCACCGTGGGCGCCGGTTTCAACTGGCGCCTGCCGTATCCGATCCAGCGTCACGAAACCGTGTTCGTCACCCAGATCCGTTCGGTCGATGTGGGGCGCGACAACATCGTTCCGGCCACCGGCTTGCGCGAGTCGGCGATGCTGACCGAAGACGAGAACATCGTCGAGATCAAGTTTGCGGTGCAGTACCGCCTCAACGATGCCCGCGCTTTCCTGTTCGAAAGCCGCGATCCCGATGCGTCGGTGATCAAGGTGGCTGAGACCGCGGTGCGCGAGGTGGTCGGCAAAATGAAAATGGACGCGGCGCTCGCCGAGGAGCGCGACCAGATCGGTCCCCGCGTGCGGGTGCTGATGCAGTCCATGCTCGATCGCTACAAGGTCGGCATCGAGGTGGTGGGCATCAACCTGCAGCAAGGCGGTGTGCGCCCGCCCGAGCAGGTGCAGGCGGCTTTCGACGACGTGCTCAAGGCCGGCCAGGAGCGCGAGCGGGCCAAGAACGAGGCGCAGGCCTATGCCAACGACGTGGTGCCGCGTGCCCGCGGTGCCGCCTCGCGTCTGACCGAAGAGGCCGAAGGTTACCGGGCCCGGATCGTGGCGCAGGCCGAGGGCGATTCGAAGCGCTTCAGCTCGGTGCTGACCGAGTACCAGAAGGCGCCGCAGGTCACACGCGAGCGCCTCTACATCGACGCCATGCAGGAGGTCTACAGCAACACCACCAAGGTGCTGATCGATTCGAAGTCCGGCTCCAACCTGCTGTACCTGCCGCTGGACAAGATCATGCAGATGACCGGTCATCCCGCTGCCGCAGGCACCGCCACCAGCGCGCCGCCGCTCGCGGCCCAGCCCGCCACCACGCCCGCCAGCCGCAGCCTGGACGCTGCGGCACGCTCACGTGAGCGCGAGAGCCGCTGAAGCCCCACACGCGATCCGAGATTTACGCACATGAACAAACTGGGTTTCATCCTCACTTCTCTTCTTGTGGCGCTGGCCATTGCCAGTTCCATGCTGTTCGTTGTCGACCAGCGCCAGTTCGGCGTGGTGTTCCAGCTCGGGCAGATCCAGAAGGTGGTCACCGAGCCAGGTCTCAATTTCAAGCTGCCGCCGCCGTTCCAGAACGTCTCCTACATCGACAAGCGCCTGCTGACGCTGGAGAGCAGCGACACCGAGCCCACGCTGACGGCCGAGAAGCAACGTGTGGTGATCGACTGGTACGTGCGTTGGCGCATCAGCGAGCCGCAGGCCTACATCCGCAACGTCGGTGTGAACGAAAGCGCCGGTGCTTTGCAGCTCAACCGCGTGGTGCGCAACTCCTTCCAGCAGGAAATCAACCGCCGCACCTTGAACGAGCTGCTTTCCAGCCGCCGCGAAGAGCTGATGGAGGCCGTCAAGCAGCAGGTGCTGGCCGCGGTGCGTGGTGCCGAGAAACCCTGGGGCATGGACGTGGTCGATGTGCGCATCACCCGCGTCGACTACGCCGAGAGCATCACCGCGTCGGTTTACCAGCGGATGGAGGCCGAGCGCAAACGCGTGGCCAACGAGCTGCGCTCCACCGGCTTTGCCGAGGGCGAGAAGATCCGTGCCGACGCCGATCGCCAGCGTGAGGTGATCGTGTCCGACGCCTACCGCGACGCCCAGCTCATCAAGGGTGAAGGCGATGCCAAGGCGGCGGCTGCGTTCTCCCAGGCGTTTGGCCGCGACCCGGCGTTTGCCCAGTTCTACCGCAGCCTGGACGCCTACCGCGCCAGCTTCTCGGGCAAATCCGACGTGCTGGTGGTCGATCCCTCGTCCGAATTTTTCAAGGCCCTGCGCGGCAGCAACCTGGCCAAGTAGGCGTGGCTTCCATGGCCGAGCTGCTGTGGCCGGCCCTTGCGCTGGTCCTGATTCTGGAGGGATTGCTGCCTTTCGTTGCGCCCGGTCTGTGGCGCCGGGTGTTTGCCGAGATGGCCCGTCTGCAGGATGGGCAGGTGCGTTTTTTTGGACTGTGCTGCCTGCTGGCGGGTTTGCTGCTCTGGTGGGCCGTGACCTGACTTTTTTGCGCTGCAGCCGACCCTCTCCTCGATCGCCGTGGGCGTTGCGCAGCGGCGCCGAACTCTGAAGCGGGCCAGGTGCGCCCGGTAAAATCATCTTTTTGACAGCCCCCTTCATGTCCATGTCTGCCTGGGTCCTGCCGGACCACATTGCCGATGTCCTGCCGTCCGAGGCGCGGCACATCGAGGAACTTCGCCGGAGTTTGCTGGATACCGCGCGCGGTTACGGTTACGAGTTGGTGATGCCGCCGCTGGTCGAACACCTGGACTCGCTGCTCACCGGCACCGGTGAAGCCCTGGACCTGTTGACCTTCAAGCTGGTGGACCAGCTCTCGGGTCGCACACTGGGCCTGCGCGCTGACAGCACGCCCCAGGTCGCCCGCATCGACGCCCATTTGCTCAACCGCGTCGGTGTGGCCCGTCTGAGTTACTGCGGGCCGGTGGTGCACACCCGCATCGACCGACCGTTTGCCAGCCGCGAGCCGCTGCAGTTCGGCGCTGAAATTTTTGGTCACACCGGTCGCGAGGCCGATCTGGAGATCCTGGAACTCGTCCAGGCCTGCCTGGGCGCGGCTGGTGTGCAAGGCCTCCAGCTGGACCTGGCGGACGTGCGAGTGATCGATGCGGTGCTCGCGCCCGCAGCACTGGACACCGCGCGCACCCAGCGCATCCACGCTGCCCTGGCGATCAAGGACGCCGCCGCGCTGGAGGTGCTCGCTCGGGACCTGCCCGAGCGTGTGCGGCAGGATCTGCTGGCTTTGCCCCGCCTGTTCGGCGGCGTCGAGGTGCTGGAGCAGGCGCGTGCCCAGTTGCAGGGCTCGCCGCTGCTGTACACCGCGCTGGACAGCTTGCGTTGGCTGGTCGGGCGGGTGGGTGCCGTACCAGTGTCCATCGATCTGGGCGATCTGCGTGGCTACGCTTACTACACGGGGATGCGCTTTGCCGTGTTTGCCACCGGACCGGGCGGCGAACCCGAGGAGTTGGCGCGTGGTGGGCGCTACGACGAGGTCGGTGCGGTGTTCGGCCGCGAGCGCCCGGCGGTGGGTTTCAGTCTGGATCTCAAGGAACTGGTCGGTGTGCTGATGCCACCCGCCTTGCGCGCCGCGATCCGCGCGCCCTGGGGTGTGGATGAACCCCTGCGTTCGGCGATTGCGGCGCTGCGTGCCCGAGGGCACACGGTGGTCTGTGCCTTGCCGGGCCACGAACAGGAAATCGACGAATTCCGCTGCGACCGCGTGCTGGAGCAAGAGCCCGGCGGTGCGTGGACAGTGAAGCCTCTTTGAACGGAAAAAAACCAATGAATTCAAGCAACAGCGCGGTGATCCCCGGGCGCAATGTGGTCGTGGTGGGTACCCAGTGGGGTGACGAGGGCAAGGGCAAGCTGGTCGACTGGCTGACCGAAACCGCGCGCGGCGTGGTGCGTTTCCAGGGCGGCCACAACGCCGGTCACACGCTGGTGATCAACGGCGTGAAAACGGCGCTGCACCTGATCCCCAGCGGCATCATGCGTGCCGGCGTGAAGTGTTACATCGGCAACGGGGTGGTGCTGTCGGTGGGCAAGCTGTTCGAAGAGATTGCCGGACTGGAGAAGGCCGGTGTCGAGGTGCGGTCGCGCCTGCGCGTGTCCGAGGCCTGCCCGCTGATCCTCCCGTTTCATGCAGCGATCGACATCGCGCGCGAGGCGGCCAAGGTGAAGGCCGGCACCGAGAAGATCGGAACCACCGGCCGTGGCATTGGCCCGGCCTACGAAGACAAGATTGCGCGCCGCGCGTTGCGTGTGCAAGACCTCAAGTATCCGGACCGCTTCGCCGCCAAGCTGCGCGAACTGCTGGAACTGCACAACCACCTGCTGACCAGCTACCTGCATTCGGCCGACATGGTCTGGGACGACAAGCTCGCTGCGTATATGGACCAGGGTGCGATCCAGTTCGAGCCGGTCTATGCCGAGGCCATGGCGCAAGCCGAGCTGCTCAAGCCCATGATCGCCGACGTCTCGCGCGAGCTGAACGAGGCGCATCAGGCCGGGGTCAACCTGCTGTTTGAAGGCGCACAAGGCACGCTGCTCGACATCGACCACGGCACCTATCCTTTTGTGACCTCCAGCAACTGTGTCGCCGGCAACGCTGCCGCAGGCGCGGGCGTTGGCCCTGGTCTGCTGCATTACGTGCTGGGCATCACCAAGGCCTACTGCACCCGCGTCGGTGGCGGCCCGTTCCCGACCGAGCTGGACTGGGAAAAGGAAGGCACACCAGGCTGGCACATGGCCACGGTGGGCGCAGAGAAAGGTGTGACCACCGGGCGCAGCCGGCGCTGCGGCTGGTTCGATGCGGCGCTGCTCAAGCGCTCGGCCCAGGTCAACGGCCTCAGTGGTTTGTGCATCACCAAGCTCGATGTGCTCGACGGTCTGACCGAACTCAAGCTGTGCACCGGCTACGAGCTCGATGGGCAGATCATCGACATCCTGCCCATGGGGGCGGAAGACATTGCGCGCTGCCAGCCGATTTACGAAACCCTGCCCGGCTGGACCGAGACGTCGGTGGGTGTGACGCGTTTCGACAAGCTGCCAGAGAACGCGCGCCGCTACCTCAAACGCATCGAAGAAACCACCGGCGTGCCGGTGCATGTGGTGTCGACCAGCCCGGACCGCGACCACACCATTTTGTTGCACCACCCATATCACGCCTGAGGCCGTCGGCCACTGGCACCGGATCTTTGTTTTCATGACCCCGATGGAGCCCCCATGCTGACCGAAGACGGCAAACACCTCTACGTGTCGTACGACGAGTACCACAACCTGATCGAGAAACTCGCGCTCAAGGTCCACCAGTCCGGCTGGCAGTTCGACACCATCCTGTGCCTGGCGCGCGGGGGCATGCGCCCGGGCGATGTGCTCTCGCGTATCTTCGAGGTGCCGCTGGCCATCATGTCCACCAGCTCCTACCGCGCCAACGCCGGCACCGAGCAGGGCAATCTGGACATCGCTCACTACATCACCACGCCCAAGGGCGAGATCGCTGGCAAGGTGCTGCTGGTGGACGATCTGGCCGACTCGGGGCACACGCTCAAGGCGGTGATCGACATGCTCAAGAACAACTACAAACCGATCACCGAGCTGCGCAGCGCGGTGATCTGGACCAAGCAGCTCTCGACCTTCACGCCCGACTACTCGGTCGAGTTCCTGCCCAGCAACCCCTGGATTCACCAGCCGTTTGAAGGCTACGACAGCATGCGTCCGGCGCAGCTGCTGGAGAAGTGGCAGCTTTGAACAAGCTCTCCACCCAACTCATCCACCACCCCTACAAGCCCCCCGAGGGCTTCGAGGCCCTGCCGCCGGCGGTGCACAAGGCCTCCACGGTCATCTTCTCCAACGTGCACGCGCTGCGCACGCAGCAATGGACGGACAAGAGCGGCTATACCTACGGCCTGCACGGCACGCCCACCACGTTCACGCTGGAGGAGCGCATCGCCACCATCGAAGGCGGGCGTTTCTGTGTGCTCGCGCCCAGCGGGCTCTCGGCGGTGTCGCTGGTCGACATGGCGTTTCTGCGCCAGGGCGACGAGCTGCTGCTGCCCGACAACGCCTACGGCCCGGGCAAGGCGTTTGCGGCTGGCGAGCTCGCAGGCTGGGGCATCGCGCACCGTTACTACGACGCTCAGAATCCGGCCGATCTCGCGGCCAAGATCACGCCGGCCACGCGGCTGGTGTGGCTGGAGGCGGCGGGCTCGATCACGCTCGAGTACCCCGATATCCCCGCGCTGGTGGCGGTGGTGAGGACCGCGAACGCGACGCGCGCGCGCCCCATCGTCACCTCGCTCGACAACACCTGGGGCGCAGGCATCGCGTTCAACGCGTTTGTGCTGGGTGTGGACGTGTCCATGCAGGCGCTGACCAAATACCCGAGTGGCGGTGCCGATGTGCTGATGGGCTCGGTGGTCACCCGCGACGAAGCGCTGCACCAGCAGCTGCTGACCTGCCACATGCGGCTCGGACTGGGTGTGGGCGCCAACGATGTGGAGCTGGTGCTGCGTGGTTTGCCCAGCATGGCGCTGCGCTATCAGGCGCAGGACGCCAGCACCCGCACGCTGGCGACCTGGATGGCGCAGCAGCCCGGTGTGGCACAGGTGCTGCACCCGGCGCTGACCGGTTCGCCAGGTCACGCAGCGTGGCAGCGCGATGCCACCGCCGCCGCCTGTCTGTTCAGTGTGGTGTTCCATGAGAACATCGCCCAGGCGCAGATCGACGCGTTCTGCGATGGGCTGAAGCTGTTCCGGCTCGGCTGGAGCTGGGCGGGGCCAATCAGTCTGTGCGCTCCGTACCATGTGTCTGCCCTGCGCACCACACCCTGGCCTCACCGCGGTGGTCTGGTGCGTTTTGCTGTCGGCCTGGAAGCGGTGGAAGACCTGCAGGCCGATCTTGCCCAGGCGCTGGCAGCCATCGAGCCGCCCAAGCCCTGACCTGTTTTCAACCTCCTCACTGAAAGATTGTTTTGGCCACTCCCAATTACGGATACGAAAAACGCCAGCGCGAGCTGGCCAAGAAGAAAAAGAAGGAAGAGAAGCTGCGCGCCAAGACCTCGGGCAAGCGTGATGACGCACCAGAGCAGAGCGTGGGCGGTGCAGAGGGCGCGCCCGACCAAACCGGTCAGGCTGGCACGGAAGGCGAGAGCGGCGCCGCTTAAGCCGCGGTGGCCGGGGCGTTCTCGCTGGCGATCAGTGCCCGCGCCAGGTTGTTCCGCGCCTGGTCCGAGCGGTCGCGCAGCACGGCGGGCTCGGCCTGCGCGATCTGTTTGAAGTTGCGCTGGATCGAGGCCGCGTACATCGGATCGTAATGCCGCTGCAGCAGCGCCAGCACCACCGCAGGAATCTCGCCAGCCATCACCTGCTGCTGCCAGGCCTGCACCGTCTCGTGGCCACGCAGCTCGCGCAGCGCGTCCAGCCGCTGGCAAAAGTGCAGCGGATCTTTCACAAAAAAATCGTAGTCTTCGAGCAGCAGTGCCACACGCTCGCCGTCGGCCAGTTGCAGGTCCAGGCAGGGGCTGGCCCGCATCGCCTCGATCAGGGCGTCGGGCACACGCACGTTGCCCACCTTCTTGCTTTCAGCCTCCACATAAACCACACGCGTCGGCTCGAAGTGACGCAGCACCTCCCACACCAGGCTGTCGAAACGCTTCTGGCTCGGCTGCGGCAGGCCGGGAATGTGGCCCAGCACCGAGCTGCGGTGGTTTGCCAGGGCTTCCAGATCGAGCACCTGGGCACCCTGCGCGGCCAGGGCTTGCAGCAAGCGCGTTTTGCCCGATCCGGTGGGGCCACAGACCACGCGGTAGCGCAGGCGCTGGGCCAGCCGCGGCAGATCGTCCACCAGCGCCGCGCGCCAGGCTTTGTAGCCGCCCTCGATCAGCGTCACAGAGAAGCCGATCGCGCCCAGGATGGTGGCCAGTGCACCGCTGCGGTTGCCGCCGCGCCAGCAATACACCAGGGGCTTCCAGTTGCGTGGCTTGTCGATGACCTCGCGCTCGATGTGGGCCGCGATGTTGCGGGCCGAGATCGCCGCACCGCGCTTTTTCGCCTCAAAAGCGTTGACCTGCTGGTACATCGTGCCGATGGTGATGCGCTCGGCGTTGTCCAGCGTGGGCCAGTTGATGGCACCGCTGAGGTGGTCGAGCGCGAATTCGTCTTCGGAGCGGGCGTCGATCACGGCATCGAAGCCGTCCAGTTTCGCCAGGGCATCGGCGGCGGGCAGGGTGTGAACAGGCATGGCCGATTATCCCGTGCGCTCGCCTGCGCCCGCGCGGGTGTGCTCAGGCGCTCAGAGCAGCTTCTTGAGCTCCGGCCAGACGTTGCCCAGCAGAATGGACTGGGCATCTTCGTTGGGGTGGATGCGGTCGGCCTGAAACAGCTGGGTGGGATCGGCCAGATCACCCACGTTTTTCAGAAAAAAGGGCAGCAGCGCCGCTTTTTCCGAGCGTGACACGCTGGTGTAGATGTCGCGGAATTCCTGGCCGTACTTCGCGCCGTAGTTGGGCGGCATCTCCATGCCCAGCAGCAGCACCCGCGCACCCGCTGCGCGCGCCTGGCGCACCATGGCGGCCAGGTTGTCGCGTGTCATGTTGAGTGGCAGGCCGCGCAGGGCATCGTTGCCACCAAGCTCGATCACCACCACCGCCGGCTTGTGTTGTCGGAGCAAGGCGGGCAGGCGCGAGCGGCCACCCGAGGTGGTGTCGCCGCTGATGCTGGCATTGACCACGCGCTGGTGCAATTTTTCGGTCTGCAGACGCGCTTGCAGCAAGGCCACCCAGCCACTGCCTCGACGCAGGCCGTATTCGGCGCTGAGCGAATCGCCCACGACAAGAATGACCGGCGCCGCGCGACCGGTCTTGGTGGACGCTGCCGCCCAGGCCGAAGGGCCCATCCAGGGCGCTAGCAGGGGGAGCGCGGTAAAGTGACGTCGTTTCAACAGAGAGCCCTTTCATGTCCGATGTGATGATTGCTGTGCAGCATGTGTTCAAGACCGTGACCGATTCCACCGGAACGCTCACGATTCTGCGCGACATCAACTTCAGCCTGAACAAAGGCGAAACCGCAGCCATTGTCGGAGCGTCTGGCTCGGGCAAAAGCACCTTGCTGTCCATCATCGCCGGATTGGATACGCCCAGCAGCGGAACGGTTCACATCGACGGTGTGGAACTGTTTGCGATGAACGAAGACCAGCGTGCTGCCCTGCGGGCGCAGAAGGTCGGGTTTGTGTTCCAGAGTTTTCAGCTGCTCG
This sequence comes from uncultured Hydrogenophaga sp., assembly GCA_964424415.1. GTDB lineage: Bacteria > Pseudomonadota > Gammaproteobacteria > Burkholderiales > Burkholderiaceae_C > Hydrogenophaga. The sequence goes on from CAYRIT010000100.1 coordinate 11,457, forward strand.
GCAACCTCACCGCGCTGGAGAACGTGATGCTGCCGCTGGAGCTGGCGGGCCGGCGCGACGCCCGCGCTGCAGCCACCCAGATGCTGCGCCGCGTGGGACTGGGCGAGCGGCTCGCGAGCTACCCCAAAGTGCTCTCGGGTGGCGAGCAGCAGCGGGTGGCGCTGGCGCGCGCGTTTGTGGTGGAGCCGGCGGTGCTGCTGGCCGACGAACCCACCGGCAGCCTGGACTTCGCCACCGGCAGCACCATCATGGAACTGATGTTCGATCTCAACCGCGAGCAGCACACCACGCTGGTCATGGTCACACACGACCCGGCGATCGCCGCACGCTGCGAGCACCGCATCACCATCGAGGCCGGTCAGGTGGTGAACGAGAGCGCAGCGCCAGCCACGGCGTGAGCCACTCACCGGCGGAGCGTAGGGGGTTAGCGACCGCAGCGAAGGGCCGCCCCGAGCAAGGTCAACCCCCTCGGGGGCAGCGACCCGCGCAGCGGCGGAGCGTGGGGGCCAGCGGGCCAGCCGCCGG
>CAYRIT010000101.1:0-11693 GCA_964424415.1 uncultured Hydrogenophaga sp.
GGTTGTTTGATCTGAAGATCCAGAACAGCATGGTGCCCACGGAAGAACCAGTCAAGGCGGGACGCATAGGTTCCCCTTTCGGTTTTCGTATCGACCCCATCACGGGGCATTCTGCACTGCACACGGGCTTGGACTTCCCCGCCAACATCGGGACACCCATCATGGCCGCAGCCGGGGGCGTGGTGGTGGTGCAGGAGTACCACAGCGCCTACGGCAACATGATCGAAATTGATCACGGCAACGATTTGATCACCCGCTACGCCCATGCGTCTTCGGTGATGGTCAAGAAGGGCGATATCGTCAAACGCGGGCAACTGATCGCCAAAGTGGGTACCACCGGCCGTTCGACCGGGCCGCACCTGCATTTTGAGGTGCTGGTCTCCGGTGTGCCCCGGGACCCGCGGCCGTTCCTGAACGCCGGCGAGGCGCTAGCTGCCGCGCCGCTTGCCCTGCGCCGCTGACGGCTTGCCGGCGACGCGGCGGGTAAAATCCGCGTTTTGCTCGTGAACCCGTGAGCGACCGCACGCGCGAGCCGGCCGACCGCCGGCGCGCGGGTTTTTGACGTTCGCAAGAGCGCTACCTTCTTATCTGTCTGCCTGGCCAACCCCGCGTTTGCCGCAGGCCCGACCGCATGGCCACAACCTTTCTCACCAAGATTTTCGGTAGCCGCAACGACCGCTTGCTCAAAACCTACCGCAAGACCGTGGAACGTATCAACGGTCTGGAAGCGAAATACGAGAAGCTCAGCGACGATGAGCTTCGGGCGCAGACCGAGGCCTTCAAGCAGCGCATCGCGGATGGCGAGGCGCTTGACACCCTGCTGCCAGAGGCCTTTGCGGTTGTGCGCGAGGGCAGCAAGCGGGTGATGAAAATGCGCCACTTCGACGTCCAGCTGATGGGGGGCATCGCGCTGCACCACGGCAAGGTGGCCGAGATGCGCACAGGGGAAGGCAAGACGCTCACCGCCACGCTGCCGGTCTACCTCAACGCGCTCACCGGCAAGGGCGTGCACGTGGTCACGGTCAACGATTACCTCGCCAGCCGCGATGCGCAGTGGATGGGCCGGCTCTACAGCTTCCTCGGCCTGAGTGTCGGCATCAACCTGCCGCAGGCGCCGCGCGAAGAAAAGCAGGCCGCCTACCGTGCCGACATCACCTACGGCACCAACAACGAGTATGGCTTTGACTACCTGCGTGACAACATGGTCTACGAGGCGGTTGATCGCGTGCAGCGTGGCCTGAACTACGCCATCGTCGACGAAGTCGATTCGATCCTGATCGACGAGGCACGCACGCCGCTCATCATCAGCGGTCAGGCGGATGATCAGACCCAGGTCTACCTGGCCATCAAGGCGCTGATCCCCAGCCTGACGCGCCAGGAGGGCGAAGCCGATCCGCGCACCGGCGAAGGCGTGGTCAAGGTGGGCGACTTCACCGTCGACGAAAAGGCCCACACGATTCACATGACCGAGCAGGGCCATGAAAAGGCCGAAGCCTTGCTGGCCCAGGCCGGCCTGCTGCCCGAAGGCGCTTCGCTTTACGATCCCGCCAACATTGCGCTGATGCACCACCTGGTGACCTCGCTCAAGGCGCACCACCTCTACCACCGCGATCAGCACTATGTGAACCAGAATGGCGAGATCGTGATCGTCGACGAGTTCACCGGTCGCCTGATGTCGGGGCGCCGCTGGAGCGATGGCCTGCACCAGGCGGTGGAGGCCAAGGAAGGAGTGGCGATTCAGCCGGAAAACCAGACGCTGGCCTCCATCACTTTCCAGAATTACTTCCGTCTGTACAACAAGCTCTCGGGTATGACCGGCACCGCCGACACCGAGGCCTACGAGTTCCAGGAAATCTACGGTCTGGAGACGGTGGTGATTCCGCCGAACCGGCCCAGCAAGCGCACCGACCAGCTCGACCGCGTCTACAAAACCACCCCCGAGAAATACACCGCGGCGATTCAAGACATTCGTGAGTGTTACGAGCGTGGTCAGCCGGTGCTGGTGGGGACCTCGTCGATCGAAAACTCGGAAATCATCGCCGAACTGCTGGTCAAGGAAAAGCTGCCGCACGAGGTGCTCAACGCCAAACAGCATGCACGTGAGGCCGACATCATTGTGCAGGCGGGTCGCCCAGGTGCGATCACGATTGCAACCAACATGGCTGGTCGCGGTACCGACATCGTGCTCGGTGGCAACCTGGAAAAAATGCTCGCGGCCGTCGAGAACGACGAGTCCCTGGACGAGCCGACCCGCGCCCAGCGTGCTGACGAGGTACGCCACCAATGGCAGCAGGATCACGACAAGGTCAAAGCGCTGGGTGGGCTGCGCATCATTGCCACCGAGCGCCATGAGAGCCGCCGCATCGACAACCAGCTGCGGGGCCGCTCGGGCCGCCAGGGCGATCCGGGCTCCTCCCGCTTCTACCTGAGCCTGGATGATTCGCTGATGCGCATCTTCGCTGGCGACAAGGTGCGCGCAATCATGGACCGGCTCAAGATGCCCGAAGGCGAAGCGATCGAGGCCGGCATGGTCACGCGCAGCATCGAGAGCGCTCAGCGCAAGGTCGAGGCGCGCAACTTCGATATCCGCAAGCAGCTGCTCGAGTACGACGACGTTTCCAACGACCAGCGCAAGGTGATCTACCAGCAGCGCAACGACATCCTCGACGCGCAAACCTTGCGTGGCCAGATCGATTCCCTGCGGGAGGGTTGCTTCACCGATCTGGTGCAGCAGTTTGTGCCCGAGGCCAGTGTGGAAGAGCAGTGGAATCTGTCCGGCCTGGAGAAGGTGTTGAGCGAGGAATGGTCTGTGGACGTTCCCGTGACGTCATGGGTGTCGGACGCCGAGTCGATCGACGCCGAGGAGGTTGCGCAGCGCGTGATCGCTGCCGCCAAGACTGTATTCGACGCCAAGGTGGCGCTGGTTGGTGAGGAAAATTTCACCAGCTTCGAGCGTGTCGTGCTGCTGCAAACCATCGACGCACAGTGGCGCGAGCATCTGTCCGCGCTGGATTACCTGCGCCAGGGTATTCACCTGCGCGGCTACGCGCAGAAGCAGCCCAAGCAGGAATACAAGCGTGAAGCATTTGAGCTGTTCGGCCAGCTGCTCGACACTGTGAAAACCGACGTGACCCGCGTGCTGATGAACGTGCGCGTGCAGTCACCCGAACAGGTGAGCGAAGCGGCACAGCAGATGGAAGACCGCGCCGAGCAGATCGCGAACGTGACCTACACCGCACCCACCGAAAGTGGTGAACCCGAAAGCGTGCGGGACGCTGGCACCAGCGTGGCCGAGGTGCCGCGTGTGGGCCGCAACGATCCCTGCCCCTGCGGCAGCGGCAAAAAATACAAACAGTGCCACGGCAAACTGGCCTGAGGCGTTACGCCCGCCTGACCGTTTTTCTGGAGACGCCCCATGCCCGTTCTTCTCGCCGAGCCATTGGCCGCTGACCTGCACGCGATTGCCGGTGTGCGCATCGGGGTGGCTGAGGCCGGTATCCGCAAGGCCAACCGCAAAGACCTCACCGTTTTCCTGTTCGACGAGGGCTGCGCGGTGGGCGCGGTGTTCACCCAGAACCGCTACGCGGCGGCACCGGTTCAGGTGTGTCGCGAGCACCTGGCGTCGGGGACGGCGGCGCGCGCGCTGGTGATCAACACCGGCAACGCCAACGCCGGCACTGGCGAGTCCGGGTTGGCGGCTGCGCAGCAGACTTGCAGCGCCGTGGCACGTGCATTGGGCCTTGCGCACGAGCAGGTGTTGCCGTTCTCCACCGGCGTCATCATGGAGCCGCTGCCGCTCGATCGCCTGCTGGCTGGCTTGCCGCAGGCGCTGGCATCGGCCGCCCGGGAGCCAGTGGCCAGCGGTGCCCAGTGGCTGGAGGCCGCCACCGGCATCATGACCACCGACACCTTGCCCAAGGCCGCCAGCGTTGGCTTCAACCTCGGTGGTCACAAGGCGTGGGCCACCGGCATCGCCAAAGGTGCGGGCATGATCCGGCCCAATATGGCCACCATGCTCGGTTTCCTCGCCACCGACGCCGCAGTCGCGCCCGGTCTGATACATGCGCTGGCGTACCGGCTGGCCGAGACCTCGTTCAACCGCGTCACGGTCGATGGCGACACCAGCACCAACGATTCCTTTGTGATCGTGGCCACCGGCCGCGCCGGCAACGCGGTGGTGCAAGACCTCGACAGCGTCGACGGCCAGGCCTTGATCGCCGCACTGACACCGCTGGCGCAGCAGCTTGCACATGCGATCGTGCGCGACGGCGAGGGCGCCACCAAATTCATCACGGTGCAGGTCGGGGGCGGGCGCGATGCCGCCGAATGCCTGAAGGTCGCTTACGCGGTGGCGCATTCGCCGCTGGTGAAGACAGCGTTTTTTGCCAGCGATCCCAACCTCGGTCGCATCCTCGCGGCGGTGGGTTATGCCGGTATCGCCGATCTCGATACGACACGCATCGAGTTGCACCTGGGTGACGTGCACGTGGTCAGCGCAGGTGGGCGGCACCCGCAATACCGCGAGGAAGACGGGCAGCGGGTGATGAAGCAGGCAGAAATTCTGGTGCGCATCGGGCTGGGTCGCGGCGCAGCCACCGAGACCGTGTGGACCTGCGATTTGAGCCACGATTACGTCACCATCAACGCCGACTACCGGTCATGAGCGACATGCTGGAGCGCTTGCTCGGGCGTGCCGAGCAACTGATTGATCGCATCGAAGCGGTGCTGCCCAAACCCCTGGGAGAGCCCGACTGGTCGGCCTCGGTGGCGTTTCGTTACCGCAAGCGCAGCGGTGGCCATGGCCGGCTGGAGCCGGTGCGTCATGTGGCGCCGATGCGCCTGTCCGACCTGCAGGAAATTGACGAACAGAAGGCCAAGATTCAGCGCAACACCCTGCAGTTCGTCAAAGGCTTGCCGGCCAACAACGTTCTGCTGACCGGTGCGCGTGGTACGGGCAAATCTTCGCTGGTCAAGGCCTGCCTGCACGGGTACGCACCGCAGGGTTTGCGTCTGATCGAGGTCGACAAAACCGACCTGGTGGATCTGCCGGACATCGTCGATCTGGTCGCCGGACGGCCCGAGCGCTTCATCGTGTTCTGCGACGATCTGAGCTTCGAGGACGGCGAGTCCGGCTACAAGGCACTCAAGTCGGTGCTTGATGGCTCGGTGTCGGCTGCGGGCGACAACGTGTTGATCTACGCGACCAGCAACCGGCGCCACCTGTTGCCCGAGTACATGAAAGAGAACCTCAGCTACACGCACACCGCCGATGGCGAGGTGCACCCGGGTGAGGTGGTGGAGGAAAAAATCTCGCTCTCCGAGCGTTTTGGCCTGTGGGTGAGCTTCTACCCGTTCAGCCAGGACGAGTACCTGGCCATCGTGGCCCAGTGGCTCAGCGCCTTCGGGGTGGAGGCCGCAGCCATCGAGACGGCACGCCCGCAGGCTTTGGTCTGGGCGCTGGAGCGCGGCTCGCGCAGTGGCCGCGTGGCTTACCAGTTTGCCCGGAACTTCGCAGGCAGTCACGCGGCTGGTGTCTGAATGGGCCCCGTGCCGCTGGTGGTCGATGCGGACCGAGTCCGTGAGGGTCGCACCGATCGGCCCGTGACCGAGGTGGCTGTGGGTGTTCTGATTGATGCCTCGGGCGCGTTTTTGCTCACCTCCCGTCCGCCCGGTAAGGTCTACGCAGGCTATTGGGAGTTTCCGGGCGGCAAGCTGGAGGTCGGGGAGACGGTCGAGCAGGCTTTGCGCCGCGAACTGCAGGAAGAAATCGGCCTCATCATCGGCCCGGCGCAGGTCTGGCGCGACGGGCTGGTGGACTACCCACACGCGCTGGTGCGTCTGCACTTCTGCAAGGTGTTCGATTGGACCGGTGAGTTGCAGATGCGCGAGGGCCAGACGTATTCTTGGGAGTGGCTTCCGGTCGGCTGCGCACCGGTGCTGCCGGGCACCGTGCCGGTGCTGGCGTGGCTGGCCGAGGAGGCGGCTGCTGGCGCTTGAGCCGGGTCAGCTGCTTTCGAACGTTGGGTCGGTGTCGGGCTGCCGATCGGGCAGCTTGAATGCCTCGCTGGCCCAGGCACCCAGGTCGTGCTGCTTGCAGCGTTCGCCACAAAACGGCCGGTATGGGTTGCTTGCCGCATAGGCGCTGGGGCCGCCGCAGGCGGGGCATCTGACGGTTTTCACCGATGCTGCGGGATCGGGTTGTGCGCGCATCTCAGGCACACAGGGTCAACTCAAAAGCCCCGTCTTCTTGCGCCGGGTGCAGGCGATCGTCATTGCCGTGCCGCATCAGGCGCACCGAGACCATGAGCCGGTTGCCGCTGATTTCCGGAATCCAGCCGTGTCGCGGATCGATGCGCAGCCGCAGCAACTGGAAGGTGCGGCCCTGAGGCAGGTTTTGCTGGAACTGTCCGCCGGGTGCCATCACTTTTTGAGCCGATCCCGAATCGCGCAGCATCTTGAGCAGCAGGACGATGGATTCCGCCAAGGGCCCCAGCGGCGCCACCCAGCGCTCCAGATCGGCCTGGCGCTGTTCGGCCGGGTGATGCTGCCAGTCGAAGTAGGCGGGCAGATCGAATTCGCAGGTGCCGCCGGGGATGCCGATGCGGCTGCGAATGCTCATCAGCCAGTCGTTTTCGGTCAGCGACTGGCCGGTCTTGCCGGCAAGCTGGTTCAGCTGGTTGAAGCAGTCGTCGAGCCGGGCAATCACCCCGTCGAGCGCTTGCTCCGAGATGGCGGGATTGCCCCTGTAGCTGTTGAGCTGCAGCTTCTGTCGGTCGATGTCCTTGAGCACGTCGGACTTCATGTCGGCACGCGAGGCCACGTCCATGATCTCGAAAATGGTCTGAATCGCGTAGTGGTGATCCAGGGGATGGGTGCGCGGAACGAGTTCGCTCAGGCGCCGAAAAAGCTGCTCAAGCCGAAGGTAGGTGCGGATGCGTTCGTTGAACGGGTATTCGTAAAGGATCACGGGGTGGCGCAGGCTGGCGGAGTCGGGGCGGGCAGGTCTTTCATCATAGCCCGAACGCATGGGCCACCCGGGTAACCAGGCACTGCAACTGTTCCAGACTCAAACCGTCATTGAAGACCACCACATCGGCAGCGGCCAGCCGGAGTGCGCGCGGTGCCTGGCTACGCGTCGCCGCGTCAATGGTTTCGTCGTTCCAGCCGCTGCGTGCCCGCACCCGGTCCCTCTGCGTGGAGGGCAGGCAGTCGACCACAAGCACGCGGTCGAGCTGCGGTCGCCAGCGCGGTGATTCGACCAGCAGGGGGATGTCGAACACGAGGCAGGGCGTGATGGCCGCGGCGCTTAGGCGACGGATTTCCTCCCCGATCAGCGGGTGCACGATGGCCTCCAATGCCTGCCGCGCCGAAGGCTGTTCGAATGCCAGGGCACGCATGCGCTCGCGGTCGAGTGCGCCATCGGCTGTGACGAATTCAGCGCCGAAGGTCTCGGCGATAGCTGGCATGGCGCGACCGCTGGGTGCGGTGCAGGCGCGAGAGATCGCGTCGGCATCAATCACCGTCGCACCGTGTGTTTCCAGCATGCGCGCGACCGTGCTCTTGCCGCTGCCGATACCACCGGTCAGCCCCAGACGCAAAGCAGGGCGGCGCGTCACGGGTCGGCTCACAGCCCGATGGCGGCGAGAATCGACGAAGGACCAAAGATCATTGCAGTCAAGCCGGCGGTGGCCAGAAAGGGGCCAAAAGGTACGTAACCGCCTTCGCGCAGCGAACCATGCAACTTGATGGCGATGCCGACCGCCGCACCAATGACCGAGGCCATCAAAATCACAGGGATCAGCGCTTGCCAGCCGAACCAGGCGCCGAGGGCGGCGAACAGCTTGAAGTCGCCGTAACCCATGCCTTCCTTGCCGGTCACCAGCTTGAACGCCCAGTACACGAGCCAGAGCGAGAGGTAGCCGGCCACCGCACCCCAGAAGGCGCTGGACAGTGGGGTGTCGGTCAGGCCCAACGCCGCAGCGCACAGGCCGGCCCAGAGCAAGGGAAGGGTGATGTCGTCGGGCAGCAGGGTGGTGTCCCAGTCGATGCAGGCCAGCGCCAGCACGGCAGCGGCAAAGCCACTCCAGACCAGCGCTTCCCAGCCCAGTCCCCAATGCCAGCCGCACCAGGCAAACAGCGCGGCACTCACCGCTTCCACCGCCGGGTAGCGCGGGCTGATCGGGGCCCGACAGGCGCTGCACCCGCCCCTGAGCGCAAGGTAGCTCAACAAAGGGATGTTCTCGAACCAGCGGATGCCGTGGCCGCAATGCGGGCAGCGCGAGCGCGGCGCCATCAGGTTGAAGAGCGGCTGGGCCTCAGCGGGCGGACTGGCCGCCTGCGACCCCGTGGCTGCCTGGAACTCGGCGCATTCGGCCGCCCAGCGCAAATCCATCATCTTGGGCAGACGGTGAATCACCACGTTCAGAAAGCTGCCCACCAACAACCCCAGCAGACCCAGCAGCGCTGCGTCCACCACACTCGGCAACAGCATCAGACCACCTGACCCAGCTTGAAGATGGGCAGGTACATGGAAACCACGATGCCGCCGATGATGGTGCCGAGGATCACGATGATGATGGGCTCCATCAGGCTGGACAGGCCAGCGACCATGTCGTCCACCTCGGCCTCATAGAAGTCGGCAGCCTTGCCCAGCATGTGATCGATTGAGCCCGATTCTTCACCGATGGCGCACATCTGCAGCACCATGGACGGGAAGAGGTTGGCGTTGGTCATGGCGTTGGTCAGGCTGGTGCCGGTGGACACCTCCTGCTGAATCCTCTCGGTGGCAATGGCGTACACCGAGTTGCCTGAGGCGCCGCCCACCGAGTCCAGTGCTTCTACCAGCGGCACACCGGCGGCAAACATGGTGGAGAGGGTGCGCGTCCAGCGCGCCACCACCGATTTCTCTACCAAGGCGCCGAAAATCGGCATCTTGAGCATCACGCGGTCCATGAACCGCTGAACCTTTTCATTGCGTTTCCAGGCCTGCATCAGGAAGTAGAAACCCCCGCCGAGGCCGCCAAAAATCAGATACCAGTATTCGGTGAAAAATTCGCTCATGGCGATCACGAACAGGGTCGGTCCGGGCAGATCGGCACCGAAGGAGCTGAACACTTCCTTGAATGATGGGATCACAAAAATCATGATCACCGCCACCACAACGAAGGCCACGATGATCACCGAGACCGGATACATGAGCGCCGACTTGATCTTGGACTTGATCGCCTCGGTCTTCTCCATGTAAACCGCCAACCGGTCCAGCAACTCTTCCAGAATACCGGCGGCCTCGCCGGCCTCGACCAGGTTGCAGTACAGGCTGTCGAAGTACAGGGGGTTCTTGCGAAACGCTGCGCTCAGCGAAGTCCCAGTTTCCACATCGGACCGGATGTCATTGAGCAGCTTGGAGACGCTGGGATTGGGATTCCCGCGGCCCACGATGTCAAAGGCCTGCAGGAGCGGCACGCCGGCCTTCATCATGGTGGCCAGCTGGCGGGTGAAGATGGCAATGTCTTTGGGCTTGATCCGCTTGCCCGAGCTCATGCGCCGCTTCTTCACCTTGCCCGGAATGATGCCCTGGCGGCGCAGCGCGGCGAGCACCTGATTTTCACCCACGGCGCGCGTCTCACCCCGCACGGTTTTGCCGGCGCGGTCCTTGCCTTCCCATTCGAAAACAAAGTCCTTGATGTTCTTGGATGCAACGGTTGCCATGGTGTCCTCGGATACTTCAGTCGGATGCCCGTTATTCGTTGGTGACGCTGAGCACCTCTTCCAGCGATGTCAAACCCTGCCGGACCTTGAGCAGCCCGGACTCGCGCAGCGAGCGCACACCTTCAGCGCTTGCCTGCTTGGCGATGTCAAGCGCGCTACCGCCGCGCAGGATGATGCGCTGGATTTCTTCGGAGATCGGCATCACCTGATAGATGCCAACGCGCCCCTTGTAGCCGTTGTTGCAAGCCGAGCAGCCCACCGGTTTGTAGGGCGTCCAGGTGCCGTCGAGTTCCTCGGCCTTGAAGCCCGCATCCAGCAGCGCCTTGCGTGGTACATCCAATGTTGCCTTACAGGTGGCACAAAGGCGACGGGCCAGCCGCTGAGCGGTGATCAGGATGACACTGGAGGCAATGTTGAACGTGGGCACCCCCATGTTCATCATTCGGGTCAAAGTGGTTGGTGCGTCGTTGGTGTGCAGGGTGGAGAGGACCATGTGCCCGGTCTGCGCGGCCTTGATCGAGATGTCAGCCGTTTCCAGATCTCGGATCTCGCCGACCATGATGATGTCGGGATCCTGGCGCAGGAATGCCTTGAGTGCGGCGGCGAACGTGAGGCCGGCCTTCTCGTTGACGTTAACCTGGTTCACGCCTGGCAGGTTGATCTCTGACGGGTCTTCGGCCGTGGAGATGTTGATGCCGGGCTTGTTCAGGATGTTCAGGCAGGTGTAGAGCGACACCGTTTTGCCCGAACCGGTCGGACCGGTCACCAGCACCATGCCGTAGGGACGTGAAATGGCTTCCAGCAGGCGCTCTTTTTCCTCCGGCTCGTAGCCCAGCGCGTCGATACCCACCTTGGCGCTGCTTGGATCCAGGATACGGATGACGATTTTTTCGCCGAACAGCGTGGGCAGCGAGCTGACGCGGAAATCGATCACCCGATCCGGGCCCACCTTGAGCTTCATGCGCCCATCTTGCGGGATGCGCTTCTCGGAGATGTCCATGCGGGAAATCACTTTGATGCGCGAAGCCAGTTTGTCCTTGATGGCAATTGGAGGTGAAGCGATTTCACGCAGTTCCCCGTCGATCCGGAAGCGCACGCGGTACGTGTGCTCGTAGGGCTCGAAATGCAGATCGGAGGCACGCATGTTGAACGCGTCGATCAGCATCTTGTGGAGGAACTTCACCACTGGGGCGTCGTCGACCTCAGACGCCTTGTCAACCGTATCCGTGGTGATGGCCTCGGTGGCCATTTCGTCAAATTCGAAATCGCCACCGATGATGTTGTCCATCGTCTCGTTGGCGCTGGTGTTCTGGAGGTCGACCAGCTTGTTCAGCTTGTCGTATTCCGCGATCACCCAGTCCACACCCATCTGGGTCGCGAACTTGATTTTTTCAGCCGCCTGCTGGTCCGCAGGGTCGGCAGTGGCCACCATCAGACGGTTGTTGCGCTTGCTCAGGACAACGATCCGGTAATCCGAGCAGATCTTGCTGTCCAGCAGCCCTTTGGGCAGACGCTCAACGTCGATTGCGTCGAGATCGAGCAGCGGCGCAGCGTAAGCCGTTGCCATGGTGTGCGCCATATCGACGGCGGACACCGCGCCGGATCCGGTCAACTCGGCGATAAAGCTGGTGCGTCCGACCTGCGCCTTTTTGTAGAGCTCCTCGGCGGCTTTCTGTCCCAGCTTCCCAGCCGAAACCAGGGCCCGGCCCAAACCCGGCAAGGCCATGGAAGCACTCTCTTGAATCACCGTATCGACTGACGCCATAAACTCGTAATCTAACGTAAATCAACGACTTGCCGCTCGATATTGAGGCGACTTGTGTCGAATTTGCGGATTGTGCAGTCTCTGGCGTGTCACCGAAGTCGGTAAAAGCCCGCCCATGAACCTGCTTATCGGGGTGCTGGTCCCAGGATGTCTAGAGCAGGGGGAATTGGTCGGGGTGAGAGGATTCGAACCTCCGGCCTCTACGTCCCGAACGTAGCGC
>CAYRIT010000102.1:0-11125 GCA_964424415.1 uncultured Hydrogenophaga sp.
AATCGAACCATCGACACGCGGATTTTCAATCCGCTGCTCTACCAACTGAGCTACCGGGCCAACCGAGGGCGAAGTATAGCAGCTTCCCCGGGCACTTCTGAGGCCGGGTGTGGGCGGCGCGCGGCTCAGTGGTTGTTGCGCTTGCTGCGGGCCAGGTCCACGCCGAGCTGCTTGAGCTTGCGGTAAAGATGGGTGCGCTCCAGGCCGGTTTTTTCAGCCACACGGGTCATGGAACCGGACTCTTTGGCCAGGTGGTATTCGAAGTAGGCTTTCTCGAACTCGTCGCGGGACAGGCGCAGCGGGCCGTCGAGGTTGAACGATTGCAGCGACTGCGGGCCGATGTCCATCACCGGCACGGGCAGACTGCCGCCGGTCATCGCAACTTCGACCGTGAGGTCGGCCGCTGGCTGACTCGTGACGATAGACGTGATCTCGACGTGGCCGAACTTGGACAGCGACCGGTTCAGGCCCTGATCAACGGCCTTGAGCAGCTTGGCCATCGTGATCGGCTTTTCCAGGAACGCGGTGGCACCGATGCGCGTGGCCTCGACCGCGGTGTCGATCGTGGCATGACCGCTCATCATGATCACGGGCATGGTGAGCAAGCCGGCGCTGGCCCATTCCTTGAGCAGGGTCACGCCGTCGGTATCTGGCATCCAGATGTCGAGCAGCACAAGATCGGGGCGAAGCATGGCGCGCACGGAGCGGGCCTGGGCGGCGTTCTCGGCCAGCTCGACGGTGTGTCCTTCGTCGTTGAGAATTTCCGAGAGCAGATCCCGGATGCCGTGTTCATCGTCTACGACCAGAATGGTTGCCATGGCTCAGCCGATTCCCTCTTGTGTTGTCTATGTGTTGTCAATTTGCCACTGCGAATGATAGCGACACTTGGGCCCCCACCACCTGGCCGCTTTCCACGCGGTTGCTGAGGTCCACCCGGCCGCCGTGTTCGTCCATGATTTTCTTGACCACGGCCAGACCAAGACCGGTGCCTTTGGCCTTGGTGGTCACGTAGGGCTCGAACGCGCGCTTGAGGATGTGCTCGGCAAAACCGGGACCCTGGTCGATCACCGACAGGCGCACCCACTGCCCGCTGTCGGAGCACCGTGTGCGCAGCAGCACACGGGCGCCACTCTGCCCGTTGATGGCGTCCTGGGCGTTCTGCACCAGGTTGTGCAGGATCTGGCGCACCTGCTGCGGGTCGGCCAGTGCGCGCGGGCAGCCGTCGGCGAGCTCGGTGTGCACGGGCACGCTGGCGTTGTCGTACAGACTCAGCACATCGCGCACCAGCGCATTGAGATCGGTGGGCACCAGCTGGGCGGCGGGCAAGCGCGCGTAGTCCCGGAATTCGTTGACCAGGCGCTTCATCGCATCGACCTGGTCAACGATGGTGCGCACCGATTTATCGAGCACGGTCTGCTCGGGTGGTTGCAGCTTGCCGTCGAGTTTCATGGCCAGGCGCTCGGCGGAGAGCTGGATGGGGGTGAGCGGGTTCTTGATCTCGTGCGCCAGGCGCCGCGCGACCTCGCCCCAGGCCTGGGCGCGCTGCGCGGCGACCATGTCGGAGACGTCGTCAAACACCAGCAGGCGCTCGTTGTTGGGCAGCAGGGCGCCGCGCGCGATCAGCGTGAGGCCTTCGTCGAACGGTGTGTTGCCGGGCGCACCGAGCTCGAACGACTGCTGCCAATGGCCGCCGTCGTGAGGCGCACCTTCGGCCAGGAAGCGGTCGAACTGCTCGGCCACACCCTGGGCGAAGCGCTCCAGACCGGGCACTTCGGTCAGCGGTTTGCCGGTGTGCACAACCAGTGGCACACGCAGGACACGCGAGGCGCCGGGGTTGACGCTTTCGATGCGGTTGAAACGGTCCATCACCACCACGCCGGCGGTGAGGTTGTCGAGGATGGTCTGCAGGTTGCCGCGTGCCGCATCCACCTGGGCCATGCTGTGCTGCACCGCGTTGCGGGCATCGGCGAGGTCCTGTGTCATGCGGGCAAAGGTGCGGGTGAGGCCGGCGAGTTCGTCGCGCGCCAGCAGCGCCGGTTTGGGCGACAGGTCGCCCGCCGCCACCTCGCGCATGCCTTCGGCCAACACCAGCAGCGGGCGCACCAGCTGGTTGCCCAGCAGCACCGCCAGCAGCACGGCGCCAAACACCGACAAGAAGAGCGCCAGCGTGAGGGTGCCGATGTACATGCGCTGCAGGCCTTCCCGGGCCAGCGCGCGCTCCTGGTACTCGCGGTTGGCCACCTGCACCGCCAGCGCGTCGGCCACCAGCGCGCTGGGCAGCCGGGACGTGACCTGCAGGTAACGCGGCTCGGCGTTGAGGCCGAAGCCGGTGGCATTCACCAGCGCCAGCACCCGGATCTGTGCCCGGCCGGCGGCCACTGCGGCCTGGGCCTCGGCGGCGCCGGCTTCTTCCAGCCCCTCGATCTGTGTCACCACACGTTCGCTGCGGACCCGGCGCAGCAGCGCCAGGCTGGGCCGCTCGGGGCTGAACGAGAAGCGCGACTCGCCCGCGCTGGCCAGTGCCTGGGCCGAGGCGCTCCAGAGCACGATGTCGGTGGCCGAGAGCTGCTCACGCAGGCGCTCGATGGCCAGCGCCGCAGAGGCATTGGGCTCGCGCGCCAGCGCCTCGGCTGCCACGCGGGTGTTGCTGCTGAGGTCGGCGCTGAGGGTGTCGAGCGTGGTGCGACCGAGGTTGAGCCCTGCCGCCAGCGCCGATTCGACCCGCACGTCGAACCAGCTCTCGATGGACCGCGAGACGAACTGGTAAGACACGGTGTAGATCAGCAGGCCCGGCAGCAGGCCCACCAGCACGATGATGGCAGCCAGCTTGAGCAGCAGCTGGCTGCCGAACTTGCCGCGTCTGAAACGCAACACGAGACGCAGTGCCAGCCACAGAATGACCAGCCCGAGCACGGCCGCCACACCCAGGTTGATGCCCACCAGCCAGCCGAAATTCTGTTCGTACAGCGCGCGGTTGCGCGTGGCCAGCGTGAGCAGGAACAGCAGCACCAGGCCCAGGCCGGTCATGAACACAAGCGCGGCAATCACCGCCCAGCGCAGGGAGGTGGTCTTTCGGCGGGCGGGTGTTTTTTCGGCGGCGTTCACGGCGGGCTCAGCGCGCGACCTCGGCACCGGCCTCGAGGCGCGCAGCCTCGGGCGTGGGGGCCGGCGGCGCATCGTGCTCGATCGTGGTGGGCACGTCGAGGCGGCGCTGGACATCCACCAGCCACTCGGGCTGGTTGGCCATGCCGATCTGGAACGGGCGCGGCAACAGGCTGAGATCGAGCCGGAACGCCAGTTCCACGCGCTGGTCACCGCCGGGGGCCAGCGCGGCAGCGTCGGCAATGCGCCAGCGCAACACCCGGCTCACCCCGGCCAGCGCGTCGGCCAGGTCGTCGAAGTTCTGGTGCAGCGCGTACTGCAGGCCGGCGCCGCCACGCCCGGCCTCTGGCTCGTTGGACACGCTGACACGCCAGCGCCGGGTGAGCGGCTGGTAGACCAGACGCAGGGTGCGCTGGGCGCTGGCCACCCGTTTGTCGCTCCAGTACCAGCGGTCGCGCACCACCTCGGCCTGCCAGACGAAATACAGTGACACGCCGCGCAGCAAGGCGTCTTCCACCGCCGGGCTGGGGGCAAGTTCCAGCCGGGCCGAGAGGTACAGCCCGTCGGTCGTGCGCTGCAGCGCGACCTGTTCCACCTGCGGTTCGCGGGCCTCCGCCGGTGTGGCGGCCAGTCCCGTCCACAGCAACACCAGCAGCAGCAGGGCTTGCGCGACGCGCGAGACAACACGCAGGCGCACGGGCGCCTTCAACTCAGTGCTTGTCGATCCGGGCGTAAAAGAAACCGTCGTGTCCACCCGGTTCATTGTCCCGTATGCCCGCCGGTGCACCGGCATTTCCCGGCAGCAAATGGCCGGGAGCGGGCCCAGAAACCGCGTCTGTGTGGCGTTCTAGAAACGAAGCGAGCTGCGCCGAGCCCTCGGCACGGAACACCGAGCAGGTGGCGTAGACCAGCCGCCCCCCCCGTTTGAGCAGTGGCCACAGCGCCTCCAGCAGCTGCTGCTGGACCGCTGCGAGCTGCGCCACGTCGCTGGTCCGGCGCAACCAGCGCACATCGGGATGGCGGCGCACGATGCCCGAGGCGGTGCACGGTGCATCGAGCAGGATGGCATCGAACGGCTGGCCGTCCCACCAGTCGGCCGGGCGGGCGGCATCGGCCGCCTGAACCCTGGCGCGCAGGTGCAGGCGCTGCAGCGTGCCAATGATGCGCTCGCAGCGGCGCGGGTCCACATCGATTGCGAGCAGGTCGAGATCGGCCAGCTCCAGCAGGTGCGCCGTCTTGCCACCGGGCGCGGCACAGGCGTCGAGCACGCGCGCGCCGGCTGGCCAGTCGCGCCCCGCCAGCAGCAACGGCGCGGCCAGCTGGGCGGCGGCATCTTGCACCGAACACAGGCCGCCGGCAAAACCGGGCAGGCGATCGACCGGCTGAGGCGCATCCAGCGTCAGGCCGTCGTCGCCCACTGGCCACGCGGCAAAACCGGCCTCTTTCAACGCTTGCTGGTAGCTCGCACGGCTGGTCTGACGGCGGTTCACCCGCAGCGTCATGGGGCCGGGCTGGTTGTTGGCGGTCAGGATGGCCTGCCAGTGGTCGGGGTGGTCGTGTTTCACCCGATCGATCCACCAGCGCGGGTGGTTCCAGCGCGCCTCCGGATCGTTCGCCACCGCCGCCTGCAGTGTGGTGCGCTCGCGCAGAAAGCGCCGCAGGCAGGCGTTGACAAACGCGGCCTGGCGCTGTGTGCTGCGCTGCTGGCGCGCGGCATCCACCGCCTGGTTCACCACCGTGTGGGCGGGGTAAGGGCTGAACGCCGACGCCGCGGGGGTGTCGCCGGGCTCATGCAGCAACAAGGCAACCGCGCTGCACAGCAGGGCCTGCACCGCGGGTTCGGGCTTGCGGGGCGCGAGGTGGGCGACCAGGGCGCGCGCGGTGCCGAGCTGTCGCAGCACCTGGAACGTGAGCGCCTGCACACCGGGGCGCAGACCCGCCGGCACGGCCGGCAGCAGCTCGCTGAGCGAGCGGCCCTGTGCAACGCCCTGCACACAGCGTGCGGTGTGTTGCAGCTGGGTGGCAAGGCTGGGCGCGAGCCGGGGGGATGGTTGGTCGTGGGCGGCGGGGGAATTCACGGCAGCGGGATGGGTTCGGTACGCCGGCGCGTGGCACGCGCCAGAGCGGCACCCGAGTGTCGCTCAAGACCCGGTCAGACCAGCGTCCAGCCGGGGTCGGGTTGCCCGGCAGCGCCTACAGGCGCCAGATCGGCCGACGGCCCGGTTTCGTCGTCGCGCGTCAGCGGCAGCGGGCCCATCGCGCGGCCGTAGAGGCGGCGCACGCGCTGCTCCAGCGTGGGATGTGAATCGAGCCAGTCGGTCACCTTGTCCTCGTGTTCGGAGATCAGCAGCATGTGTTGCACATGCGAGCCCAGAGGACGCGAAGCCAACGCATCGCTGCGCTGGCTCATGGCCTTGCGCAACACCCCTCCGAGGCCATCGCGGCTGCGTGTCCACTGCACCGCACGCGCATCGGCCAGGTACTCGCGCTGGCGCGACACCGCGGCCTGCAGCGCATGACCGGCCAGCCAGCCCAGCCAGCCCGCGGCCATCAGCCCCAGACCGAGCAGCGCGCCCGCCAGGCGACGGTCGTTCTCATCCGGCTGGAACAGCTGCTGGCCCAGGCGGTAAAGCATTTCCAGGCCGAACACCATGCCGATGAGCCGCATGTTGAGCCGCGTGTCACCCTCGACGATGTGGCTGAACTCGTGCGCCACCAGGCCCTGCAACTCCTCGCGCGTGAGATGGTCAAGCGCGCCCCGGGTTACCGCAACCACCGCGTCGTCGGCGTTCCAGCCGGTGGCGAACGCGTTGATGCGGGCATCGCGCGCGAGCACCATCGCCTGGGGGCGCTTGAGTCCCGAGGCGATCGCCATCTCGTCGACGATGTTGGCGAAGCGCTGTTCGTCCAGGTTGCCCGAGGGCTGCGCCAGGCGCGCCCCGAGCTGCTCGGCCAGCCGCTGGCCACCGCCGCTCGCGAGGCGCGAGGTCTCGACCCACCAGCCACCCAGTACAAACAACAGCACCAGCGCGGTGTTAGCCACCAGAAAATGGCGTGGCAGCAGAAGGTCGCCTCCGACCCAGAAGCCCCAGGTGAAACCCCAGGCCACAGCCAGTGCGCCATTGACCAGACACACCAACGCGACCACGGTGATCACAAACGCAAACAGCAGCCGGCGCGTGGCACCCCGGGCGTTGCGCTGGGATTCGAAGATCAGCATCCTGCGCCCGTCAGTCGGCGCGTGTGCGCGCGATCAGCATGTCAGAACGCAACTTTCACCGGCGCGCGCTCGGCCTCGCTGGTGGTCGAGGCCAGCATGTCCTGCGGCACAAACGAGAACAGCCGCGCCACGATCACGGTGGGGAACTGGACTGCGGCATCGTTGAATTCCAGCACGTGGTCGTTGTAGGCCTGGCGCGCAAAGCCAACGCGGTTCTCGGTGCTGGCGAGTTCTTCGCTGAGCTCGCGCATGGTCTGGTCGGCCTTGAGATCGGGGTAGGCCTCGGCCACCGCAAACAAGCGACCGAGTGCGCCGCCCAGCAGCTGCTCGGCACCAGCCAGTGCACCGATGGCGCCGGCGCTCAAGGGACTGGCGGCTGCGCTTTGTTCGGCGGTGCGCGCATGGTTGCGCGCCGCGATCACAGCCTCCAGCGTCTCGGCTTCGTGCGCCAGGTATTTGCGCGCCACCTCGACCAGGTTGGGGATCAGGTCGTAACGCCGTTTGAGTTGCACATCGATCTGGCCAAACGCGTTGGCAATCGCGTTTTTCAACCGCACCAGGCGGTTGTAGGCACCCACCGACCAGAAAAAGACCAGCAGGCCGATGGCCAGCAAAACCCAGAGCGTGATGGACATGTGTGGTTCTCCTGTCGAAGTCGGATTCAGCGCGGCAATATACCGCGCGGCCTGTCCCGACCCATGCGCCAAAGGCCGCAGTGCACCACGAAAAACGCCCCCGGTCTGACGACCGGGGGCGCATGTGACCCAGGCGGTGGCCCGGGTGGGGAGCGCGTTTAGTCCGCCGCTTCGCTCGGGCTCGCGGTGTCGGCCGAATCGGCCTGATCAGCGGCCAGGGACAGCGCGTCGGCTTCGGCGATGGCACGGCGCTCTTCGTCGTCCATCTTTTCCTTGACCTTGCGCGCCTCGTGGTAGGCCATGCCGGTGCCGGCCGGGATCAGACGGCCCACGATCACGTTTTCCTTCAGACCACGCAGCTCGTCGCGCTTGCCCATGATGGCAGCCTCGGTGAGCACGCGGGTGGTTTCCTGGAAGGAAGCCGCCGAGATGAAGGAGTCGGTCGACAGCGACGCCTTGGTGATGCCCAGCAACACGTTGGTGTAGGTCGGCGCGATCTTGCCTTCGGCGTGCAGCGCATCGATGGTGTTCAGGATCTCCGAACGCTCGACCTGCTCGCCCTTGATGTAGCTGGAGTCACCCACGGACTCGACGATCACGCGACGCAGCATCTGGCGCACGATCACCTCGATGTGCTTGTCGTTGATCTTCACGCCCTGCAGGCGGTAGACGTCCTGCACCTCGTCAACGATGTAGCGCGACAGCTCTTCGATACCCAGCAGACGCAGGATGTCCTGCGGATCGGCCGGGCCGTCGACCACGCTCTCGCCCTTGTTGACCACCTGGCCTTCGTGCACCAGGATGTTCTTCTCCTTGGGGATGAGCTCGTCCCAGATCTGACCTTCGGGGTCGGTGATCTGCAGACGCACCTTGCCTTTGGTCTCCTTGCCAAACGACACGGTGCCGGTCATCTCGGCCAGCATGCCCTTGTCTTTCGGGCTGCGGGCTTCGAACAGCTCGGCCACCCGCGGCAGACCGCCGGTGATGTCGCGCGTCTTCTGGCCTTCGACCGGGATGCGCGCCAGCACGTGGCCGGGGCCGACGTCCTGGCCATCGCGCACTTCGAGCAGCGCGCCGATCTGGAAGCCCACCGTCACCGAGTGGTCGGTGCCGGGGATCTTCACCTCGTTGCCACCGGCATCGAGCAGCTTGACCAGCGGACGCACCACCTTGGCCGAGCCGCGGTGCTTGGGGTCGATCACCACCAGCGAGGACAGGCCGGTCACGTCGTTGACCTGCTTGGCCACGGTGAGGCCCTCTTCCACGTTCTCGAATTTCACCTGTCCGGCGAATTCCGTGATGATGGGTCGGGTCAGCGGGTCCCAGTTGGCCAGCACGACGCCGGCCTTGATCTGCTGGTCGGCCTTGACCGCCAGGATCGCACCGTAAGGCACTTTGTGGCGCTCGCGCTCGCGACCGATTTCGTCGTGAATCACGATCTCGCCCGAACGCGCGATCACCACCTGCTCGCCCTTGCTGTTGGTCACGTAGCGCATGGTGGCGTTGAAGCCGATCGAGCCGGCCGACTTCGCTTCCACACTGGACGCCACCGCTGCACGCGATGCCGCACCACCGATGTGGAAGGTGCGCATGGTCAGCTGGGTGCCCGGCTCGCCGATGGACTGGGCGGCGATCACGCCAACCGCCTCACCGATGTTCACCAGACCACCGCGGCCCAGATCGCGGCCGTAGCACTTGGCGCAGATGCCGAAGCGGGTCTCGCAGGTCAGCGCGGTGCGCACCTTCACCTCGTCCACGCCGGTGGCTTCCAGCTCGTCAAGCAGGTCTTCGTCCAGCATCTCGCCGGCCGGTACCAGGGTGGCACGGGTTTCGGGGTGGATCACCTCCTCGGCGGTGACTCGGCCCAGCACGCGGTCGCGCAACGACTCGATCACCTCGCCGCCCTCGACGATGGCGCGCATCACGGTCCCGTTGCTCGTGCCGCAGTCCTGCTGGTTCACCACCAGGTCTTGCGTCACGTCGACCAGGCGACGCGTCAGGTAGCCCGAGTTCGCGGTCTTCAGCGCCGTGTCGGCCAGGCCCTTGCGGGCGCCGTGGGTGGAGATGAAGTACTGCAACACGTTGAGGCCTTCACGGAAGTTCGCCGTGATCGGGGTCTCGATGATGGAGCCGTCGGGTTTGGCCATCAGGCCGCGCATGCCGGCGAGCTGGCGGATCTGCGCCGCGGAACCGCGGGCACCGGAGTCGGCCATCATGTAGATGGAGTTGAACGACTCCTGGTCCACTTCCTTGCCGCTGGCGTCGATGGTCTTCTGCTTGGCCAGCTGGGCCATCATGACCTTGGAGATTTCGTCGCCAGCCTTGCCCCAGATGTCCACCACCTTGTTGTAGCGTTCACCCGCGGTCACCAGACCGGAGGCGTACTGCTGGGCGATTTCCTTCACCTCGGCTTCCGCGCGGCCGATGACCGCGGCCTTTTCCTTGGGCACCAGCATGTCGTCCACCGCGATCGAGATACCCGAACGCGTGGCCAGGCGGAAACCGTACTGGAGCAGCTTGTCGGCGAACACCACGGTTTCTTTCAGGCCGCACTTGCGGAACGAGGCGTTGATCAGGCGCGAAATTTCTTTCTTCTTCAGCGCCTTGTTCATCACCTCGAACGGCAGACCCTTGGGCAGGATCTCGGACAGCAGGGCGCGACCGACCGTGGTCTCGACCAGCGAGGTCGATGGTGTGAAGTCGCCGCCGTCCTTGTTCTTCGCCCACTGCGTCAGGCGCACGCTGATCTTGGTGGAGATTTCCACCACACCGTTGTCGATCGCGCGCTGGACTTCCTGCACGTCGGCAAAGATCATGCCTTCGCCCTTGCCGTTGATCTTCTCGCGGGTGGCCGAGTACAGACCCAGCACCACGTCCTGCGAGGGCACGATGGAGGGCTCGCCCGAGGCCGGGAACAGCACGTTGTTGGAGGCCAGCATCAGCGTGCGGGCTTCCACCTGGGCTTCCACCGACAGGGGCACGTGAACCGCCATCTGGTCACCGTCGAAGTCGGCGTTGAAGGCGGCACAGACCAGCGGGTGCAGCTGGATCGCCTTGCCTTCGATCAGGATGGGTTCGAACGCCTGGATGCCCAGGCGGTGCAGCGTGGGCGCGCGGTTCAGCAGAACCGGGTGTTCCTTGATCACCTCTTCCAGGATGTCCCACACCACCGGCGTGCCGGCTTCCACTTCCTTCTTCGCCGCCTTGATGGTGGTGGCGATGCCCATGGCCTCCAGTCGGCTGAAGATGAACGGCTTGAACAGCTCGAGTGCCATCAGCTTGGGCAGGCCGCACTGGTGCAGCTTGAGCGTTGGACCCACCACAATGACCGACCGGCCCGAGTAGTCGACGCGCTTGCCCAGCAAGTTCTGGCGGAAGCGACCGCTCTTGCCCTTGATCATGTCGGCCAGCGACTTCAGGGCGCGCTTGTTGGCGCCCGTCATGGCCTTGCCACGGCGACCGTTGTCCAGCAGCGAGTCCACCGCTTCTTGCAGCATGCGCTTCTCGTTGCGCGCGATGATCTCGGGCGCCTTGAGTTCGAGCAGACGGCGCAGGCGGCTGTTGCGGTTGATGACGCGGCGGTACAGGTCGTTCAGATCGGAGGTCGCGAAGCGGCCGCCGTCCAGCGGCACCAGCGGACGCAGGTCCGGCGGCAGCACGGGCAGCACGTCGAGCACCATCCACTCGGGCTTGATGCCCGACTTCTTGAACGCTTCCAGCACCTTGAGGCGTTTGGCGTTCTTCTTGATCTTGAGTTCGGAGCCGGTCAGGTCGTTGCGCAGCTTCTCGATCTCGATGTCGAGGTCGATGGCTTCCAGCAGTTCCTTGATGCCCTCGGCGCCCATCTTGGCGATGAATTCGTCGCCGAACTCGCGCTTCTTGGCGTCGTAGTCGTCCTCGGTCATGATCGCGAATTTCTTCAGCGGCGTCATACCCGGATCGACGATCACATAGGCTTCAAAATACAGCACGCGTTCGATGTCGCGCAGCGTCATGTCCAGGATCAGACCCAGACGCGAAGGCAGCGATTTGAGGAACCAGATGTGGGCGCAGGGCGCGGCCAGATCGATGTGGCCCATGCGCTCGCGGCGCACCTTGGTCTGCGTGACTTCAACGCCGCACTTCTCGCAGATCACGCCGCGGTGCTTGAGGCGCTTGTACTTGCCGC
>CAYRIT010000103.1:0-11118 GCA_964424415.1 uncultured Hydrogenophaga sp.
CGCGCGTGGCCAGGTCGAGGTGGTTGGTCGGCTCGTCGAGCAGCAGCAGGTTGGGACGCTGCCAGACGATCATGCACAGCACCAGCCGCGCTTTTTCCCCACCGCTCATGCTGCCCACGGTCTGCTTGACCTGGTCACCGGTGAAATTGAAGCTGCCGAGGAAACTGCGCAGGTCCTGCTCGCGGGTGGCCTGGCCTTGCAGCCGGCCTTCGGCGGTGCATTCCTTGACCAGCCGGATCATGTGCTCCAGCGGCGTGTCGGTGGGGCGGAGCACGTCGAGCTCCTGCTGCGCGAAGTAGCCGATGTTCAGTCCCTTGCCCTCGGTGACCTGCCCGGCCAAGGGCTGGAGCGCCCGCGCGATGGTCTTCACCACGGTGGACTTGCCCTGGCCGTTGGCGCCCAGAATGCCGATGCGCTGACCCGCTTGCACCGAGCGGCTGACGCCGCGCACGATGGTGGTGGGCGCGCCGCCTGCTTCGGGGGCGGGATAGCCGAAGTCCACGTCCTGCATCGCCAGCATGGGGTTGGGCAGGTTCTGCGGTTCGGAGAACTCGAAGGTGAAATCGGCTTCGGCCAAGATGGGTCCGATCTTCTCCATGCGCTCCAGCGCCTTGACCCGGCTTTGTGCCTGCTTGGCCTTGCTGGCCTTGGCCTTGAAGCGGTCGATGAACTTCTGCAGATGCGCCATTTTTTCCTGCTGGCGCGAGTAGGCCGAAGCCTGCAGCGCCATCTGCTCGGCGCGCATGTCTTCGAAGCGGCTGTAGTTGCCCCCGTAGCGGGTGAGCTGCGCGCGTTCGATGTGCACCGTGACGTCGGTCACCGCATCGAGAAACTCGCGGTCGTGGCTGATGACCAGCATGGTGCCCTGGTAGCGTTGCAGCCAGGCTTCCAGCCACACCAGCGCGTCCAGGTCCAGGTGGTTGGTGGGCTCGTCAAGCAGCAGCAGTTCGCTTGGGCACATGAGTGCGCGGGCGAGCTGCAGGCGCATGCGCCAACCGCCGGAGAAGCTGTTGACCGGGCGCTCCAGCTCGTCGGTGCGAAAGCCCAGGCCAAGAATCAGCGCCTGCGCGCGGGCCGGCGCGTCGTGGGCGCCTGCGTCGTGCAGCGCCATGTAGGCGTGGGCCATGCGCTCGCCGTCGTCGGTGGCCTCGGACGCGGTCACCTCGGCTTGCGCGGCCAGCAAGGTGGTGTCGCCCTCGATCACAAACTGCGTGGCCGGTATGTCGGTCTCGGGCATGTCCTGCGCCACCTGGGCCATGCGCCACTGCGGCGGCACATAGAAGTCGCCCTTGTCCTCGTGCAGGCTGTGGTCGAGCAGGCGGAACAGGCTGGATTTGCCCGCGCCGTTGCGGCCCACCAGGCCGACTTTTTCGCCGGGGTTGATGGTGACGGAGGCGTTGTCGAGCAGCACCTTGGTGCCGCGTCGCAGGACGATGTTCTTGATGGTGATCATGGTGCGGGCGCCGCCGGACGGGCAGACGCCAAAAGGGATTCGGCGGTGAGCAGGAGCACCTGGTCATCGCCGGCGCTGGTGGACAGCCAGACGGCTTCCAGCGCGGGGAAAGCCGCTTCGAAAAACCGGCGTTCGTTGCCAATTTCCAGCACCAGCACACCGTGCGGTGACAGGCGGCTGGGTGCGTCGCGCAGCAATGTGCGCACAAAATCCATGCCGTCTTCGCCGCCGGCCAGGGCCAGCGACGGCTCGGCGCGGTACTCGGCGGGCAGCTCGCGCATGCTTTGGGCGTTCACATAGGGCGGGTTGCACAGGATGAGGTCGTAGGGACCGGGGCAGGCGGCGAGGCCGTCGGACTCGATCAGGCTGATGCGGTCGGCCAGTCGGTGTTTGTCGACGTTGATGCGCGCCACGGCAAGTGCGTCGATCGACAGGTCGGCGGCACTCACACGCACCTCGGGCCAGGCCATGGCGGCGAGAACGGCCAGGCTGCCGTTGCCGGTACACAGATCAAGCACCTGGCGCGTGTCCTCGCCCAACCAGGCGTCGAAGCTGCCGTCGGCCATCAGTTCGGCGATGAAGCTGCGCGGCACGATGGCGCGTTCGTCCACATAAAACGGCACACCCTGCAACCAGGCTTCGCGCGTGAGGTAGGCGGCGGGCTGGCGGGTGGTTATGCGGCGCTCGATCAATGCCGCCAAGGCTTGTGCTTGTTCGTCGGACACGGTTTGGCCGGCCAGGGCGCCGAGGTCGCTGTCCAGCGGCAGGCCAAGCTGCCACAGCAGCAGCCAGGCGGCTTCGTCGTGGGCGTTGGTGGTGCCGTGGCCATAGGCCAACGGCGCAGCTGCCAGGCGCGCGGTGGCCTGGGCCAGAAGGTCTTGCAGGGTCATGGCAATCAGCGCTGGGCGCGGTCCTGGGTGGCCAGGTTTTCCAGCACGCGCCGGTAGATGTTCTTCAGCGGCTCGATGTCGGCCACGCCCACACACTCGTCGATCTTGTGAATGGTGGCGTTGGGCGGGCCCAGCTCGATCACCTGCGGGCAGATCTGGGCGATGAAGCGGCCGTCGCTGGTGCCGCCGGTGGTGGAGAGCTGGGTGTCAATGCCGGTTTCGCTGCGGATCGCGTCGCGCACCGCATCGACCAGGGTGCCCGGTGTGGTGAGAAACGGCAGGCCGCCCAGGGTCCAGGCCAAGTCGTAACCAACATCAGGCTGCAGACCGTGTGTGGCCAGCATCGCGGCGGCCCGCTGCTGCAGGCTTTCGGGTGTGGACTCGGTGGAGAAGCGGAAGTTGAAATCGATCACCACGGTACCGGGGATCACATTGCTCGCGCCAGTGCCACCGTGGATGTTGCTGATCTGGAAACTGGTGGGCGGAAAAAAACGGTTGCCCGTGTCCCAGACCTCGGCGGTGAGCGCGGTGAGTGCGGGTACCGCCAGATGGATCGGGTTGCTGGCCAAGTGCGGGTAGGCGATGTGGCCTTGCACCCCGTGGACGGTGAGTTTGCCGCTGAGCGTGCCGCGGCGGCCGTTCTTGATCATGTCGCCGGTGCGGTCGACCGAGGTGGGCTCACCGACGATGCACCAGTCCAGCCGCTCGCCGCGTTGTTTCAGCGCCTCGCAGACGACCACCGTGCCGTGGGTGGCCGGGCCCTCTTCGTCGCTGGTGAGCAGGAAGGCAATATCGATCGGCGGCTTGGGCACGGTGGCCAGAAATTCTTCACAGGCCACGACCATGGCGGCAAGTGATGCCTTCATGTCGCTGGCGCCCCGACCGAACAGCAGGCCGTCCCGGTGTGTGGGCACAAACGGATCGCTCGCCCAGGCGCTGAGCGGGCCGGTGGGCACCACATCGGTGTGGCCGGCAAAGATCAGCGTCGGTTGATCGCCTTCGCCCAGCCGAGCCCAGAGGTTGGTGACCCGGAAACTGGCCGGGCCGCTCGCCAGCGTTTCGCAGCAAAAACCCAGCGCGGTGAGCCGCTCGGCGATCAGGGCCTGACAGCCTTCGTCCCGCGGTGTGACAGAAGGGCGTGCGATCAGGGCTTCGGTCAGGCGCAGCGTGGCGGTCATCAGAATTTGACGTCGAGCGTGAACTCGGTGAAGGTGGCTGCGTCGTGGCCGTCTTCTTCCAGTGGTGCCGACGCGGTGTTCGACTTGACGGCGTTGAAATCGTTTTGCAGGCGCCAGAGCAGGTTGTTGGGCGAGTCTGCGTGCGTCAGGCCTTCGGTGCGGGTGACGATGCCGTCAACGATCAGCCGCGCCAGATCCTGCTCGAAGCTTTGTGAACCTTCGGCCAGGGATTGCTCCATCGCCTCGCGCACGCCGGAAAAGTCGGCCTTCTGAATCAGGTCGGTGATCAGCGCGGTGTTGAGCATGATCTCCATCGCCGGCACGCGTCCACCGGTGTGGGTGCGCAGCAGGCGCTGCGAAACGATGGAGCGCAGTGCGGCCCCCAGATCGCCCAGCATGGTGGGGCGCACCTCCACCGGGTAAAAACTCAGGATGCGGTTGAGCGCCTGGTAGCTGTTGTTGGCGTGCATGGTGGCCAGGCAGAGGTGACCCGACTGGGCGTAGGCGATGGCCGCCGACATGGTTTCGCGGTCTCGGATCTCGCCGATCAGGATCACGTCGGGTGCCTGGCGCAGCGCGTTCTTGAGTGCCACCTGCAACGAAGCGGTGTCCGGACCGATCTCGCGCTGGTTGATCACCGAGCGCTTGTTTTTGTAGACGTACTCGATCGGATCTTCGATCGTCAGGATGTGGCCAGTGGCGTTTTCGTTGCGGTGGTCGATCATGGCCGCGAGCGTGGTGCTCTTGCCGGCGCCGGTCGCACCCACCATCAGGATCAGGCCCCGCTTTTCCATCACCAGGTCGGCCAGCAGCGGCGCCACATTGAGCGAGTCCAGCGAGGGCACGTCGTCCGGCACAAACCGGATCACCACCGCGTAACTGCCGCGCTGGCGCATGGCGCTGATGCGGAAGTTGCCCACCCCGTCCAGCGGCACCGCCATGTTGAGCTCGCCGGTTTCGGTCAGCTCCTCGATGCGTGTGGGCGGCACGATCTCGGACAGCAGGTTGCGCGGTGCCTCTGGCGGCAGCACCTGGCTGTTGATCGGAATCGTCTGGCCGTTGATCTTGATCATCGCGGGCGCGTGCGCCGACAGGTACACATCCGACGCCTTTTTGTCGGCCATCAAGCGCAGGATGCGCTCCATTGTTCCGCTGCTCATCTGGGACCTTTCAAGCAATCAGGAGAAATCAGGAAGACGTGTCTTCGTCGGGCGGCTTGTCCGCAACACCGCAGAGCCGGTTGTGCCGGCTTGCCGGTGTTGCCCGCCGAGCGGAGGAGCGAATCGGCCCAGGGGAGGTTCCGCCGCCCCGGGCCGCCCCAAAGCGGAGCAGCCCCTCTGGGGGGCAGCAGCCCGTGGAACGGCGGTACCTGGGGCACCGTCAGTCTCTCAGCAAGTCGTTCAAGCTGGTCTTCGCGCGTGTCTGCGCGTCCACCCGCTTGACGATGATCGCCGCGTACAGGTTGTACCTGCCACCGTCCTTGGGCAGGCTGCCGCTGATCACCACCGAGCCCGACGGCACCCGGCCGTAACTCACCTCGCCGGTGGAGCGGTCGTAAATCGGGGTGCTCTGGCCAAGGTAGACGCCCATGGAGATCACCGAGTTTTCCTCGATCACCACGCCCTCGACCACCTCCGAGCGCGCGCCGATGAAGCAGTTGTCTTCGATGATGGTCGGGCCGGCCTGCAGCGGCTCGAGCACGCCACCAATGCCCACGCCACCCGAGAGGTGCACGTTCTTGCCGATCTGGGCGCAGGAACCGACGGTGGCCCAGGTGTCGACCATGGTGCCTTCGTCCACATAGGCGCCGATGTTCACGTAGCTGGGCATGAGGATGGCGCCTTTGGCGATGAAGCTGCCGCGGCGCGCCACGGCCGGGGGCACCACACGCACGCCGGTGGCCCTCATTTCGGCTTCGCTCAGGTGGGAGAACTTGGTCTTGACCTTGTCGAAGAACGCGAGGTCGCCGCTCTTGATGAGCTCGTTGTCCTTCAGGCGGAACGACAGCAGCACCGCCTTCTTGATCCACTGGTGCACCGTCCACTGGCCCACCGCTTCGCGCGTGGCCACGCGCAGCCGGCCCATGTTGAGTTCGGCGATCACGTGGTCCACCGCGTCAAGCACTTCCTTGGGCGCGGTGGTGGGGGCGAGTTCGGCGCGGTTGTCCCAGGCGGTGTCGATCAGCTGTTGCAGCTGTTGCGGTTGTTGTGTCATGTGCGGCTTGCGCGTTGTAGGGATCGGTGCACGGTGCGGAGATGTCGGGGCGGCGTTCAGGCTTGGCAGAACTGTGCGATGCGTTGCGCAGCTTCCAGGCATTCGGCGGTTTCGGCCACCAGGGCCATGCGAACCCGACCAGCGCCGGGGTTCTGGCCTTTCACCTCGCGGGCGAGGTAGCTACCGGGCAGAACCGTCACATTGTATTGAGCCAGCAGCGCGCGGGCGAAGGCCTCGTCGGCGCTCAGACCGTCGGCATGCTGGGCAAACCGGGCGGGCACACCGGCCCATAGGTAGAAGGCAGCGTCCGGCAGCGCCACGGCCATCACCTCGGCCAGCAGCGGCGTGACCTGGGCGAACTTGTCGCGGTACATGCGCCGGTTCTCCACCACATGCGCCTCGTCGTTCCAGGCGGCGATGCTCGCCACCTGCACCGCCGGGCTCATGGCGCCGCCGTGGTAGGTGCGGTAGAGCAGAAAGGGTTTGACCAGCGCGGCG
This sequence comes from uncultured Hydrogenophaga sp., assembly GCA_964424415.1. GTDB lineage: Bacteria > Pseudomonadota > Gammaproteobacteria > Burkholderiales > Burkholderiaceae_C > Hydrogenophaga. Next base: position 6,234 of record CAYRIT010000103.1, read on the forward strand.
TCGCCAGCCACGAAGCCGCTGCGCAGGCCGGGCACGTTACTGCGTTTGGACAGGCTGGTGAAAGCCATCAGGTTCTTGAAATCGGTGCGGCCGAGCCGGGTGGCCGCTTCCAGGCCACCGAGAGGCGGCTCATCGCGGAAATAAATTTCGCTGTAGCACTCGTCGGAGGCGATCACGAAGCCGTGGCGGTCGCTCAGTGCAAACAGCTTGCGCCATTCCTCCAGCGGCATCACCGCGCCGGTCGGGTTGCCGGGCGAGCAAACGAACAGCAGCTGGGTGGTGGCCCAGACCGCCTCGGGCACGCTGTCCCAGTCGGGCGCGAAATTGCGCGCCGGATCGCTGGGCACGTAGTGCGGCGTGGCCCCGCCAAGCAGCGCCGCGCCCTCGTAGATTTGGTAGAACGGGTTGGGAAACACCACCGTGGCGCCGGGCTGCGTCGGATCGATCACCGTCTGCGCGAAAGCAAACAAGGCCTCGCGCGAACCGTTGACCGGCAGCACCTGGGTGGCAGGGTCCACCTGCACGCCATAGCGGCGCTGCAACCAGGCGGCGCAGGCCTGCCGCAGCGCGGGCTCGCCGGCCGTGGCCGGGTAGCCGGCCAGGCCGGTGTCGAGCGCGCCAGCCAGGGCTTGTTTGAGAAATTCGGGGGTGGCGTGTTTGGGCTCACCGATGCCCAGGCTGATGGCGCGGTGCGCCGGATCGGGCGTGACACCCTGGAACAACTGGCGCAGCCGCTCGAACGGGTAAGGCTGCAAAAGGGTCAGCTTGGGATTCATCGCCGCGATTATCCGCGCCCGCCAGCGCCGCCATGGGCGCGGGCGCGGTGTCAGTGGCTGACTGCGGCCCGGTGCCGCGCGGTATCATGCTGGGTGGTATCCGACCTCTGAATGAATTAAAAATTCGTTACAAATCAAGCGCTTAGCTTCCCTTTCGGTCTTCTCTCACCACCCCCGTGCGTCTCAATTCGATCAAGCTCTCCGGCTTCAAGTCCTTTGCCGAGCCGACCAACTTCCTGTTGCCTGGCCAGCTGGTGGGTGTCGTGGGGCCCAACGGCTGTGGCAAGTCCAACATCATGGATGCGGTGCGCTGGGTGCTGGGCGAGTCCAAGGCCTCGGAGCTGCGCGGCGAGTCGATGCAGGACGTGATCTTCAATGGCACCACCAGCCGCAAGCCGGCCAGCCGCGCCAGTGTGGAGCTGGTGTTCGACAACAGCGACCACCGCGCCGGCGGCCAGTGGGGCCAGTTCACCGAGATCGCGGTCAAACGCGTGCTCACGCGCGACGGCACCAGCAGCTACTACATCAACAACCAGCCGGTGCGCCGCCGCGACGTGCAGGACGTGTTCCTGGGCACCGGCCTGGGCCCGCGCGCCTACGCCATCATCGGCCAGGGCACGATCAGCCGCATCATCGAAAGCCGGCCCGAAGAGCTGCGGCTGTTTCTGGAGGAGGCCGCCGGTGTCTCCAAATACAAGGAGCGTCGCCGAGAAACCGCCAACCGCCTGGCCGACACGCGAGAAAACCTCACCCGGGTGGAAGACATCCTGCGCGAACTCAACGCCCAGCTCGACAAGCTCGAGCAGCAGGCCGAGGTGGCATCGCGCTACCACGCGCTGCAGGCCGGCGCCACGCTCAAGCAACACCAGCTCTGGTTCCTCAAGCGCGCCGAGGCCGAAGCGGATCAGACCCAGGTGCAGCAGGCCGCCGCGCAGGCGCTGACCGATCTGGAGTCGCGCACCGCCGATCTGCGCCGTGTCGAGTCGGAGCTTGAAACCATCCGCCAGGCCCATTACGCAGCCGGCGACCAGGTCAATCAGGCGCAGGGCAAGCTGTACGAGGCCAGCGCCGAAGTGGGCAAGCTCGAGGCCGAGATCCGCTTTGTGGTCGAAGGCCGCACCCGTGTCGAGCAGCGTCTGGCGCAACTCAAGGAGCAGATCGCTTCCTGGAGCACCCGCAGCGAGGACGCGGGGGTGGAGCTCGAGCAGATCGCCGAAACCCTGCTGGCGGCCGAAGAGCAGTCGGTGGTGCTGGCCGCGCAAGGCGAGGAACAGGCCGGCGCCTTGCCGGCGCTGGAAGACGCTATGCGCCAGGCCCAAAGCCGCGCCAACGAGCAGCGCAACAGCGTGGGGCAGGTGCAGCAGCAGATCCAGGTGCTTGCGGCCGAGCAGCGCAGCATCGAAGAACAGAGCCGCCAGCTCAACCAGCGCCACGAACGGCTGAGCGCCGACCGCAACGCGCTGGCCGCGCCCGACGAGGCGCGGGTGCAAGACGCACAGACCCAGCTCGCCGCCGCGCAGGAGCAGGCCGAGGTCGCCGAGGCGGTGCTGCACGAGCTGCAGGACCGCGTGCCCGAGCTTGATGACGCGCGACGTGCCGCACAGCAGTCGGTGAACCAGGAATCGGCCCGGCAGGCCGATCTGTCAGCGCGCATGGAAGCGCTCAAGGCCTTGCAGGAGAAGGTGAAGACCGACGGCAAGCTCGCGCCCTGGCTGGCCAAACACGGGCTCGACGGCCTGCAAGGCCTGTGGAGCCGAATCCACGTGGAGCCGGGCTGGGAAAACGCGCTGGAGGCGGCGCTGCGCGAACGCCTGGGCGCGCTCGAAGTCTCGCGCCTGGAAATGGTGCGTGCCTTCGGCGCGGATGCGCCCCCGGCCAAGCTCGCTTTCTACCACCCGCCCGCAGGCGTCCCGGCGGCACCCCACAGCGCCTCTGGGCTCAAGCCGCTGGCCGACTGGCTGCGGCTGAACGACGCCGGCCAGGCCGCGCTGCTGGCCGACTGGCTGCAAGGCTGCCTGAGCGCTCCGACACTGGAAGACGCGCTGGCCGCGCGCGATCGCCTGCGTCCCGGCGAGATGGTGTTTGTGCCCGGTGGTCACGCGGTGAGTGCACACAGTGTGAGCTTCTATGCACCCGACAGCGAGCAGGCCGGCCTGCTGGCGCGCGCGCAGGAAATTGAAAACCTCGACAGGCAGCTCCGGACCCAGGTGCTCGTCAACGAGCAGGCGCGAACCAGCCTGGTGCGTGCCGAGGCCGCCTACACCGACGCCTCGCAGCGACTGGTGAGCGCGCGGCGCGAAGGCGCCGACACGCGTTCGCGCGCCCATGCCCTGCAGGTCGAGGCGCTGCGCCTGACCCAGCTGGCCGAACAGACCCGCACCCGCAGCGCGCAGATTGCCGCCGACCTGGCCGAGGTCGACGCGCAGCTTGACGAGCTGCAAGAGCGCCGCGTGACCGCCGAGGCCCGCTTTGAAGAACTTGACATGCAACTGGCCGACAGCCAGGAGCGCCACGCCCAGCTGGACGATCAGGTGATCGCCGCCGAGCGTGCGTTGAACCAGGCGCGCGAGCAGCAGCGCAGCCTGGAGCGCAGCGCACAGGAAGCCACGTTTTCCCTGCGCAGCCTGCTGGCACGTCAGGCCGAGCTGCGCCGCTCGGTCGACACCGCCGCGTCGCAGGAAAAAGCCTTGTTCGATGAACAGCAGCGTGCCAGCGACGAGCTGGCCCGGCTCAACGACGCTGCCGCGCAGGCCGGGCTGCAAAGTGCGCTGGCGATGAAACTCGAGCGCGAGCAGGCGCTGGGCGCATTGCGCAGCCACTACGACGACCTCACCGCCAAGCTGCGCGCCAGCGACGAGCGCCGCCTGCAACTCGAGCGCCAGCTCGACCCGCTGCGCCAACGCATCACCGACTTCCAGCTCAAGGAACAGGCCGCGCGCCTGGGTGTCGAACAGTACAGCCAGCAACTGGCCGAGGCCGAGGCCGATCTCGCGGCCGTGGCACAAAGCGTGCTTGAGGGCCATGTGCGGCTGGCCGGCCTGCAAGGCGAGATCGATCGCCTGCACCGCGAAATCCAGTCGCTCGGTGCGGTCAACCTGGCCGCGCTCGACGAGCTGACGCAATCGCGCGAGCGCAAGACCTTCCTCGATGCGCAGACCGCCGATCTGGTGGAGGCCATGACCACGCTGGAAGACGCGATCCGCAAGATCGACAACGAAACCCGGGAGCTGCTGGGCAGCACCTTCGAGACGGTCAACACCCATTTCGGCAAGATGTTCCCCGAACTGTTCGGTGGCGGCAATGCCCGCCTGGTGATGACCGGCGAGGAAATCCTGGACGCCGGTGTGCAGGTGATGGCCCAGCCCCCTGGCAAGAAGAACCAGACCATCCACCTGCTCTCCGGTGGCGAGAAAGCACTCACCGCGATCGCGCTGGTGTTTGCGATCTTCCAGCTCAACCCGGCCCCGTTCTGCCTGCTCGACGAGGTCGATGCGCCGCTCGACGACGCCAACACCGAGCGCTACGCCAAGCTGGTCACCGCCATGTCCAGGGACACACAGTTCCTCTTCATCAGCCACAACAAGATCGCGATGGAAATGGCCAGGCAGCTGATCGGCGTGACCATGCAGGAGCAGGGCGTTTCGCGCATCGTCGCGGTGGACATGGAGTCTGCCGCCGGTATGCTCGAGCCCAGCTAGTTTCACCCCCAAACACCATGAGCACTCTGCAAGTCAGCCTGGCCATCATCGGCGGTCTCGTTCTGGCCGGGGTGGTGGCCTACAACGCCTGGGTCGCCCGCCGCAACCTGCCACGCACGGTACGCGATCGCGGCACCGATCCGGCGCTGGTTGCCGCTGGCAGCGATGCCCCCGACATCTCGGCGTTTCCGGAAACCGCGCCCGGGGTCGACGAACATGGCCGCATCGATCCGGTGCTGGATGGCGACGCGCCCACCCGCCTCGACGATCTGACCGGCCTCGATGGCGCTGCGCCGGTGACACCGCTGCTGTCACCCAGCGCCACGCCCATGGCGTTCAGCCCCTTGGTCACCGCACCCGAGAAACGGCCGACGCTGGACGCCCTGATCGATGTGATCGCTCCGCTGGCCC
>CAYRIT010000104.1:0-11101 GCA_964424415.1 uncultured Hydrogenophaga sp.
CCGGGGCTGGCGTTGCCGGCCTGGCTGCGTTGCGCCGAGGCCGAGACGCCCAGCGAAGGGCCTAGGCCCGCGGCTTGTGCATCGGCCTGGGCGCGGGCCTGGCGCAGCGCGGCCTGGGCACTTTGCAGGTTCGGGTTGGCGCGCAGCGCCTGTGTGATGAGTTCGGTCAGCGCCGGGTCGTTGAAGCGCTGCCACCAGGCACTCAGCGCGGTTGGCTGGTGACCTGCGGTCTGTGGTGCTGCCGACCAGTCGGCGGGCACCGGCGCCGCCAGGTGCCCACCGCCCCCCGGCGGCACGCTGGCACAGCCGGCCAGCGCCAGCACCAGCAGCATGGGGAGCAAACGCAGTGGGGGGTGGGACGGTCCGGCAGCGGGGGCGGGCATGGTGATGGGGGTGTTTCTTGTGCAGATCGGTGGCCGGGCGTGTGGCCGGATGGTGGTCCGATTGTGGTGGACCCCTGTGTCGGGTTCGGGCCGGTCGCGTGAAGTTCCGGTAAACCGGTCGCGCCGGTGACGCGGCCTCAGACCTCGGCCTGGGCCTCGTCCGGTTGCAGGGGCAGCGTTTGGGTCAGGTGCAGCGTTCGGGTGGGGAAGGCGATCTGGGCACCGTGGCCCTCGACGATGCGCCCGATGGCGATCAACACGTCCTGTTTGACCTCATGGAACTTCACCCACTCGCGGGTTTTGGTGAAACCGTAAATCATGATGTCCAGCGAGCTGGGCGCGAACTGGTTGAAATTCACGATCAGCGTCTGTGTGTTGTCCATCTCGGGGTGCTCGTGGAGCAGGCTGCGAATCTCGCTCACGATGGTTTCGATCTGCGCGAAATCGCGGTAGCGAATACCCACCGTCTCCTTCAGTCGGCGGTGGCTCATGCGCGAAGGGTTCTCCACCACGATGGTGGTGAACACCGCGTTGGGCACATAAATCGGGTTCTTGTTGAAGGCGCGGATGCGGGTGTGGCGCCAGCTGATGTATTCCACCGTGCCTTCGATGCTTTTGTCGGGCGAGCGGATCCAGTCGCCCACACTGAACGGGCGGTCGAGGTAGATGGTGAGTCCGCCGAAGAAATTGGCCAGCAGGTCTTTTGCGGCCAGACCCACCGCAATGCCGCCGACGCCGCCCAGGGCGAGCAGGGCGCCGACGTTGAAGCCCAGCGTGTGCGCCACCGTGATCGCGCCGACGATCGCCACCAGCAGACGGCCCAGCTTGCTCATGGCGTGGACGGTGGTGAGGTCGAAATCCTGCCCGGCGTCGCGCCCGCGCTCGATGGTGTGGTGGGTCAGCAGGGTGATGAATTTCCAGACGAACCAGGCCACCGCCAGCACGATCGCCACGTTGCGCACCTGCAGCGCTTCCTCGGTGAAATCCGGTTCCGGCCACTGCGCATGCAGCACACGCCCGATCCACGACAGCGCCACCACCACCACGATGAGGCTCACCGGACGGCGCGCTGCGGCGATCAGCGCCTCGTCCCAGGCGGTGCGCGAGCGCGCGGCCAGCCGGTCGAGCTGGTTGAACAGCAGGCGCGCCACCTGGCTGGCGAGCAGCGCCAGCAACAGGATGATCAGCACCATGGCCAGCCAGGCTTCGATGCCCAGGGTCTGGATGAAAAACGCCCGTATCGACTGCATGCGCTAAACGCTCCCCGGATTCGGATTTACTGAAAAGCCACTTCGGCAAAGCTGCGCAGCTTGCGGCTGTGCAGCTGGCCCGAGCCGCCTTCGCGCAGGCGCTCGACCGCGCGGATGCCGATGCGCAGGTGTTGATCGACCCGCTCGCGGTAGAAATGGTTCGCCATGCCGGGCAGCTTGATTTCGCCGTGCAGCGGCTTGTCGCTCACACACAGCAGGGTGCCGTAGGGCACCCGGAACCGGAAGCCGTTGGCCGCGATGGTGGCGCTCTCCATGTCGAGCGCGACCGCGCGGCTCTGGCTGAAACGGCGCTGCGGCGTGTTGTCCGGCAGCAGTTCCCAGTTGCGGTTGTCGGTGCTGGCCACGGTGCCGGTGCGCATGATGCGTTTGAGCTCGCCCGGTGGCAGGTCGGCCACTTCGGCCACCGCGGCCTCGAGCGCGAGCTGGATTTCGGCCAGCGCGGGAATCGGCACCCACAGCGGCAGCTCTTCGTCGAGCACATGGTCTTCGCGCACGTAGGCGTGCGCCAGCACGTAGTCACCGAGCTGCTGCGAGCTGCGCAGGCCGGCGCAGTGGCCGATCATGAGCCAGGCGTGTGGGCGCAGCACGGCGATGTGGTCGGTGATGGTCTTGGCGTTGGACGGCCCCACACCGATGTTGACCATGGTGATGCCGCTGCGGTCGGGCCGCATCAGGTGGTAGGCCGGCATCTGCGGCAACCGGGGCAAAGCGGCGCCCAGGGCGTCGATGGCCTCGGCCGCCAGGCCGGTGCGGCGCGTCACCAGATTGCCGGGTTCCACAAAGGCGGTGTATTCGCTGGCCGGGTTGGCCATCTCGGCGTGGCCCAGGCGGATGAACTCGTCGATGTAGAACTGGTAGTTGGTGAACAGCACGAAGTTCTGGAACCACTCGGGTGCGGTGCCGGTGTAGTGGCGCAGCCGCTGCAACGAGTAGTCGACCCGGGGCGCGGTGAACAGGGCCAGCGGCTGGGCTTCACCGGCACGCGGCTCGAAGGTGCCGTTGGCGATGCCGTCGTCCATCGCGGTGAGGTCGGGCAGATCGAACACATCGCGCATCAGCGCACGCCGCTCGGCACCGAGCTGGCCTTCGACGTGATCGTGCTCGGCAAATGAGAAGTGGATCGGGATCGGCTGGGTGCTGGTGCCCACCTCCAGCTCGCCACCGTGGTTGCCCAGCAGCAGCTCGAACTGCTTGAGCAGGTAGTTGGCGTACAGATCGGGGCGGGTCAGCGTGGTCTCGAAGCGGCCCGGGCCCGCGACAAAACCGTAACTCAGACGCGCCGACCCGAGCTTCGACGCGCTGTGGGTGTGGAGGCGAACAAACGGGTAGCAGGCGCGCACGCGGGTCTGGCTGAAGTCGCCGCCGGCGACAAATTCGCGCATCGCCAGCCGCAGGTGGTCCACACCACGCTGGTAGATCGCCTGTACCTGCGCCAGCGCGGCAGCGGGGTCGCGGTAGAAAGCCGGGGCGGTGAAGTCGGGTGTTTTTTGCATGAGGCCTATTGTGACCAAGCCCCGTGACACACGCGTTCGGGCCCCCACCACGCGACCTGCGCAGCGGCGAAGCGTGGGGGCCCTGTCACCCCCTGACCGGTTCCCGCATCGTCACGAACTCTTCGGCCGCGGTCGGGTGGATGCCGATGGTGCTGTCGAACACCGCCTTGGTGGCACCCGCCTTCATCGCCACCGCAAAGCCCTGCACGATCTCGCCCGCTTCGGCGCCCACCATGTGCAGGCCGACCACGCGGTCGCTGGCGGTGTCGACGATGAGCTTCATCAGTGTGCGCTCGCCGCTGCCCGAGAGCGTGTGCCTGAGCGCCTTGAACTCGCTGCGAAAAATCGTGACAGCGCCGAATTTGTCGCGTGCCTGCTGCTCGGTGAAACCCACGGTGCCGATGCTGGGGTGGGTGAAGACGGCGGTGGGGATGAAGTCATAGCTCATGTCGCGTGCTGGCTTGCCGGCGGCCGGACCGAACAGCTGGTCCACCACCACCATGGCTTCACCGAGCGCCACTGGCGTGAGCTGCACGCGGTTGGTCACGTCACCCACCGCGTGGATGTGGGGCACGTTGGTCTGGTAGAGCGGGTTGACGATCACCTCGCCCTGGCCGCCCTGCGCCACGCCCACGGTCTCCAGCCCCAGGCCGGTCACGTTGGGGACGCGGCCGGTGGCATAGAGCACCGCGTCGGCCATCACCACGTTGCCGCCTTCGCAGGTCACGCGCAAACCGTCTTCGGTCTTTTTCACGCTCACCACGTCGGTGTTCAGACGCAGGTCCACACCCGATCGGCTCATTTCGCTGGCCACAAAGTGCCGGACCTCGTCGTCAAATCCGCGCAGCACCTGTTCGCCACGGTACAGCAGCGTGGTTTGGGCGCCCAGACCGTTGAAGATGGACGCGAACTCGCAGGCGATGTAGCCGCCGCCCACCACCACCAGGCGCTGGGGAAACGGCTCCAGGTCGAAGATATCGTTGGAGGTGATGACGTGCTCGCGGCCCTGGAAGTGCGGCACAAACGGCGTCCCGCCACTGGCGACCAGGATGTGTTTGGCGGTGAAATGCTGGTGGCCGGGGGAGCCGTCGGCGTGCAGTGTGGCCAGGGTGATCGTGTGTTCTCCGTCGAGGCGGGCAAAGCCGTTGAGCACCGTCACGCCGGACCCGCTGAGCAGGTTGCTGTAGACACCGTTCAGGCGGCCGATTTCTTTGGCGCGGTTGGCCTTGAGCGTGGCCCAGTTGAGCGAGGGTTTGACGCGTTGGACCGCCACGTTGCCCAAAGGGTCAAGCGCCCCCGCTGGGAGCGTGGGAGCCGGGAACTCCCAGCCGAAGCCGTGGGATTCCTCGAAACTCTCGCGGTAATGCGCCGCGTAGCTGTAGAGTTTTTTCGGGATGCAACCCACGTTGACGCAGGTGCCGCCCAGGCCATCGGTACCCAGCATCTCGGCCAGCGCCACACGCGCGCCACGCTGGGCCGCCATGCGCGCCGCGCGCACGCCACCGCTGCCGCCGCCAATGACAAAAAAGTCGAAATCAAATGTTGCCATGTCTGAGAGTCCCTCCAGGATGCCTCGATGTTAGTTCGCACTGAGAATCGCCGCATGAGCCACGCCGACACCGCACCCGCCTTGTTGACCGTTGTGCTCGGGGGCACCGGGGGGCTGGGTGCTGCGCTGGTCCATGCGCTCGAAGCGCGTGGCGACAAGGTGCTGGCCATCGGACGCGACACCGATCCCGCAATCGATTACACCCAGCCCGAGTCGGTCGAGGTCGGTGCGGATCGCGTGGCCGAGCGCCTCGCGCAGCGCGGCGAGACGCTGGTCCGGCTCATTGTGGCCACCGGTTTTCTGCATGGCGAGACGGCGCAGGGCACGCGGGCGCAGCCCGAGCGATCCTGGCAACACCTGGAGCCCGAGGCGCTGGCGCACAGTTTTGCCGTCAACGCGATCGGGCCGGCGCTGGTGATGCGCCATTTCCTGCCCCTGCTGCCGCGCCAGGGGCCTTGTCTGGCGGCGTTTTTCTCGGCGCGCGTGGGCAGCATTGGCGACAACGCGCTGGGTGGCTGGTACGCCTACCGTGCCGCCAAGGCTGCGCTCAACCAGCTGGTGCACACCGCGGCCATCGAGCTCGCGCGGCGCAACCGCGAGGCGGTGTGTGTGGCCCTGCATCCGGGCACGGTGGACACGCCACTCTCCCAGCCGTTTGCCAAGACCGGCCTGACCGTGCGAGCGCCCGGACGGTCTGCGGCCGAACTGCTGGCGGTGATGGACCGGCTCACCGCAGCCCAGAATGGTGGCTTCTTCGATCACCAGGGGCGGGTGGTGCCTTGGTGAATGACAGACTCAGGACACCCCGTTGCGCTCGGGCGGCGTCAGCGCGCCGCGCTTGAGCACTTCGCGGCGCTTGGCCATCTCGCGGCCCATACCGGCTTTGTCGTAAGCGGCCAGGCGCTGTTTCGCTTCGGGGTAGGCGATGGATTCCTCGAGCAGGATGTGGTCCAGGTAGAGGGCCTCGAACACCTCAAGCGCATGGCGCAAGGCCTGGGTGTCGAACCACAGGTTGCCGCTGGCCGCGGCCTCCAGTGAAGGCGCAATCTGCAACCAGTTTTCTTCCAGCCATCCATGGTCCTGTGTGAGCCGCTCGGTGACCTGCACGATGGCGTCGTCCTGACTCGCGAGCAGGGGCGGGAAGATGTGTTTCTCTTCGTCGAGGTGGTGCTGCCGTGCCTCGCCGTTGAAGAAATCGAGCACACCGCGCGCCTGGGCGCGGTTGTCGGCATTCAGGCCGCTGGACTCGATCGCGTTCACCACCTCGTTCAGCCGATGCAGTTGCTGCTGGATCGCCCGGTGGGTGTCGTCGAGGAACTTGAAAATGGGAAAAACAACACGATCGGCGCTCATGGCGGACTCCGGTGACACAGTGGGTCCATCATAAAAATGCTGCGCTGCACCCGCTTGATCTGCCGCAAACAAGCGGGCTGTCGAGAGCGCTCGTCCGATCACGGCTCCCACAACCCGTCCGGCCTCCGTGTCTGTTCGGGGGTGCCGCGGAACCGGATCCGCCGGGACGCCGGCATCGCCCCCTTGAAGGAGGGGGTGACACCGAGGGTGGCGAAGGGGGTCAGTAGGTGTAGACGCCGCGCCCCGTCTTGCGACCCAGCCAGCCGGCGGCCACCATTTCCTTGAGCAGCGGTGCCGGGCGGTATTTGCTGTCGTTGTACTCGGCCATGTAAACGTCCATCACCGCCAGGCACACGTCCAAGCCAATCATGTCGGCCAGCGCCAGTGGGCCGATGGGCTGGTTGGTGCCCAGCTTCATGCCGGCGTCGATGTCTTCGGGGGTGGCCAGGCCTTCGGCGAGCACGAAGAAAGCCTCGTTGATCATGGGCACCAGGATGCGGTTGACCACAAAACCGGGCGCGTTTTTCACCGTGATGGGTGTCTTGCCCAGGCGCTCGGCCAGCGCCTTGACCGCGTCGTGTGTGGCGTCGCTGGTCTGCAGGCCGCGGATGATTTCCACCAGCGCCATCATGGGCACGGGGTTGAAGAAGTGCATGCCGATGAAGCGGTCGGCGCGCTGGGTGGCGGCGGCCAGTTTGGTGATGCTGATCGAGCTGGTGTTGGTGGCCACGATCACCTCGGGCGCCAGCAGGCCGTCGAGCTGCTGCAGGATCTTGACTTTGAGCGGCTCGTTTTCGGTGGCCGCCTCGATCACCAGTTGCGCGCCCTGGAGGTCGTTGTGGTTCGTCGAGCCCTGGATCAGGGCGAGGGCAGCGGCCTTGTCGGCGGCGCTGATTTTCTCTTTCTTGATCAGGCGGTCCAGGCTGCCGGCGACCGTGGCCAGACCCTTGTCGATCGCGGCCTGGTGGATGTCGACCATCACCACGCGGATGCCGTGGGTGGCGCAGGCCTGGGCGATGCCGTTGCCCATGGTGCCCGAGCCGATGATGCCGACGGTCTGGATGGAATTGCTCATGTGGGGTCGCTCCAAAAAATGAAAAAACGATGGTGAAAACGGTGTGGGTGGCGTGCTCAGTGCCACCACCTGCTGTCCAGTCGCCCAGGTGTCCGCATTAGGCGGGGCTGCCTACCGGACGCGGCGGGCCCTGTGCTAACTTGATCCGGATTGTCCCGCATGGCCCGATGCCTCCCGGCGCCCGGCGTCTTGTGCGGGTGGCGGCAACAGCCGATCCATGTGGCCATCGGCCAGCGGATCGCTCTGAGGAAAGTCTATGTACGACCACATCATCGTCGGTGGCGGCTCGGCCGGCAGCGTGCTTGCCGGCCGCTTGAGCGAAGACCCGGCGGTCCGCGTGGCCCTGCTCGAAGCGGGTCCGGCCGATCGCAGTGTGCTGATCCATTGCCCGGCCGGCCTGGCGGTGATGGCCAAGTACGAGCTCAACGGCTGGGGCTACAACACCGTGCCGCAGCCCGGGCTCAATGGCCGCCGCGGCTACCAGCCGCGTGGCAAGGTGCTGGGGGGATCGAGCTCCATCAATGCCATGGTCTACGCGCGTGGTCACGCCTGGGATTACGACCACTGGGCAGCGCTTGGCAACCCCGGCTGGTCCTGGGCCGATGTGCTGCCGTATTTCAAGCGCTCCGAACACAATGAACGCGGTGCCGATGTGCTGCACGGCCAGGGTGGACCCCTCAACGTGATGGATCTGCGCAGTCCCAACCCGTTCCTGCCCGCCTACATCGAGGCCGGCAAGCAGGCGGGCTACAAACACAACCCCGATTTCAACGGTCCGGACCAGGAGGGTGTGGGCGCCTACCAGGTGACGCACAAGAACGGCGAGCGCTGGAGCGCCGCCAAGGGCTACCTCACACCGCACCTGGGGCGGCCCAACCTCACCGTCGTGACCCACGCGCTCACCACCCGGGTGCTGACCGAGGTGGTCGATGGCCAGCGGCGTGCCACCGGCGTCGAATACCGCAGCGGTGGCGGGCGTGGCAGCGTGCAGACGCTGTCGCTCAAACCGGGCGGTGAGCTGCTGCTGTGTGGCGGCGCGTTTGGCTCGCCGCAGTTGCTCATGCTCTCGGGCATCGGCCCGGCCGAGCACCTCCGGCAGCACGGCATTGAGGTGGTGCACGATCTGCCCGGTGTGGGCGAAAACCTGCACGATCACCCCGACGTGGTCATTGTGGTCAACGCCCCCAAGGTGACCGACCTGTTCGGCATCTCGCTCAAGGGCATGGTCAGCGTGCTGCGCGGCATCTTCGAATGGCGCCGCACCCGCAGCGGCCCGCTCACCACCAACTTCGCCGAAGGCGGCGGCTTCATCAAGAGCGCGCCCGACGAGGCCATCCCCGACCTGCAGTGGCATTTTGTGGTGGGCAAGCTGGTGGACCACGGCCGCAAGACCGTGTTCGGCCACGGCTATTCCTGCCACGTGTGCCTGCTGCGGCCCAAGAGTCGCGGCACGCTGCGCCTGGCCAGCGCCGACCCGCAGGTGGCGCCGCTGATCGATCCGGCGTTCCTCAAAGACCCCGATGACATGGCGCGCATGGTGCGCGGCTTCAAGCTGACGCGCCGCATGCTGCAGCAGAACGCGCTCACCCGCTACGGCGGTGTCGAGTCCAAAGCCGTGGCCTCGGCGCAGAGCGATGCGCAGATCGAGCAGTTCATCCGCAACCACGCCGACACCATCTACCACCCGGTGGGCACCTGCCGCATGGGCAGCGATGCGATGGCGGTGGTGGATGCGCGGCTGCGCGTACACGGTGTGGGCCGGCTGCGGGTGGTCGACGCCTCGGTCATGCCGCAGGTGGTCGGTGGCAACACCAACGCACCGGTGATCATGATGGCCGAGAAGGCGGTCGATATGATTCGAGAGGACCGGCAGCGCGGCAGCCACGCGCCGGCTGCAGCCATCCCGAACACCCTGGAGATCCTCGCATGATTCTGGAACACGCCGACATCCGTATCGACCCCGCCAAGGCCAGCGTCTTCGAAGAAGCGATCGAGCGCGGTGCGCGCACCGTGATCGCGCAAGCCAAGGGCTTTCAGGGCTACAAGGTCAACCGCAGTATCGAGAGCCCGGGCCGCTACGTCCTCACCATCTACTGGGACACGCTGGAAGACCACACGGTGGGCTTTCGTGAGTCGCCAGCGTTCACCGCGTGGCGTGCCATCGTCGGTCCGTTCTTCGTGGCACCGCCAGTGGTGGAGCATTTCGAGCTGGTCAGCAAATCCTGACCCACCTCCCGCGCCGCGCCTGCGGCGCGTCACCCCCTCAAGGGGGCGGCACTGGCCGACTGGCAAAGCCAGATCGGCGGTGCCCTGGAACTGCTCCCGTCCGGCTCGCCAACGTTCTATCCGGCGGGCAGTGTCTTCGCCCGGAACGCTGCGGAACCGGCTTTGCCGGGCCGTCAGCGTTGCCCCCTTGGGGGTGACGCGAAGCGGCGCAGGGGAGGGGTGAAGTCACCCCTTTCTCATCAGCGTCGACTTGCCAAACAGGCTCTCGATCAGATCCACCGCCACCTCGGCGGTGCGGTTGCGCACGTCCAGCGCCGGGTTGAGCTCCATCACGTCCATCGAGGCGAGCCGCCCGGTGTCGGCGATCATTTCCATGCAGAGCTGGGCCTCGCGGTAGGTGGGGCCGCCGGGCACGGTGGTGGCCACGCCAGGGGCGATCTCGGGGTCGAGGAAGTCGACGTCGAAGCTCACGTGCAGGTGGGTGTTCTCGTCCATACCGGCCAGCGCCTGCTCCATGGTGTGGCGCATGCCCATCTCGTCGATGTAGCGCATGTCGAACACCTCCAGCCCGTGTTCGTGCACAAAGCGCTTTTCGCCCGCGTCCACGCTGCGAATCCCGATCTGGCGCAGCACGGACGGCGCGATCGCGGGTGTGGTGCCGCCGATGCCGGTGAGTTCGGCCGGGCCGTGGCCACACAGCACGGCAACCGGCATGCCGTGCACATTGCCGCTGGGCGTGAGCGCGGCGGTGTTGAAGTCGGCGTGGGCATCGAGCCAGAGCACCCGCAGCCGCTTGCCCGTTTCACGGCAGTGGCGCGCCACCGCACTGATCGAGCCGATGCCCAGGCAATGGTCGCCTCCCAGCACCATGGGCATCGCCCCCTGCGCCAGGGACTCGCGCACCGCCGCGTGCAGCGTCTCGTTCCAGGCCACGACTTCGCGCAGGTGCCGGTGGCCTTGTTCGGGTGGCTGCCAGGGGTTGGCCGGGCCGCTGAGGTTGCCGCGGTCGTGCACCCGCAGACCGTGGCTCGCCAGCACCGCCGCCAGCCCGGCCACACGCAGCGCCTCCGGTCCCATGGACGCGCCACGCGCACCCGCGCCGATGTCGGTGGGCGCACCAATGAGGTGAATCGTTTGTTGCATGGCGCCATTGTGTTTCATGTGCATGGATTGCCCGGCCACTGCTCGTGCACCGGTTCGCGAGATGGTGCTGCTGGTATCAAACGTCAAAAATTGTTAACAACTCGCGGCGCGACGTGCACGGGTCGAAGGCCGTCTCGACTAGCGCGCGTGGGCGACAGGCCGTCTGACTTGCAGACATCTGGTTACCGTCCGCTACCTGCTGTGTTGGGCCTCGGCGCGCGCATGGCGAAACTCCGTTCGCGCGTCAGCGGCGCCCGCTCGTTCCTGAGGCATATGTTGCTGACTCAGGCCTTGGCCACACTGTTGCGAAGGCCATGGTTTTGGCCCCACAGACCCGGTACAGCCTGAACCGGCGTGCCCGTCATCCGTGCCATTTCCACCGAGAGATACCTTGAATACAGACATCCGTTTTCCGCCGGTTTCGAACGTGACCTTGCTTTCTGGCGCGTCCCGAACCTCGCTCGCCTTCTTATGTGCAGCTGTATTGAGCGCTTGTGGTGGGGGTGGCAGCGAGGCAGCGTCCACCGATGCCCCGACTGCTGCTCCAGCTCCAGCTCCTGCTCCTGCTCCTGCTCCTGCTCCTTCGGGTACTGCCTGCGACACAGCCA
>CAYRIT010000105.1:0-10951 GCA_964424415.1 uncultured Hydrogenophaga sp.
GGCCAGCACAGCGGCGGACACACAGAGCAGGGGTTTCATGGGCAATGAATGGGCGCAACAACCGCGCGGTTGCACCCAGACCGTCCGGATCGGTTGTTGTCGAACACATGGAGCCGTTTCTTGTGGGTGCTCACGGCGCTGACGGTGGTTGCAATGAATGGTGTGCCTCTGACCACATGCCGCCAGGGCTCCGGCTGAGCGCCCGATGTCAGGCCGCACCGTCTTTGGACGCTCCGGGTTTGCCTTTGTGAAAAAAGTGCAGGACAAGGATGGGCACAAGCGCAAACATGTTGTATCCGGGGAGCACGAACGCAAGTCCGAATGCAGCAGCAGCGCAGACCAGCGTGGCATAGGCTTGGAGCGCGGCGCCTGACGCGGCGGCTGGGTCCGGCCAAGAGACGAGGGCGGGATGTTTGTGCAGATACCAGTGCCGGATTGCCTGAGCAGCGGCCAAGAAGAACAGGTGCGCGGCATACACGGCAGCGGCAGCAACATGGTTGCCGTGTTCTCCTATCAAGGCGGTGGAGAACGGAAGCAGCCCGACAAGCGCGAGACGGGTGAGCCCCAGACGTAGCAAGGCGCCGTTCACCACATTGAACGCAGCCAGCGCCCGTGCATCGCCGACCCAGAAAACCGCCAGAACCCAAAACGAAAGCAGCCAGGTCAGAAGCTTGGGCCACAGTGAAAGCAGCGCCATCCAGAGCGCGGCATCGGTCAAGTGCTCGGGCAAGGGCGGCAGCTTGAGTTCAAGCACCAGCAGGGTCATGGCGATGCTGTACACGCCATCCTGCAGACCTGCCAACCGATGCCTGTCAATGGCTGCGATGAAGGCGTTCATGCGACCTAACGAATGAAAGAGGCTGCCTCGACCCAAACGATCTGCCTATTTTCGACCGCTTTGCTGCGAATGGCATCGATGTCGATGGGGCTGCTGCGCTGTTTCCGGGACCTGTCAGTCAGCCGTGATGTGGCCGTCGCGAGAGTGCGCTTCTGTCACACCATGAACGAGCGTATCGAACCGCATACAGAGAGCAGTTGCGGCGCCTCCATTCTGCCGATGATGTTGCGGATGACCGACCCGATGACCTGCTGCGCGCCCATGAGCCCCACACTGGCTGACTGCTCGGTGATGAATCCCGCCTTTGCCTTCTTCAGGGGCCCCATGAAGTAGTAGTCGAGGCCGCTCTTCATCAGCTCGACCACGATGTCAGCCAGATCGCCGCGATACGCGGTGGCATCGGGTGCGCCCTCGATCAACACAAGCACCGAAAGCGTCCTCTTGCGGAGATCCGCAGAATGGACGTAACGCAGAAACGGTTTGGATGTGTCTGAACCGCTGGCCGATGGTGGCTGGGATAGCCTGGACGGGCGTGTTGCTTTGGGTGATGGGGAAGTCGCCATGCGGTGATGATATGCCGCTGGGCCCCAGCCAGACCGCGCGCGGATGGCAAGCAGCGCTGCGTGTCGGTCGACGCCGCGAAAGTTCGCGGCAACCGGCCAGACGCTCCCTACTTTTCCAGCACCCAACCCGCCATTTGCCGAACCACCTCCGGCTCGAGCCCGTTGAACCCGTGGTGTGCCAAGGCTTCGCAAGGATCTCCTTCGTTCTGGTCGCCCTTGAATGACAGCAGCTGACTGCGCGTGGTGCGCGTCAGTTTGGCCATCAGTGCGGGCGTCTCCGAGAACGCGCAATGAGAGCAGCCATCTTGCTCGTGATGCACAACCAGCACCGGCACCCGTATTCGGGACACGATTTTCTTCACCGAAGGTCGGTCAATGATCGGCTTGGTGGTTTGAGAAACCCTGTCTGGCTCGCCAAAGCTTGAGCGATATCACGGCATGTGGTTTGAGACCCGCAACGGTGCCAGGGTCGAAGTCATCCACGGTCTGATCTGAAACAACCGCCGCCGGCTGCATTCGACACCGGGCGGCCTCAGCCCGATGCAATACGCACAACGCGGGCGCGCAGATCAGCCGCAAAAAGCAACCTTGAACACCCGCAGTGGGATTCACACGCCGACGACAAGGTCACCCGGTTGAACACCACAATGGGTCCTTGCAGCCGGGAGATCCGCATGCCCACAAGTGTCCCTCTCACAACCAGTCAGGTCGTTGTCCAGGTCTGCCTGTTGCTTGTCGCGGCGATTGCCCTATTCGGTGGCTCGCTGCAGTTCTATCTCGGGCAGCCCGACACATCGCCGCGTTTGGACAACGTCCATCGGTTCATGGCTGGCGTGTACCTGTCCACCGGCCTCATCTGCCTTTGGGCCGCGCTGACCATCCGTCAACAGGGATTCCTGGTCTACCTGCTGGCACTCGGGGTGCTGCTGGCCGGTGTCGGGCGGCTCGTCTCCATCTCGAAGGTTGGCCTGCCCAAGCCGGCCGCCGTGTGGCTCGGCTATCTCGTCCCGGAACTGCTCATCCCGTTCATCATGGCCGGCGCCCACTGGGCAGGCTCATAGATCCCGATCGCCAGGTCAAGTGGGCGGTCCTTGCTGTAGGCACGCTGCCAGCCGAGGCTGGCAACTGACCGATGGCTGTTCTTGGCACAGCCATCCAGCCGCCATGAAGCCCGGCATGTTCACCATGGCCTTCGACCGAGAAGACCTGCCGCCACCGGCTTCGCCTGGGCGTCTCCCGGAGCCGCCAGCCACGCCATGTGCCGAAGCGGACGGCCGGGTGGCCGTGTCTGCGCGGGCGCGCCTGGCACGGTGGGGGCGGCACGGGATAATCCCCGGTTCTTCTCAAAGACCCCGCCTCGGAGACGCCATGCCATTCGCCCCCCTGCAGAACGACACTTTCCTGCGCGCCTGCCTGCGCCAGTCCACCGACCACACGCCGGTGTGGCTGATGCGCCAGGCCGGGCGGTATCTGCCCGAGTACTGCGCCACACGCGCCAAGGCCGGTTCGTTCATGGGGCTGGCCACCAACGTGGACTACGCCACCGAGGTCACGCTGCAGCCGCTGGAGCGTTACGCGCTGGATGCCTCCATCCTGTTTTCCGACATCCTGACCGTGCCCGACGCCATGGGCCTGGGCCTGACGTTCCAGATCGGCGAAGGGCCGAAGTTTGCCAAGACGGTGCGCACCGAAGCCGATGTGGCCGCGCTGGCCGTGCCCGACATGGACAAGCTGCGTTATGTGTTCGACGCGGTCACCTCGATCCGCAAGGCCTTGAACGGCCGCGTGCCGCTGATCGGCTTCTCGGGCAGCCCCTGGACGCTGGCCTGCTACATGGTCGAGGGCGGTGGCTCGGACGATTACCGCGCGGTCAAGTCGCTGATGTACAGCCGCCCGGATCTGATGCACCGGATCCTGGCGGTCAACGCCGATGCGGTGGCGATCTACCTCAACGCCCAGATCGATGCCGGCGCCCAGGCGGTGATGGTGTTCGACAGCTGGGGCGGCGTGCTGGCCGATGGCAAGTTCCAGGAATTTTCACTGGCCTACACCAAGCGCGTGCTGGCCCAGCTGCAGCGCGAAAAAGACGGTGTGGTGATTCCGCGCCTTGTCTTCACCAAGGGCGGCGGCCTGTGGCTGGACGAGATGAAAGACCTGGACTGCCATGCTCTGGGCCTGGACTGGACGGTCAACCTGGCCAAGGCGCGTGCGCTGGTGGGCGTGAGCAAGGCGCTGCAGGGCAACATCGACCCCAATGTCCTGTTTGCGCCACCCGAGCGCATCGACGCCGAGGTGGCTGCCGTGCTGGAGAGCTTCGGCAAGCCCCACCAGGGTCCCGGCACCGGCCCCACACACATCTTCAACCTGGGCCATGGCATCAGCCAGTTCACCCCGCCCGAGCATGTGACCACGCTGGTGAACGCGGTCCACACCCACTCGCGCCGCCTGCGGGCGGCGGCCTGAATACGCCCTGGGCCGCGCACCCGAGACGCGTGTAGCGTCAGGAGCGCGACCCGCTTGGGATGGCGCGCGATCGGGTTGCTGTCAAGCGGGCAAAGCGAAATTCTGCAAAAAAAGTGTGTCACGCGCGCCACTTATGCACACGAACCGTGGTACGGGCTTGTGTATTTCCGCCCGATCAGACGGCCATTTCGCTGAACGGGATAAATCGTCAAGTTATTGATTTCATTGGATTTTTTAACTTTGCTGTTTTTCTGTGCAAGCCAACAAAGCCCTTGATTCATAAGGGCTCGCGGCCAGCAAACACGATCTATCAACAAAGTTATCCACAGAAACTTGGGACAGCTCGAGAAGCCCTGCCATATCAACGACTTACGTCACCTTTCAACAGTTGAGCTGAGGAAAACACGCTAACCATGACCTGCTGGCCCAGCGTGATCGTGGCCACCCCGGCACACAGCGGGGTGGGGACTGCCCTGAGTTACCGAAGTGAGTCGCTGCTCGCGCCGGGCACTCTGGTGCGCGTGCCGCTGGGCTCGCGCGAGGTCCTGGGGGTGGTCTGGGACTGCCCGAACACCCCACCCGAAGGGCTGGGCGAAGCCCAGACCAAGGCCGTGGCGGGCTCGCTCGACGGTCTGCCGCCGCTCAACGCACGCTGGCGTCAGCTGGTCGCCTTTGCGGCCCATTACTACCAGCGCAGCCTGGGCGAGGTGGCGCTGGCCGCGCTGCCGCCCCAGCTGCGCGAGCTCGATGCGGTGCAGCTGGCGCGCCGGCTGAAGAAGCAGGCCAAGGTGGCGGCTGCGCTTGCGACCGGTCCCGGCGAAGCACCCTCACCCGCCGCCGCTGGCGCGGTCGAGAACCGCCACGCCCTGAGCGAGGAACAGACCCAGGCGCTGGAGGCGCTGGAGACGGCGAGCGCGCCGGTGCTGCTGTATGGCGCCACCGGCAGCGGCAAGACCGAGGTGTACCTGCGCGCCACCGAGCGGGTGCTGAGCGCACATGTGGTCAACGGAATGCCCACGCAGGTGCTGGTGATGGTGCCCGAGATCAACCTCACACCGCAGCTCGAAGCGCGGTTTCGCGCGCGCTTCGAGGCGCTGTGCGGCGCGGGTGCGGTGGTCAGCCTGCACAGCGGCATGACGCCCGCACAGCGCCTGACGAGCTGGCTGGCCGCCCACACCGGTGCCGCGCGCATCGTGCTGGGCACGCGCATGGCGGTGTTCGCCAGCCTGCCCGGGCTGCGCCTGATCGTGGTCGATGAAGAACACGACCCGAGCTACAAGAGCCAGGAAGGCGCGCGTTACTCGGCGCGCGATCTGGCGGTGTACCGGGCCAAGATCGAGACCGAGGCGCTGGTGCCGGCGGGTGGCGCGCGCTGTCAGGTGATCCTGGGCTCGGCCACACCTTCGCTGGAGAGCTGGCACGCGGCCGAACAGGGCCGCTACCAGCGGCTGGCGATGCCGGCGCGGATCGGCGGCGGCGCGCTGCCGCGGCTGCGGCTGGTGGACATGAACCACCAGCCCAAGGGCGCCTTGATCGCGCCGCCGCTGCTGGCCGCCATGATTGAGCGCATCGCGCGCGGCGAGCAGTCGCTGGTGTTGCTCAACCGCCGCGGTTACGCACCGGTGCTGGCCTGTCACGACTGCGGCTGGAAAAGCGGCTGCCCACATTGCAGCGCCTTTCGCGTGTTCCACAAGCTCGACCGCACGCTGCGCTGCCACCACTGCGGTTTTACCGAGCGCGTGCCGCGCGCCTGCCCCGACTGCGGCAACCTCGACATCGCCCCCGTGGGCCGCGGCACCGAGCAGGTGGAAGAACAGCTCGCGGCCTTGCTGGCCGACGCCCACCGGCCCGATGGCGGTGCGGCGCGCGTGGCGCGCATGGACGCCGACTCCACCCGCCTCAAGGGCAGCCTGGAACAGCAGCTCGCCGCGCTGCACAGCGGCGAAGTGGACGTGCTGGTGGGCACCCAGATGATCGCCAAGGGCCACGATTTCCGGCGCATCACGCTGGTGGCGGGCATCAACGTGGACAGCGGCCTGTTTGCCAGCGACTACCGGGCGCCCGAGCGGCTGTTTGCGCTGCTGATGCAGGCCGCCGGACGCGCCGGGCGCGACGCCGCGCAAAGCGTGGGCAGCGAGATGTGGGTGCAGACCTGGACCCCGCAACACCCGCTGTTTGCCGCGCTCAAAACCCACGACTACCCGGCGTTTGCCGCCGAGCAGCTGGCCGAGCGCGAAGCCGCCAGCATGCCGCCGTTTGGCGCCCAGGCGCTGCTGCGTGCCGACGCGCGCACCCAGGCCGCGGCGCAGGCGTTCCTGAACTTGGCCGCCGAGCAGGCCGCCGCCCTGCCGCTGCGCGACGCGGTCACGATCTACCCCGCGGTGCCCCTCACCATCCAGCGCGTGGCCCATGTGGAGCGGGCGCAGATGCTGGTGGAAAGTGCGTCGCGTGGGGCCTTGCAGCGTTTCCTGGCCACCTGGCAGCCGGTGCTGCACGCCACCCGCAGCGCACCTGAAGCCAAAGGCCTGGTGCGCTGGGCGGTCGACGTGGACCCGCTGGTGATCTGAGTCGCCGGCCCGCCACCGCCGGGCGCGGGCCCCACGGTCAGGCAGCCGCCATGTCGCTGGGCAGCATCGGCTGGACGGCGGATTCCGCCAGGGGCCAGACCTGCTCCACCGTGTGGATCACATCGCGCAGGCGAAACGGCTGCAGCAACAGCCGCCGCACGTCCAGCGCCTTCAGGCGCACCACCTGGTCCTTGGAGCAGGTCGCGGCCATCACCACCACCGGAATCGCCGCCGCACAGGCGAACGCGCTGGCCCGCAGACGCGCCAGCAGATCCATCGCGGCGTCGCCCTCGGCCAGCGAGAGCATCAGGCCTTGCACCGGGCGGGACTGCAGAAACTGCTCACCCATCACCAGGCTGGTGGCCTGGTGCACGCGCACCAGCTGCATGTCGCGGCAGACCGAAGCCACCGTGCCGCGCACCAGGTTGTCGGGCTCGATCAGCAAGAGCTGCGCCGCCGCGGCGGCACCGCGCGCGCTCATTGGGGCACCTCTTCGCGGCGCAGCAGCTCCTCGACCACCAGATCGCGCAGGCCACACAGCACCGCGACATCGAGCCGGTCGAAAGCGCGCGGGCGCCGGTCCATCACACACAGCGTGCCCACCACCTGGCCATACGGCAGGCGCAGGCCGGCGCCGGCGTAGAAACGCACGTACGGGTGACCGATGACCAGCGGGTTGTCGGCAAAGCGCGGATCCTCCAGCGCGTCGGGCACCACCAGCGGCGCGGATTGCGTCACCGCATGGCCACAGAACGAAATGTCGCGCGGCGTCTCGCGCGCTTCCAGCCCGAAGTTGGACTTGAACCACTGCCGGTCCCGGTCCACCAGCGACACCAGCGCCATCGGCACATCGAATTCCTGCGCGGCAAACGCCGAGATGCGGTCGAACCGCTCCTCGGGCGCGGTGTCGAGAATCACCAGATTGCGCAGGGCTTTGAGGCGCTGCTTTTCGTTGTGGGGCAATGGGGCTGCGATCAACGGACGACTCCGGGCGTTGTGGTGTGTTCTGTTTTTCGGCAGGCGGTGGAAAAACCTGAACCGCAGCCCTGCGCAACACGCGGCGCCGTGCGCGCAGTGGCCATCCATAAGTGAACTGCGATATAAGCAAGGCCATAGCAAGCACACGAGGAGCGCCCCATGCACACCCCACCCATTTCTTCCCTGGCCTGGCTGGCACGCGCCGCGTTCGGCCTGTTGCTGGGCGCCGCCGCCAGCCTGGCCAGCGCCGCCGAACCGGCAATGAAGCTGGAGCAGGTGGGCCCACACAGCTATTACGTGCAAGGCCAGTCGGCGCTCGGCTCCTCCGAAAACCAGAACTTCATCTCCAACGCCGGCTTCGTGATCACGCCCAAAAGCGTGGTGGTGATCGACGCGCTGGGTTCGCCGCGACTGGCCGAGCGGCTCACCGCCGAGATCCGCAAACTCACGCCGCTGCCGATCTCCGACGTCATCCTCACCCACTACCACGCCGACCACATCTACGGCCTGTCGTACTTCAAGGCGCTGGGCGCCCACATCACGGCGCACGTGGCGGCCAAGGAATACATCCAGTCCGACACGGCGCGCCTGCGGCTGGAGGCCTCGCGCACCGATCTGGCGCCCTGGATAGACGACAAGACCCAGCTGGTGCTGGCCGACACCTGGATCGACGGCCCGACCACGCTCAAGATCGGCGGCTGGGCGTTCGAGATCGAACACGTGGGGCCGGCCCACACGCCGGAAGACCTGACCGTGTTCGTCGCGCAGGACAAGGTGCTGTTTGCGGGCGACCTGTTCTTCAACGGCCGCCTGCCCTTCGTGGGCAAAGCCAACAGCAGCCAGTGGATCAAGTCGCTCGACCAGATGCTCGCGCACGACGCCCAATCCGTGGTGCCCGGCCACGGCCCGGCGTCCACCACCCCGAAAAAAGACATCACCATGACACGCGACTACCTCAAGTTCCTGCGCGCCAGCATGGGCCAGGCGGTGCAGGATTTCGTGCCGTTTGACGAGGCGTACAAGGCCACCGACTGGAGCGCCTTCGAAGCGATGCCCATGTTCGGTTTTGCCAACCGCATGAACGCCTACAACACCTACCTGCTGATGGAAGAAGAAGCGCTGGAGAAAAACCGCTGAATCGCCCGAGCGCCGCAGGGATCGGACAAAGAGACAGGTCGCTGCAGGCGTGTATGGACTGGTTTGAACGCATCACGGGTTTTGCCGAGATGTCGTACGAGCACACCCGGCAGCGCCTTTGTTTCGAGGACGAAGCCATCGTCTGCGAGCGCGATGGCCGCCGGTTTGGCATCGGGCAACTGGAGATGCCGACGCTGGCCGATCTGCGTGAGCGTGCGGGAGCGGCCTTGCACGGCCATGCCCGGACCACCGTGAAGTGCCTCGTCGGTGAGGCGCGGGCGCTGCATAGGAATCCCGCCTTTGCGGGCGCGTTGTTCCAGGTCGCTTCCCAGTTCAACCTGCTGGAAATGGCCTCGCCCGAGGTGACACCCGAAGCCGGCGTCACCCGCTACGCCGGAGACCCGACACAAGGCCCGGCGTGTGCCATCGCGGCGGGGGCCTCGACGGTATGGCGCAATTACGGTGTCGCCATCGGGAACCATCGAGGTCAGACCGCGCGCCGGCAGCTCGACACGCTGGCGAGGCTGGGCACCGCCCTGGCCGAGCGGCTGGCACTGCCGCCGGATGAACTCTGGACGATGCGCAACGGCTATGCACTTTGCACCCCCGGCGGGCTGTCGGCGATCGCCAGCTGCCTGCGCGAGATCGACGAAGACACGCGGGAGTTTCTGCGCGGCCAGCTCGGGATCGGCCTGCAGACTGGCGCCGAGGCAACGGACATGGCGGCCGGCGAGAGCCACACCGTGGGCCAGGCGTTCTGCGCTGCGCTGCCCGTGGCGTACACGGGCAGCGCCAGCGCCCACTGGGCGCCTTTTGCGCGGCTGGTGCTGGAGGCGGCGTACGAAGCGACACTGCTCGCCGCCTGCAGCGAACGGGCCGCGGGCGGCGCCCCGACCGTGTTGCTGACCCGCCTGGGCGGTGGTGTGTTCGGCAATGGCGATGACTGGATCGACGCGGCGATCGCGCGCGCGCTCGCCATCGTTGAACACGCGGGGCTCGACGTGCGGCTGGTCAGCCTCAACGCCCCTCACCGGTCCTTTGTGGATATCGAACGGCGATGGTCTGCCCATGAGTGACACCGGCAAGCCCCACCCAGCAAGTCCGTCCTCCGCTGAAGATTGAAATGGCCTTGGGCGATCCTGGCGAACTCAGAAACGCACACGCCAACGCTTGCTCGGCTCGTTAGGCAATCCCGAACACCGACGACAAAAAACCCCCCGCAGGCATCGCACCTGCGGGGGTTTTTCGTACCGACCGATGCCGCGCTGTTAGAGGCCCAGCGCCTTGCGCACGCCGGCGCCGTAGGCCGGGTCGGCCTTGCTGCAGTTGCCGATGTGGCGCTCCTTGATGGCGGCGGGCGCATCACCCATGGCGCGCGCCGTGTTGTCGAACAGCGCCTGCTGCTGAGCCGGCGTCATGAGGCGGAACAGTGCGCGGGGCTGCGCGTAGTAATCGTCGTCGTCTTCGCGGAAGTTCCAGTGGTCGGCGGCGCCGTTGATCGCCAGCGGCGGCTCGCGGAAATCGGGCTGCTCCTGCCAGACCTGCTCGCTGTTGGGCTCGTAGCCCAGGGTGCTGCCGAAGTTGCCGTCGACCCGCATGGCGCCGTCGCGGTGGTAGCTGTGCACCGGGCAGCGCGGGCTGTTCACCGGGATGTGGCCGTGGTTCACGCCCAGGCGGTAGCGCTGCGCGTCGCCGTAGCTGAACAAGCGGCCTTGCAGCATCTTGTCGGGTGAGAAACCGATGCCTGGCACGACCGCACCAGGGTTGAACGCGGCCTGCTCCACCTCGGCGAAGTAGTTGTCGGGGTTGCGATTGAACTCGATTTCACCCACCTCGATCAGCGGATAGTCGCCGTGTGGCCAGACCTTGGAGAGATCGAACGGGTGGTAAGCCACCTTCTCGGCGTCTTTCTCGGGCATGACCTGCACATACAGGGTCCACTTGGGAAAGTCGCCGCGCTCGATGGCCTCGTACAGGTCGCGCTGGTGCGTTTCGCGGCAATCGGCCACGGCGGCGGCGGCCTCGGCATCCGTCATGTTCTTGATGCCTTGCTGGGTGCGCCAGTGGAACTTGACCCAGTGCCGCTCGTTGGCGGCGTTGATGAAGCTGAAGGTGTGGGAACCGAAACCGTGCATGTGGCGGTAGCTGGCCGGAATGCCGCGGTCGCTCATGACGATGGTGACCTGGTGCAGCGCCTCGGGCAGCAGGGTCCAGAAATCCCAGTTGTTTTTGGCGCTGCGCAGGTTGGTGCGCGGGTCGCGTTTGACCGCGTGGTTGAGGTCGGGGAACTTCAGCGGGTCGCGCAGGAAAAACACCGGCGTGTTGTTGCCCACCAGATCCCAGTTGCCTTCCTCGGTGTAGAACTTCAGCGCAAAGCCGCGGATGTCGCGCTCGGCGTCGGCCGC
>CAYRIT010000106.1:0-10814 GCA_964424415.1 uncultured Hydrogenophaga sp.
CCATCATGGAGCTGGGCACCAGCGCCAAGATGCTGTCCATCGTGCCGCTGATGGCGGGCGGTGGCATGTACGAAACGGGTGCGGGCGGCTCGGCGCCGAAACACGTGCAGCAGCTGGTGGAGGAAAACCACCTGCGCTGGGATTCGCTGGGCGAGTTCCTGGCCCTGGCGGTGTCGCTGGAAGACCTCGGCCTGAAGACCGGCAACAGCAAGGCCAAGATCCTGGCGCAGACGCTGGACGCGGCCACCGGTCATCTGCTCGACAACAACAAAAACCCCTCGCCCAAGACCGGGCAGCTGGACAACCGCGGCAGCCAGTTCTACCTGGCGATGTACTGGGCCCAGGCCCTGGCGGCGCAGACCGAGGACGCAGCGCTGGCGGCGCAGTTCGCGCCTCTGGCCAAGCGCCTGGCCGAGGGCGAAAAAGCCATCGTGGCCGAGCTGCTGGCGGTGCAAGGCAAGCCCGTGGACATCGGCGGTTACTACCAGCCCGATCTGGCCAAGCTCGACGCGGTGATGCGCCCCAGCCCCACGTTCAACGCGGCACTGGCTGCGGCCTCCTGAGGCTTCTGATGGGACGGTGGTGCCGGCGGGGCCACCGTCGCGTTTGCCGTGATCAGCGCGTGAAGGCGGGCCCGCTCAGGCGGCTGCCGGCCTTCACGCCGCGTTTGGCAAACCAGCCCTGGTTCATCTCCAGCACAAAACGCACCGGCTCGGCCGAGCAGTGCGAATCGGTGGACTGCGGCTTCATGTCCGCCAGGTTCACCACCCGGCCGTCGTCGGCCACAAACGCGGCGGTCAGCGGCAGCAAGGTGTTCTTCATCCAGAAGCACTGCGTGGCGGGCTGTTCGAACACAAACAGCATGCCTTCGGTGACGGGCATTTGCGGGCGATGCATGAGACCGATCTCGCGCTGCTCGGGTGTCTGGGCCACCTGGGCGTCGATCAGGTGCATTCCGGCCGAGAGCTGGATGCGCGGCAGGTTCAGCTGAGGCTTTCCTTGCGCCAGCGCCGGGCCGGCGACGAGCAGCAGCAGCGCGGCAAGGTGGTGGGCGATGCGGGGCTTGAGACCGGGGGGGCGTGGCGGCTGGCGTGTCATGGGCGGGAGGGCTGGGAATAGAATGATTTTGTTCCGTGGCAGGCACAAAAGTGCCCTCGGCCAACAGACCGCCCATCGTATCGAAACCGGAGACAGGCTTCCATGTACCAACACATTCGCGTGCCCGAACGAGGTCAGAAGATCACCGTCAACGCCGACATGTCCCTCAACGTGCCGGATGAGCCCATCGTGCCGTTCATCGAGGGCGATGGCACTGGCATGGACATCACACCGGTGATGCTCAAGGTGGTTGATGCAGCGGTGGCCAAGGCCTATGGCGGCAAGCGCAAGATCCACTGGATGGAGGTGTACGCGGGCGAGAAATCGACCCAGGTGTATGGCCCCGATGTCTGGTTGCCGGAGGAGACACTGGCGGCGCTGCGCGAGTACGTGGTGTCGATCAAAGGTCCGCTGACCACGCCCGTGGGCGGCGGCATCCGCTCGCTCAACGTGGCGCTGCGCCAGGAACTGGATCTCTACGTCTGCTTGCGCCCGGTGCAGTATTTCAAGGGCGTTCCCTCGCCGGTGAAAGAGCCCCAGAAGGTCAATATGGTGATCTTCCGCGAGAACTCGGAAGACATCTATGCCGGCATCGAATACGAGGCCGAGTCCGACAAGGCCAAGAAGCTCATCAAGTTCCTTACCGAGGAGATGGGCGTGACCAAAATCCGCTTCCCCAACACCTCGGGCATCGGCATCAAGCCGGTGAGCCGCGAAGGCACCGAGCGGCTGGTGCGCAAGGCGATCCAGTACGCGATCGACAACAACAAGCCCAGTGTGACCATCGTGCACAAGGGCAACATCATGAAATACACCGAAGGCGGCTTCCGTGACTGGGCTTACGCGCTGGCGCAGCGGGAGTTCGGCGCCGAGCTGAGCGATGGCGGGCCGTGGTGCAAGTTCAAGAATCCCAAGACCGGTAAGGACATCACGGTCAAGGACAGCATCGCCGACGCATTCCTGCAGCAGATCCTGTTGCGCCCGACCGAGTACTCGGTGATTGCCACGCTCAACCTCAACGGCGACTACATTTCCGACGCGCTGGCCGCACAGGTCGGCGGCATCGGTATTGCGCCGGGCGCCAACCTGTCCGACTCGGTCGCCTGTTTCGAGGCCACCCACGGCACAGCGCCCAAGTACGCGGGAAAAGACTATGTGAACCCGGGCTCGGAAATCCTCTCGGCCGAGATGATGCTGCGCCACATGGGCTGGACGGAGGCGGCCGATCGGATCATCGGCTCGATGGAAAAATCCATCCTGTCCAAGAAGGTGACCTACGATTTTGCGCGCCTGATGGATGGCGCCACCCAGGTCAGCTGCTCGGGTTTTGGTCAAGTGATGATCGACCACATGTAAGCGGGCCCGTTGGCGCCAACCGACGCCGGCAGGCGTCAAAACCCACCGCGAGTTCAGCGACTGGCGGGGGGTGTTTCAGCTCGCGACGGCGAGGATGATGTCCGAGGCCTTGACCAGTACTGTCACTGGCGCATCGGGCACGAGGCCGAGGTCGGCGATGGTGCTCTGCGCCACGATGGCCACCACCGGCAGGCCGTCCTCGGTCTCCACCGAAACCTCCGCGTTCACCGCGCCCGGCGTGACCGCGCGCACACGACCCTCGAGCCGGTTGCGCGCCGACAGCTTGCCATCACCGAGCTCGGTGGCCAGCATCACCGACGACGACTTCACCAGGGCAATCACCGTCTGCTGCAGCGCCAGCGCCAGCGCCTCGGTGCTTTCGCGGGTCACGATCACCGAGAGTCGGGCACCGCCTGGCAGGCTCAGCTCCACCTCGTCGTTGACCGCGCCGGCGCGGATGGCGCTGATTGTGCCCACCCACTGGTTGCGCGCACTCGTTTTCATGTTCAGCACCTTCAGGAGGGAAAACTCCTGTGTCAAGTCCATGGTTCCCTGGTCCAGCAGTTGCAGGAAGCGCTGGTGCACCGCATCGATCTGCCCGTAACGCTCCACCAGCCGGCGCCCCTGCTCGGTGAGCTGGGTCGATCCGCCCCCGCGTCCGCCGATGACCCGTTCCACCAGCGGCGTGCCGGAGAGCTCGTTCATTGTGTTGATGGCGGTCCAGGCTGCCTTGTAGCTCATGCCGAAGGCTTTGGCGGCCTGGGTGATCGAGCCGTGTTCGGCGACCGCGCGCAGCAGGGCGATGCGCCCGTGGCCACCCACGCTCTCGTCACCCGCGGTGAGCCACAGCGAGCCCTTGAGTGCCAGGGGCAGGGGCTTCTTGCGGCGGCGTGTGGTCATGCGGGTGGCGGGCTTCCTGGCAGGGTGGCGCAAGGATAGCAGGCGACCTGCCGGGCGCGCCGCTGGGCGGCGCGCGGCTCACGCGGTGGCGAGGCGCTCGTCGAGCATGTCGTTGACGGGATCGGGGAACCGCTCGGTGACGCGTCCCGCATCGAGATACACGACGTCCTCGGCCAGGCACCGGATGTCGTCTTCGTCGTGGCTGATCAGCAGCAGTGGCAGGCGCAGCTCGGCCTGCAGCTCTTTGAGTTCCTCGCGCAGGTGTTCACGCAGACGCTGGTCGAGCGCGGCGAAAGGCTCGTCAAGCAACAGCGCCGTGGGTTCACTGACCAGCGCCCGCGCCAGCGCTGTGCGCTGGCGCTGGCCGCCCGAGAGTTGGTGCGGGTGGTGGTCGGCGTGGGCTTCGAGCCGGAACATGTGCAGCCAGTGTTCCACCCGGGGGTCCTGGATGGCGCGCAACGGGTTGCGCCAGTCGGCGCGTGTGGCAAAGGCGATGTTCTGGCGCACCGTGAGGTGGGGAAACAGGGCGTAGTCCTGAAACATGTAGCCCAGTCGCCGCCGCTGTGGCGAGAGCGACTCGCCGCTCTGGGTGTCGCAGAGCACGCGGCCGGCCACCACAATCCGCCCGCCATCGGGTGCGATGATGCCGGCGATCGCGCGCAGGGTCTGGGTTTTGCCTGAACCGGACGGGCCGCTGAGCATCACCCGCTGCGCCGTGCTGGTGAAGCGCACGTCGAGTCTGAAGTGCGTGCTGCCATGGCGAAGTTGTTTGTGCAGATCAATGTGCCAGGTCATCAGTGGCTCCTTGGGGTTGCCGTCAGCTGCGGACCAGCACGCGGCCCGGCAAGAGACGGCCGGCGCTCAGCAGCACCGCGATGCAGGTGATCGAGGTGATGGCGACCAGGAAATTGGCGGTGTCGTCCTGCCCGGCCTGCACCGCCTCGTAGACCGCGATCGACAGGGTTTGCGTTTTGCCAGCGATGCTGCCGGCCACCATCAGCGTGGCGCCGAACTCGCCCAGGGCGCGGGCGAAGGAGAGCAGCAAGCCCGCGAGGATGCCGCGCCAGGCCAGGGGCAGCGAGACACGAAAGAACACCGCGACCTCCGAGATGCCCAGGGTGCGCGCCGCGTCTTCCAGTTGCGGGTCCACCGTCTCGAACGCCGCGCGCGCGGCCTTGAACACGAGTGGGAAAGAGACGATGGTGGCCGCGATCACGGCCGCCTGCCAGGTGAAGATGAGCCGGATGCCGAAGTGCTCAAGCAACCAGGCGCCAACCACGCCGTGGCTGCCAATCACCACCAGCAGGTAGTAACCGAGCACCGTGGGCGGCATCACCATGGGCAGCGTGAGTGCCGCATCGACCAGGTCGCGCCCGGGAAAACGCCAGCGTGCCAGCGCGTAGCCCACCCCCACACCCAGCAGCAGGTTGATGGCCGTGGCCCAGCCCGCCACCTTGAGCGACAGCGAGAGCGCAACCCAGGCGGCGTCCATGCTCAGTGCCCGGCAGGTTTTGGGTCAGATGGCAACGCCGCGGTTTCAGGGGTTGCCGAAACCGTACTTCGCCAGCACGGTCCGTGCGGGCGGTGTGAAGAGGAAGTCGACGAATTTGGCGGCGG
This sequence comes from uncultured Hydrogenophaga sp., assembly GCA_964424415.1. Classification (GTDB taxonomy): domain Bacteria; phylum Pseudomonadota; class Gammaproteobacteria; order Burkholderiales; family Burkholderiaceae_C; genus Hydrogenophaga. The sequence goes on from CAYRIT010000106.1 coordinate 4,972, forward strand.
CTTCGGCGTTGGGCGCTGAGGTCAGGGGCGCCACCGGATACAGGATGGGCTTGGCGGTGGGCACGGTGAGCGCTACCTTGACCTTGTCGGCCATGAGCGCGGCGTCGGTCGCGTAGACAAAGCCGGCATCGACCTCCGAGCGCGCCACATAGTCCAGTGCCTGGCGCACGTTGTTGGAGCCGATCATCTTCGGCTCGATCGCGCCCCAGAGGTTGGCCGCTTCGAGCACACCCTTGGTATAGCGGCCGACCGGCACGCTGGCGGGCAGGCCGATGGCGATGCGTGCATAGCCGGGCTGGGCCAGATCGGCCACGGTTGCCGGTGTCTGGCTGGCCGTGGTCGGAACGATCACCACCAGCGTGTTGCGCACGAAGTCGCGGCGCTGATCGGCCTTCACCAGGCCCTGGGTCTGCGCCTGGTTCATGGTTTCCTGGTCGGCGCTGGCGAAAACGTCGGCTGGCGCCCCTTTGGCGATCTGCTGCAACAGGGCGCCCGAGGCGCCGAAGTTCAGCTGCAGCTTGGTGCCGGGGTGGGCGGCTTCGAACAGCGGGGCGATGTCCCGCATGGCATTGGTCAGGCTGGCGGCGGCCGAGACGGTGAGGTCGGCGGCCTGGGCGGCGAGGCAGATGAAGCTGGCTGCAAGGGCGGCGACGAGTTTCAGCGGGCGTTGTGTCATGGCGGTCTCGGTGAATCAATCGAAGTGTTTGAGTATACATAACGATACAACCCGGCCGCCGATCGGGTGTTTCGCACTTATGAACAAGAAATAACAGGTGTTTCATCAGGTATATTTGGCCGATTTCCGATGCGCTATATTCATATTTATATAACGAAATGGCCAATCACAGGAGCCCTCCAGGCATGAACGTTTTCCATCAACGCCTCACACCGCTGGCACTGGCAGCGCTGACGTTCTTTCAAGCCAGCGGTCACGCGAGTGACGATGTCTTCAGCCTGGGGGCGGTCACCGTCACCGGTCAGCGTGCCCCGGTGGGTGAGATGCCACAGGACCAGGTGGGTTCATTGGTGACCCGCCAGGACATGCAGCAGTTCGGTCGGCAGACGGTGGGTGACGCGGTCAATCTGCTGCCCGGGGTCACGCTGTCGACCAATTCGCGCAACGGGTCGCTGGTTTATGGGCGTGGTTTTGACGCACGCAGTTCTTGGTGAGCGACACGGCCTCGCTCGGTGGCTTCAGCGTGCTGGGTCTGAAGGCAAGCTGGTCGCCGGTGGCGGCGCTCACCCTGGAAGCAGGGATCGATAATGCGACGGACCGGAACTACCAGCTCGACGACGGTTTTCCCGCCGCAGGCCGCAGCTGGTTCGCCAACCTGCGCTACAGCTTCTGAAGGAGGCCACCATGACCGCTTGCACCGAGGACCACAACACCCTGACCGAGGCCACCGGGCTGCGCGCGGCCGCCATCGTGGACGACGGTGCCTGCGATGTCGATGCGCTGCTCGCCAGCATCGCCCGCGGCCAGCAGCGCGCGGGTCGGCGCGTGCGGGGTGTGCTGATGACACACCCTGACAGCGATGCCGGCTGCGCAGGCGCCATGGTGCTGGTTGACCTGGACACGAAGGAGGAGTACCTCGTTTCCCAGCCGCTGGGCCGGGATTCCACAGCCTGCCGTGCCGATCCGCAGGGTTTTGCTCGGGCCAGCGATGTGCTCAGGCGCGCGGCCATGGAGGCGCCGGATCTGGTGGTGAGCAACCGGTTTGGCGGTCTGGAGGCCGAAGGCGGCGGTTTCTGTGCCGAGTTGCTGGAGATATTGGCCCAGGACCTGCCCCTGCTCACGACGGTGGCGGCCCGGCACGTGGCCGACTGGCAGCGTTTCACCGGCGGCACCACCTTGCTGCCAGCGCGCGCCGAGGCCGTCACCGCCTGGCTGGCGACCACGCTGACCGGACCTTCATCGAGCCCACCCACCAGCGCCCAAGGTGACTGACGCTGTGACGCTGCATGAGCCGGGCCGGCGCGATTGGCTGCGCGCGGCCCTGGCGCTGGGGGTTGCCGCGCCACTCGGTCTGGGTGCGGCGGGCGTCAGCAACGCGCTGCTGGTGCGTCGTTTCGGGCCAGCGCCGGGGGCGATCCGGCGCGTGTTCGTTGCTGGCGTACCCGCGGCGGTGTTGCTCACCTGCCTGCCGCCCGAACGCTTGCTGGGCTGCGCCATCGAAAGGCCGACATGCGGTTTGAAGACATCGATTTCGCCCAGATCTCCCGCGAACAGGTGCAGCGCAACCGCCTGCTGACCAAACCCGCTAGGGCCTGGGACGGCCGTGCGCGCGACTACGCCCCAAAAGCCAGAAGGGTGGTTATGTCGACGATTTCCTGCGGCGCATGGACCTCGGCGGCGCACGCTCGGTGCTGGACGTGGGCTGTGGCCCGGGCACCGTGGCGCTGCCGCTGGCGCTGGCGCATCGGCTGGAGACGGTGGTGGCGCTGGACTACAGTGCCGGCATGCTGGAACAGCTGCAAGGCGCGGCAGCCAAGACCGGCTTGACCAACATCCAAACGGTGCACCGTGCCTGGGAGGACGACTGGAGCGATGTGCCGGTGTGCGACATCGCCATCGCTTCGCGCTCCACTTCGGTCGACGATCTTGACGCCGCGGTGGCCAAGCTGCAGCGCCACGCGCGTTTGCGGGTATACCTCAGCTACCCGGTGGGAGGTCAGTTCATGGATGGCGCCATCGTGGAGCTGCTCGGCATGGACGTGCCGCGCACGCCCGACCATCTGCTGCTGCTGGGCATGCTGCACCGGCGCGGTGTGTTCCCGCGGCTGGACTTCATCCAGACACCGAGCCGACTGGCCGGCTGCAAAGACTTCCAGGCGTTCGCCGAGCGGGTGGCCTGGTCGGCCGGGCCGTTCGACACCGCGGCGCACAACCGGCTGAAAGCGTGGTTTGAGGCCGACCCGGTCCGTGCCCAGTCCGGCGGCGCGCCGATGCGCTGGGCCTTCGTCGGTTGGAGGTCGGCGCGGGCTGAGTTCGGGCCGCTGGCGCCGCCGCGGTGGCCGGTGTTCCAATGCGGACCGGATCAGCCGTCGGTCCTGGGGCGGTGGATCCCCTCAGCCCCTAGCGGCGATGGGCGGCGCAGGGTGCGGTGCCGGCCTGAACCCCTGAAATACGTGAGGGAAAAGCAGCTGCTTGTGGCTTCGAAGGGAGGTGCCCGACGCACAATGTCGTATGCTGATTCGCTGTGCGCCACCGCTGGACCGGCTGCTACCGGGGAACCCGGCACGGCAGCCTGTGCCGGGGTTTGTTGGCGGGTCCGGCGAAGGCAGACCCGGGCCGCTAGAATGGTTTTCATGGCCACCAAGAACCCGAAAAAACCCGATCTCCCGCTTGCACCTCCCGGTGTGGGAAGCGACGATTCGGTTGTGCTTGAGCGGCGCACCCAGAAGGTCAAGCCGCCGCAGATGTATCAGGTGGTGCTGCTCAACGACGATTTCACGCCGATGGAGTTTGTGGTCTACGTGATCCAGGAGTTTTTCAGCAAAGACCGCGAAACCGCGACGCAGATCATGCTCAAAATCCACCTCGAAGGCAAAGGCATCTGTGGCGTCTACAGCCGCGATGTCGCCAGCACCAAGGTGGACCAGGTGACCCAGGCGTCCCGCGAAGCGGGGCATCCATTGCAGTGTTTGAGTGAGCCGGTTGAATAAATCAAAAAGTGCCCTACCTATGGCCTCTTCCCCTTAACGTCCAGCCCGTGGCCCAGCGTTTCAGATCACCCCCAGCTCCAAGGAAGCGACCATGATTGCCCAGGAACTTGAAGTCAGCTTGCATATGGCCTTTGTCGAGGCCAGGCAGCAGCGGCACGAATTCATCACCGTCGAGCACCTGTTGCTCGCGTTGCTCGACAACCCCAGCGCGGCCGAGGTGCTGCGCGCCTGTTCGGCCAACGTGGACGACTTGCGCAAGTCGCTCACCAATTTTATCAAGGACAACACCCCCCAGGTGGCGGGCACCGACGAGGTGGACACCCAGCCCACGCTGGGTTTCCAGCGCGTGATCCAGCGCGCCATCATGCATGTGCAGTCCACCGGCAACGGCAAAAAGGAAGTCACCGGCGCCAACGTGCTGGTGGCGATCTTTGGCGAGAAGGATTCGCACGCGGTGTATTACCTGCACCAGCAGGGTGTGACACGGCTGGATGTGGTGAACTTCATCGCCCACGGCATCCGCAAGAGCGACCCGCCGGAGTCCAGCAAGCCGGGTGACAGCGCGGCCGAGAACGAGGAGCAGGGTGCTGAGGGCAAGTCCAACGAAAAGTCCTCGCCGCTGGAGCAGTTCACACAGAACCTCAACCAGCTGGCCAAGGACGGCAAGATCGATCCGCTGATCGGCCGCGAGTTCGAGGTCGAGCGCACCATCCAGATCCTGTGCCGGCGTCGCAAAAACAACCCGCTGCTGGTGGGTGAGGCCGGTGTCGGCAAGACCGCGATCGCCGAAGGCCTGGCCTGGCGCATCACCCAGGGCGATGTGCCCGAAATCTTGAGCGAAGGCATCGTCTATTCGCTCGACATGGGCGCGCTGCTGGCTGGCACCAAATACCGGGGCGATTTCGAGCAACGCCTCAAGGGCGTGCTCAAGGCGCTGAAGGACAAGCCGAATGCGATTCTGTTCATCGACGAGATTCACACCCTGATCGGCGCGGGGGCGGCCTCCGGTGGCACGCTGGATGCGTCCAACCTCCTGAAGCCGGCGCTCTCCAGTGGCCAGCTCAAGTGCATTGGCGCGACCACCTTCACCGAGTACCGCGGCATCTTCGAGAAAGACGCTGCCCTGTCGCGCCGCTTCCAGAAGGTGGACGTGGTCGAGCCCACCGTGCAGGAAACGGTGGACATCCTCAAGGGACTGAAGTCGCGCTTCGAGGAGCACCACGGCGTGAAGTACGCGCTGGCGGCCTTGCAGGCGGCGGCCGAGCTCAGCGCCAAGTACATCAACGACCGCCACCTGCCCGACAAGGCGATCGACGTGATCGACGAAGCGGGCGCGGCCCAGCGCATCCTGCCGGTGTCCAAGCGGAAGAAAACCATCAGCAAGACCGAGGTCGAAGAGATCGTGGCCAAGATCGCCCGTATCCCGCCGGCCAACGTGTCCAACGACGACCGCAGCAAGCTGCAGACGCTGGAGCGCGACCTCAAAAGTGTGGTGTTCGGCCAGGACAAGGCGCTGGAGGTGCTGGCCGCCAGCGTCAAGATGGCCCGCTCCGGACTGGGCCGCGCCGACAAGCCGATTGGGGCTTTCCTGTTCAGCGGCCCCACCGGCGTGGGCAAGACCGAAGCCGCCAAGCAGCTCGCCTACATCATGGGCATCGACCTGCTTCGCTTCGACATGTCGGAGTACATGGAGCGCCATGCGGTGAGCCGCCTGATCGGTGCGCCTCCGGGCTATGTGGGCTTTGACCAGGGCGGCCTGCTGACCGAGGCTGTCACCAAGAAACCGCACTGCGTGCTGCTGCTCGACGAGATCGAGAAGGCCCACCCGGACATCTTCAACGTGCTGCTGCAGGTGATGGACCATGGCACACTGACCGACAACAACGGGCGCAAGGCCGACTTCCGCAACGTCATCATCATCATGACGACAAACGCGGGGGCCGAGACCATGAACAAGGCCACGATCGGTTTCACCAACCCGCGCGAGGCGGGGGACGAGATGGCCGACATCAAGCGCCTGTTCACGCCCGAGTTCCGCAACCGGCTCGACGCCATGGTCAGCTTCAAGGCGCTGGACGAAAACGTCATCCTGCGTGTGGTCGACAAGTTCCTGCTGCAGCTTGAGCAGCAGCTGGGCGAGAAGAAGGTGGAGGTCACGTTCACCGATGCGCTGCGCA
>CAYRIT010000107.1:0-10515 GCA_964424415.1 uncultured Hydrogenophaga sp.
CACTCCAAAGAGGCTTCGATGCTCAAAGCGCCCTACGTGACCGCCAAACACGGCCTCGAAGGACTGACCAAGGTGATCGCCAAGGAAGGTGCCGCACATGGCGTGCGCGCGAACATCATCTGCCCGGGTTTTGTGCGCACGCCGCTGGTGGACAAGCAGATCCCGGAGCAGGCCCAGGCGCTGGGCCTCTCGGAAGACGAGGTGATCAAAAAGGTCATGCTCAAGGAGACGGTCGACGGCGAATTCACCACCGTCGACGATGTGGCCCAGGTCGCCCTGATGTTCGCCGCCTTCCCCAGCAACGCACTCACCGGCCAATCGCTGGTGGTGAGCCACGGCTGGTTCATGCAGTGAGGCAATGACGCTCAGGGCGCCGGCGCGGCAACCGGGCGCAGCTTGGCCAGCTCGGCCCTGAGCCGCGGCAAGGCCGCCTGCATCGCTGCGCGCCCGGCTTCGATGGAGCGCTGGCGCGCCGCAAAGTCGGCGCTGCCCACACCGCTGAGCGCCGGGCGCAGCACCACCTCGGCGCCGGCCAGCTCGAAGCGGTTGATGCTCTGGCCCATGATGGCGGTGGTCTGCAGCAGCAGGTTGAGCAGGCCGTTGGCGTTGTTGCCCTGCGGGTCGGCCGAAATGTCCACCGCCAGCACCACCTCCGCGCCCATGGCGCGGGCCTGGCTCACGGGCACCGGCGCGACCAGCCCGCCATCCACATACTCGCGCCCGGCAATGGCCACCGGCGCAAACACGCCCGGCACCGCGCTGGAGGCACGCACCGCCTGGGCCGCATCGCCGCGCCGAAACACCACCCCCTGCCCCGTGGCCAGATCGGTGACCAGCACACCCAGCGGCGGCGACATGTCCTGCAGCAGACGCCCGCCCACCGCCTGGCGCACGTAGCGCGCCAGCGCCTCGCCGCGCAACATGCCGCGGCTCACCAGGGGCAGCATCCAGTCGGTCAGGGTGGCCTCGTCCATGCTGAGCGCCGCGCGCTCCAGGGCCGCGCCGTCCATGCCACTGGCGTACAGGGCGGCCACCAGGCTGCCGGCCGAGGTGCCCACCACCAGATCGGGCCGGATGCCGTTGCGCTCCAGCACCTGGATCACACCCACGTGCGCAAAGCCGCGCGCCGCCCCGCCACCGAGCGCCAGCCCCAGGCGCGGCGCGCGCCGCTGCGGCTCGGCGACGACCGGAGGCGTGGTCGTCGACGGCGTGACCGCAGGCGATGTCGATGGTGGAACGGACGAGCAACCCGCGAGCGCCAGCAACAGCCCGGCGACCCACGCCAAGCCACACATTTTGTGTTGTTTATTAAGAACCATTCCCATTTGCATTAAAATTCCTCAACAGGAATCATCCTGTCCTCTGTTCAGACCAACCACCCACCCACGGACCCCACCCCATGCGCTCCACCGTTCGATTTCCCCTGCTCGCCACATTCGCGCTGACCGCCGCCACCGGTGCCTTCGCACAAGACAAGGTGCTCAACCTCTACTCGGCACGGCACTACCAGACCGACGAGGCGATGTACGACAACTTCACCAAAACCACGGGTATCCAGATCAACCGGGTGGACGCCGACGACGCCGGCATTGTCGCGCGCCTGCGCGCCGAGGGCAGTGCCTCGCCGGCCGATGTGGTGATGCTGGTGGACGCCGCGCGCCTGGCTTCGGCCGATGCGCAGGGCCTGTTCCAGCCGATCAAGTCGGCCAAGCTGGACGCCGCGATCCCGGCCAACCTGCGCGCCAGCGCCACACCCGACGGCGTCACCTGGACCGGTTTTTCCACCCGCGCGCGCGTCATCGTCTACGACCCGCTGCGGGTCAAGGCGGCCGATGTCGCCACCTACGAGCAGCTCGCCGATCCCAAACTCAGGGGCCTGCTGTGCACCCGCTCCGGCTCGCACCCTTACAACCTGTCGCTGTTCTCGACCGTGGTGGAACACATGGGCGATGCCAAAGGCGAGGCCTGGCTCAAGGGTCTGGTCGACAACATGGCGCGCGCGCCCAAGGGTGGCGACACCGACCAGATCAAGGCCGTGGCCTCGGGTGAGTGCGGCGTGGCCATCACCAACAGCTACTACGCCGCGCGTCTCATCAAGTCAAACAAGCCCGAGGACAAGGCGGTGATGGAAAAGGTGCGGGTGGTGTTCCCCAACCAGGGCACCAGCGGCACCCACGTGAACATCGCTGGCGCCGCCGTGGCCAAGCACGCCAAGCACCCGGCCAACGCCATCGTGTTCATGGAGTACCTGACCAGCCCGTTTGCCCAGGACTACTTCGCCAACGGCAACAACGAGTTCCCGGCCGCCAAGGGCTTGAAGATCGACAACCCCGCGCTCACCGCGATGGGCGGTGACAACTTCAAGGCCGAAACCATTCCGCTGGGTGTAGTCGCCAAGAACATGACCAAGGTGCAGCAAATGCTGGACCGCGTCGGGTACAAGTAAAGCCCCCCTGCGCCGCTTTGCGGCTTCCCCCCTACAGGGGGACGATGCCTGCGGCCTGGCAAAGCCAGTTCCGCGGCATCCTGGATTGACGCCCCTGCCCCCAGCCGAAACCACCGCACCGGGCTGACAGCACGGGCCCTGCAAGCATCAGCAATGCCGGCGCTGGCGTCTCAGCTGTGCAGGCGCTTGCGCGCCCGGTGCAGCCGCACGAACAGGTTGTCCTGGCTGATGCCCAGGCGCTCGCAGACCACCTCGGTCGGCTCGTCGTTGAGCACGCGCCACTCCATCACCTCGCGCAGGCCCTCGGGCAGCTGCGCGATGCGCGCCATCACCAGCGCCAGCTGCTCGCGCTGCTCGGCCAGGTGCTCGGGGCCGGGTGCGGTGTTTTCCAGCCGCGAGTCCTCTGCGCTGTCATCGCCGTCTTCATCCAGCGCGCCGTAGCGCGCCCGGTCGCGGATCAGATCCACCAGCTTGTGCTTGAGAATGCCGACCAGCCAGCTGCGCAGTGCGCTGCGTCCAGCGAAACCGGCACGCGCGCGCAGCACCGCCTCGAACACGTCGTGCACCACATCCTCGGCCAGGGCGGCATCGTGCAGCCGACGGCGGGCGAACCGCAGCAGATAGTCCCGGTGCTGGAGCAGTTCGCTCCAGGCGAGACTGGGAGCCAGGGCGGATGGGGCAGAGATCAGCAGCATGGTGGTCGAATCCGGTAAGAAGCCATACCCTCACTGTGCGCACGCCAGATCACAGCCGGCTCGCGAAAGATCACATTTCCATCACATCGCGGTAAGAATGGCCCCTCCCCTGCGACCCAGAACCCATGAACGCCACAAAACACATTCTGGTGGCCGAAGACCAGACCGACATCCGCGACCTGCTGGCACTCAACCTGCGCGCTGCGGGCTACGGCGTCAGCGAAGCGCGTGACGGGCTCGCGGCACTGGCGCTGCAGACCGAGGCGCCGTGTGACCTGCTGGTGCTCGATCTGATGATGCCGGGGCTCGACGGGCTGGAGGTTTGCAAGACGCTGCGCTCGCGCGGCGACCACACACCGATCCTGATGCTGACGGCCAAGTCCACCGAACTCGACCGCGTGCTGGGCCTGGAGCTCGGTGCCGACGACTACCTCACCAAGCCGTTTTCGCTGGCCGAGCTGCTGGCCCGGGTGAAGGCGCTGCTGCGCCGAGCCGAACGCCTGCGCGCGGCGCTGGCCGCGCAGGCCGTGGCCAGCGACAGCGGTGCCTTGCTTGTCAACGGCACGCTGGAAATCGAGCCGCTCAAGCGGCAGGCGCGGGTGCGCGGCCAGGCGCTGGAGTTCACCGCGCTCGAGTTCGATCTGCTGATGCATTTTGCCCAGCACCCGGGCCATGTGTACTCGCGCTCGCAACTGCTGAGCGCGGTCTGGGGCTACAGCCACGACGGCTACGAACACACCGTCACCACCCACATCAACCGGCTGCGGGCCAAACTCGAAGCCGATCCGCTCAAACCCGAGTTCATCCTCACGGTGCGCGGTGCGGGCTACAAGATGCGCGAACGGCCATGAAGGTCCGCGCCAAGATCGCCCTCACCATCGGCCTCACCGGCCTGCTCACCGCGCTCGGTGTGGTGCTGGCACTGCTGCTGGCCTACCAGCGCTTCGAGCACGAGAGCAGCTACTACCGCGCCGAGGCTTTCCTCAAGCGGGTCAGCACCCAGCACAACGACCTGCTGGGCCTGCGCGAGCGCATCGGGGACGACTTCAACACCTTCCTGGCCAACCTGGTGCTGTACGAACCCGACACCCAGCTCTACCTGCTGAGCCCCGACGGCCAGGTGCTGAGCACCACCGGCCAGACCCGGTTGTCACCGGCGTTTCGGGTCCACATGGGCCCAGTGATGATGGCCGCGGGCGACAACCCGATGCCGTATGTGATGGGCGACGACCCCGAGCGCATGGAGAGCCGGGTGGTGGTGGCCGCGCGGGCGCTGCGCCGCCCGGCCATCGCACCCAACCCGCCGGTGGCGGCCTACCTGTATCTCGTGACGCGGCCGCGCGAGCTGAGCGAGACACCCGGCGCGGCCTGGACCAGCGCCCTGTCGCAGCCTTTTGTGCTGATGGTGCTGGCGGTGGTGGCACTGTCGACCGGACTGGCGGCCTGGATCACCGCCAGCGTGACCCGCCCGCTGACACGCCTGACCCGGGCCGTGAACACCATCCGCGACGAGGGCCTGGGCGAGCAGGTTGCCACCCAATCCGCCGACCGTGAGCTCCGCTGGCAATTGCCCGACACCCGGGACCCGAACGAATTCGGTCAGCTCGCGCGCGGCATCGACGCGATGCTGCAAGCCCTCAGGCGCCAGTGGGCGACGCTGCGCCGCCTCGATCATTTCCGCCGTGAGGGCGTGAGCAACCTGTCGCACGATCTGCGCTCGCCGCTGACCGCCACCACCGCCTGCCTGGAAACGCTGGAAAGCCGCTGGGCCGGTGATGCCGGGCGCGACGCAGACCGCGAACTGGTGGGTGTGGCCCTGCGCAACGCGCGCAACGCCGCTCGGCTGGTGCAAAGCCTGGGGGATCTGGCCCGCCTGGACGAGCCCGCGTTCCAGATCACACCCGAGGTGCTGGACCTGGGCGAGCTGCTCGACGATGTGGCGATGCGATTCGCCGAGCGCGCACGCCAGGTGGGCATGGCGGTGCAAAGCGCCGATCCGACCGCCAGCGACGCTGCCCCCGTCGTGGCCGCGGTCGATGTGCAGCTGATCGAACGCGCAGTGGCCAACCTGGTCGACAACGCACTGAAATTCAGCAGCCCCGGCAGCACCATCACCTTGCGCGCGCAGCGGCAGAACGGCTCGCCGCCAACGGCCTGCATCACCGTGAGCGACCAGGGCACAGGCATCGCACCCGACGATCTGCCGCACCTGTTCGATCGCTTCTACCAGAGCCGCCACCAGGCCGCGCCCGCCACCGGCGAAGGCGGCAAAGGCCTGGGCCTGGCGATCGTCAAGCGCATCGCCGAACTGCACGGCGGCAACCTGTCGGTGGACAGTGCGCCGGGCAGAGGCACGGTGGTCAGACTGACGCTGCCCACTGCCAGCTGAGCAGCGCCGCGGTCGCCTGCCAGCCTCGGTGATAATTGACGTTTACGTCAACGTCAATCCGGCACCCCCACCTCCAAGGAGCACCTCATGGACATTCAAGGCAAGGTTTTCATCGTCACCGGCGGCGCGTCGGGTCTGGGCGAAGGCACGGCACGCATGCTCGCGGCCCACGGTGGCCAGGTGGTGATCGCCGACATGCAGGTGGAAAAAGGCGAGGCGGTGGCCAAGGCCATCGGCGGCGCGTTCGTGAAATGCGACGTGAGCCAGGAGGTCGATGGCCAGGTGGTGGTGGCCAAGGCCGTCTCCATGGGCAAGCTCATGGGCCTGGTCAACTGCGCCGGCATTGCGCCGGCCGAAAAAACCGTGGGCAAGAACGGCGCCCATTCGCTTGCGGTCTACACCAAGACCATCATGGTCAACCTGGTGGGCAGCTTCAACATGATCCGCCTGGCCGCCGACGCGATGTGCAAGAACGAGCCCGAGGCCACCGGCGAGCGCGGCGTGATGATCTCCACCGCCAGTGTCGCGGCCTTTGATGGCCAGATCGGCCAGGCCGCCTACGCCGCCTCCAAAGGTGGTGTCGTCGGCATGACACTGCCGATTGCGCGCGACCTCGCGCGCAACGGCATCCGCAACATGACCATCGCCCCCGGCATCTTCGGTACACCCATGCTGTTTGGCATGCCGCAGGACGTGCAGGACGCGCTGGCCGCCAGCGTGCCCTTCCCCAGTCGCCTGGGCACGCCCGAGGACTACGCCAAGCTGGCCCGGCACATCATCGAGAACGACATGCTCAACGGCGAGGTGATCCGGCTCGACGGCGCGATCCGCCTGGCGCCACGCTGATGCCTGAATCGATGCGGCGTCCAAACGGCCCGCCTCGGCTTCCCATTGGCTTGCGCCTGCGGCACACTAGACTGTGCAGCGCCTGTCACTGAGTTCGCGCAGCAACTTGTTTTCTTTCCACCCCCACAGGAGAACCCATGTCCGATTACCTCGCCGATGTTCGCAAGTACGCTCCCGCCGCCTCCGAGGTCGCGGTCAATGCCATCGTCAAGTACTGCGGCATCGCGCTGCGCAACGCCGACTCGTCCCTGGTCTCGGGCACCGACCCCAAGGAGCTGGCCACCGTGCGCGACGGCTTTGCCGCCAAGAAGCTGGGGCTATCGGCGGAAGCCGCCGATGCCGGCATTGCGCGCGTGCTGGAAACGTTGAAAGGTGTGAACCGCAAAGGCCGCGTGACCTTCTACTACCTGCTGGCAGAGGCCACCAGCACACTGGACAAACTCGTCTGAACAGACGCCGCACAACAAAAAGCCGGTCAGTGACCGGCTTTTTGTTGTGCGGTGCGGGGTGAACAAGCCCATTCCGCCCGCCGCCTCCTAACCAAGCGTGCACGCAGCGACTGTTGCACCGTTCCACGCATACTCGGTATGGTATTGACTGATCGGTGATGTGTGCCCTTCAGGTCAATGCGCAAAGGCCGACCCGAGGCGTCCCGCTTCAAAGGAAACCATGACGACCCACTCTGCTGCTGACATGAGCACACGCCGCGAACGCATGGTCTCCGAAATCGTCGCTATGGTGCACGAGACACGCCACGAAACCGGTTGCGAGGCGCTGTCCGAGCGTGTGGTCGCCGCGCTGCGCAAGGTCGAGCGCCACCGCTTCGTGCCGCCTGCCCTGGTGGCGCAAGCCTACGACAACCGGCCGTTACCGATCGGCGCCGGCCAAACCATTTCACAGCCGTTCATCGTGGCACTGATGACGGACCTGATGGCTCTCCAACCCCGCGACAAGGTGCTCGAGGTCGGCACCGGTTCAGGGTATCAGGCCGCGGTGCTGGCCGAGATCGCCGCCGCGGTGCATTCCATCGAAATCGTCGAACCGCTGGGCCGCGCAGCGGCCCGCGCCCTGACGTCGGCCGGCTACCACAACGTGTTGACCCGGCTGAGCGACGGTTATGCCGGGTGGCCGGAACATGCGCCATTCGACGCCATCATCGTCACCGCCGCCGCACCAAGGGTGCCGCAGCCGCTGCTCGATCAGCTGAAGCCGGGCGGCCGACTGGTGATTCCGCTGGGAGACCCCACAGCCGGGCAGCAGCTGCGCGTGATCGAAAAAGACACATGCGGTGCGACCACCCAGCGCACCGTGCTGGATGTGCGCTTCGTCCCATTCACGCGCACAGCCGACATGGCTCCGGCGCGCTCTGCGCCACCGCATCCGGAATGAGCGCAAGTGATCCCACGCCGGACCGCGCGGCGTTTGCTTTGTGTCAAGGGCTGTCGATTGCGCCACGCGCCTGCGCGCGGGTCACGCTAGCATGTAGAGAGAATGGATGCGGCGGATATCTGCCGCATCCCCGAAAACGCCGATATCGGCACATCCAATCAACGGAAAATCGAACATGGAAAACGCTCAGCTGCTCCGCCTGCTCGGCCAGATGGCCCAGCACCAGGCTTCCGATCTGTTTCTGACCACCGGCGCCCCGCCGCACATGAAGGTCCAGGGGCGTTCTTTGCCCATGCCGCTACCGCCCCTGCAGCATGGGGAGGCGGGCGCACTGGCGTACTCGGTGATGAGCGCCAAGCAGATCGCCGAGTTCGAGGAAACGCTGGAATGCAACCTGGCGTACGCCGCGCCGGAGATCGGACGGTTCCGGATCAACGTCTACCGCCAGCGCGGCGACACCGCCATGGTGGCGCGGCGCATCAACAACCAGATTCCCGGCTTCGATGTGCTGGGTCTGCCGCCTGCGGTGCAGGAGCTGGCGATGGCGCCGCGTGGCCTGGTGCTGGTGGTCGGTGCGGCAGGCTCGGGCAAAAGCACCACGCTGGCAGCCATGCTGAACCACCGCGCACAGCACAGCCAGGGCCACATTCTGACGGTGGAAGACCCCATCGAATATCTGTTCTCACACCATCGGAGCACGGTGGATCAGCGCGAGGTCGGGATCGATACGGTGAGCTTTGCGCACGCGCTTCGCAATGCCATGCGGCAGGCGCCGGATGTGATCATGATCGGCGAGATCCGCGACCGAGAGACCATGGAGCACGCCCTGGCCTACGCCGAAACCGGGCAGCTCTGTGTTTCCACCCTGCACGCAGCCAACGCCACGCAGGCGATGCGCCGCATCATCAACTTCTTCCCCGAAATGATGCACGCCCAGTTGCAGCTGGATCTGGCCACCAACCTGCAAGGTGTCATCTCGCAGCGCCTGCTGCCCGGTCTGCGGGGCGGACGCGTGCTGGCGGCCGAGATTCTTCTGCAGTCGGCCTACGTGTCCGACCTGATCCTGCGCGGCTCGGTCGACAGCCTGAAACAGGCCATCGAAAAAAGTGGTGTGGTTGGCATGCAGAGCTTCGACCAGGTGTTGCTGCAGCTGTACCAGGATGGCCGCATCGACCAGGAAACCGCGCTGGCCAATGCCGACTCCCGCACCGACCTGAGCCTGCGCATGCGGGTTCACTCGGCGCACGATCCGCGCTGAGCCCCACACAGCAAACGCACGCTGCCGGTTTTTGCCATAGGCGAAGCTGGTAGGCTTGAGTTGACCAGGTTTGGCGTGCCTGTCGAGTGCACGCACCGCATCGTTCCAAAACCCCAACCGAAGGAGGTATCCATGAACCATCCCCTGACCCAGACCCAACGCGACGAGCTCAAGTCCCTGCTGCTGAAACGGCAGGATGAGCTTCAGCTGGAGATGCAACAGAACCGGGAAAATCTGGCGCCGCCCACCGCCGATGAAGGCGGCATGGTGCAGCGCAACGTGGCCCGCGAGGTGGACCAGGTGCTGACCGACATCGACGCGGCCGACCTCGCGCGCATCGACCGCGCGCTCAAGGCGATGGCGGACGGCAGCTACGGCCAGTGTGGCGAATGCGGCTGCGACATACCGTTCGAGCGGCTGAAGATCGAGCCGCAGACCGAGCACTGTGTGGTCTGCAAAGGGCGTTGGGAAAAAGCATCCGGACAGGTCAAAGCACCGGTCTGATCGGCCAGGTCACGCGCCGGCGAACCCCACATCAAAAAGGCCCGAACCGTTGCCGGTTCGGGCCTTTTTATTGGGATGCGCCGAAACGCCTACTTCTTTGCCGGTGGCAGGTCGGTGCACGATCCATGCGCCACCTCGGCGGCCATGCCAATGCTCTCGCCCAGCGTGGGATGTGGGTGGATCGTCTTGCCAATGTCCACCGCATCGGCACCCATCTCGATGGCCAGCGCAATCTCGCCGATCATGTCGCCCGCGTGGGTGCCCACCATGCCGCCGCCCAGGATCTTGCCGTGGCCATGGGCCTCGGGTGAATCATCGAACAGCAGCTTGGTGACACCTTCGTCGCGGCCGTTGGCAATCGCGCGGCCCGACGCCGTCCAGGGGAACAGCCCCTTCTTGACCTTGATGCCTTGAGCCTTGGCCTGGTCTTCGGTCAGACCCACCCAGGCCACCTCGGGGTCGGTGTAGGCCACGCTGGGGATCACCCGGGCATTGAAGGCGGCCGCAGCCAGTTCCTGGTTGCCCTGCAGCTCGCCCGCGATGACCTCGGCGGCCACGTGCGCCTCGTGCACCGCCTTGTGCGCCAGCATGGGCTGGCCGACGATGTCGCCGATGGCGAAGATGTGCGGCACGTTGGTGCGCATCTGGATGTCGACGTTGATGAAGCCACGGTCGGTCACCGCCACACCGGCCTTGTCGGCGGCGATCTTCTTGCCGTTGGGCGTGCGACCCACGGCCTGCAGCACCAGGTCATAGACCTGCGGCTCGGGCGCCTTGCCGCCCTCTTCCGCGGCCGCAAACGTCACCTCGATACCCTCGGGTGTGGCCTTGGCGCCCACCGTCTTGGTCTTGAGCATGATGTTGTCAAAGCGCTTGGCATTCATTTTCTGCCAGATCTTGACCAGGTCCCGGTCGGCGCCCTGCATCAGGCCGTCCAGCATTTCCACCACGTCCAGGCGCGCGCCCAGCGTGCTGTAGACCGTTCCCA
>CAYRIT010000108.1:0-8535 GCA_964424415.1 uncultured Hydrogenophaga sp.
GGTCCGATGATGTCGATCAAGACCGTCAACGCGCTGTCGCACTACACCGACTGGACCGTAGGTCACGTGCATTCCGGTGCCCTCGGCTGGGTTGGCTTGGTGTCCATGGGTTCGCTCTATTACCTGATCCCGCGCCTGTTCGGCCAGAAGAAGATGTACTCGGTGCCCGCCATCGAGCTGCACTTCTGGATCGCCACCATTGGCATCGTGCTCTACATCGCTGCGATGTGGATCGCCGGTGTGATGCAGGGTCTGATGTGGCGCTCGGTCAACCCCGACGGCAGCCTGACCTACACCTTCGTCGAGTCTGTGAAAGCCACCTTCCCGTTCTATGTGATCCGCTTGCTCGGCGGCCTGCTGTACCTCGGTGGCATGCTGGTCATGCTGTGGAACGTGATCATGACGATCCGCCAAGGCCGTGCTGTCGATGTGCCGGTTCTTGCTGTCAATCCGGCCCACGCCTGAGGAGCCACTGCCATGTCAAACCAAGAAAAACCCGTTGGCCACGCCAAGATCGAGACCAACAACTTCCTCATGATCGTGTTGATCACGCTTGTGGTGGCGGTCGGTGGTCTGGTGGAAATCGTGCCCCTGTTCTTCCAGAAATCCACCACGCAGCCGATCGAGGGGCTCAAGCCCTACTCGCCGCTGCAGCTGGCCGGGCGCGATGTGTACGTGAGCGAGGGTTGCTACAACTGCCACTCGCAGATGATCCGACCCTTCCAGGCCGAGACGCTGCGCTACGGCCCCTATTCGGTGGCTGGCGAGTTTGTGTACGACCGTCCGTTTCAATGGGGCAGCAAGCGCACCGGCCCCGATCTGCACCGTGTGGGTGGTCGCTACAGCGACGAGTGGCACCGCATTCACCTGACCAACCCGCGCGATCTGGTGCCCGAGTCCAACATGCCAGCCTACCCGTGGCTGGCCAATAAAGTGGTGGACGAAACTGAATTGCCCAAGCGCATGGAGGTGTTGCGCATGATGGGTGCCCCCTACACCGACGATGAAATCGCCGGCTCGGTGGAAGCCGTCAAGGGCAAGACCGAGCTGGAGGCCGTGATCGCCTACCTGCAGGTGTTGGGCATCCACCGCAGCGCGAACCAGCCCTCAGCTGCAGCGCAAGCCGCGCCAGTGGAGTCCGAAACCGCGGTGGCGCAGGTGAAGCCTGCGGCCGCAGCCCAGTAAGGACAGCAGACGCTATGGACATCAACGATCTGCGCAGCATCGTCACCGTGATCAGCCTGGTGACCTTCGTCGGCATCATTGTCTGGGCCTGGTCGAAGAAGAACCAGGCCAGTTTTGATGAAGCCGCCCGCCTGCCTTTCGGTGACGACTGACCTGCCACCGTACACAGAGAACCATCATGAGTGACTTCACCAGCGGATTCTGGAATATCTATGTGGCCGGGCTTACCCTGGTCAGCATCATTGCCTGCCTGGTCCTGCTCTGGATCAGCGGCACCACCAAGGCGGCCACGCTGCACGACAACACCACGGGGCACGTCTGGGACGGCGACCTCAAGGAGATGAACAACCCACTGCCCCGGTGGTGGGTGTACCTGTTCATCATCACCGTGATCTTCGCCCTGGTCTATGGCGTGCTGTACCCCACGTTTGGCAAGTTCCAGGGGGTTCTGGGATGGTCGTCGACGGGGCAGCACACCGCCGAGGTGGCCAAGGTTGAGGCGGCCATTGCGCCTATCTATGCGCGGTTCAAGGACATGACGCCCGAAGCCATCGCGGCCGACCCCCAGGCCAAGGCCATCGGCGAGCGCCTGTTCATGAACTACTGTGCCCAGTGCCACGGATCTGATGCCCGTGGTGCCAAAGGCTTCCCCAACCTGACCGACAACGACTGGCTGGGTGGCGGAACGCCCGAGATCATCAAGACCACCATCGCCAACGGCCGCAACGGTGTGATGCCGCCCATGGCCGCCGCCGTGGGTGGTCCCGAGGATGTGCGCAACGTGGCCAACTACGTGCTCAGTCTGTCGGGCAGCCCGCACGACGCCGTGCGTGCGGTGCAGGGCAAAGAAAAGTTTGCCTCCTGTGCGGCCTGCCATGGCGCCGACGGCAAGGGTATGAGCGCCATCGGTGCGCCGAATCTGACCGACGGGGTATGGCTGCATGGCTGGGGCGAAGAGGCCATCATCCGCGCGGTGAGCAACGGTATCAACAACGCCATGCCCAGTCAGTCTGCGCTGCTCAACGGCGACCAGATCAACGTGCTGGCCGCCTATGTCTGGGGCCTGTCGAACAAGCCCGCCAACTGATGGTGCGCTTCCCCGGTTGTGCAGCCGATCAGGTTGGCACAACCGGATTTTTTTCCGGTAACGGCTTTCTCATTTCTGAACATCCCCTGTGAGCAAGGCATCCCACTCCAGCACCAGCCGATCCCTGGCCCCCCCAACCGGCGGTGCTGGTGGTGACGGCGGAGATGAGCTGGTTTCCCTTTACGCCTCGCGCGAAAAAATCTACCCCCGATCGGTATCGGGTGTTTTTTCCAACTGGCGCTGGGTCACGGTGTGGATCACCCAGCTGGTGTTCTACGGCCTGCCGTGGCTGCAGTGGAATGCCCGCCAGGCGGTGTTGTTTGATCTGGAGGCGCGCCGCTTCTACATCTTCAGCCTCGTTCTTTACCCACAGGACTTCATCTATCTCACCGGCTTGCTGGTGATTTCTGCCTTGTCGCTGTTCCTGTTCACCGCGGTGGCCGGGCGGCTCTGGTGTGGTTACGCGTGTCCGCAGACGGTCTACACCGAAATATTCCTCTGGATCGAGAAAAAGGTGGAGGGCGACCGTTCGGCCCGCATGCGGCTGGACAAGGCCGAATTTTCCGCCGCCAAATTCGGCAAGAAGTGGCTCAAGCACGCGCTGTGGATTGTGTTTTCACTCTGGACCGGTTTCACCTTTGTGGGGTACTTCACGCCCATTCGCGAACTCGCGGTCTTAAGCCTGGCCGTCTCGCTGGGACCATGGCAGCTTTTCTGGGTTTGCTTCTACGGCTTCGCCACCTACGGCAACGCCGGCTTCATGCGCGAGCAGGTGTGCAAGTACATGTGTCCGTATGCGCGCTTCCAGAGCGCCATGTTCGACAAGGACACCATGATCGTCACCTACGACGAAAAGCGCGGTGAACCGCGTGGTGCCCGCTCGAAAAAGGCCGATCCGGCTGCGCTGGGGCTGGGTGACTGTGTGTCCTGCACGCTGTGTGTGCAGGTCTGCCCCACCGGCATCGATATACGCAATGGTTTGCAGTACGAATGTATCGGCTGCGGCGCCTGTATCGACGTGTGTGACGAGGTGATGGACAAGGTCGGCTATCCGCGCGGACTGATCAGGTATTCGACCCAAAACGGGATGGACAAGGGTTGGACCACGGCCCAGATGATCCGTCGCGCCTTCCGTCCGCGGGTGCTGGTCTATTCGGCCATTTTGCTCACCATCACACTGGCGGTCATGGTCAGCCTGTTCATGCGCACGCCGCTGCGGGTCGACGTCATCCGCGACCGCGGCGCGCTGGCGCGCCAGGTCGAGCAGGGCCGGATCGAAAACGTGTTCCGCCTGCAGGTGATGAACGCCACCGAGGAAACCCAGCGCTACACCATCAGCGTCTCTGGCCTGCCGGGTATCGGCATTGCGTCGGATTCGCAGGTCGAGGTGTTGCCCACCGAGGTGCGTTCGGCGGTGCTGCGGGTGCAGGTGCCACCCGACGCGGCGCCGACGGGCTCACATCCGATCAAATTCGAGATCCGTTCCTTGGGCGACAAGCCGGTGAGCGTGATCGAAAAAGCTGTTTTCCTGGTGCCGCGTTGAACAGGGTCAGCCCGAACCGACGAACCACCTCAGAATCTGGAGCCCCCGACATGAACACCGCTGCCATCACCAAAGACGAAGCCCCCATTGCCTGGTGGCGGGTGCCCCACATGTGGCTGGTGGTCGGCGGGCCGCTGGTGGTGGTGGTGGCGGCCATCGTCACCGCGGTGATTGCGGTCGAAGGCGCGGACCCCTTGCTCAACAAGGCCGACTATGAACGCGACCTGAAGGCAGCCCGCGCGCTCCAGGGGCAGGCCCGCGAAGACGCGTTGATCAAGCTGCAGCCCGCCCACCAGGCGCGCAACCACGCCGCGTCGCCCGTGGTGCCCGGCAAGCCCTGACGCCTTGTTTCGAAGCCCAAGCCGCGACCGACGCACGAACAACAGGAGACAATTGCATGTGGACCCAACGGTGGATGTGGATCGCCTGGCCCGCTTTTCTGGTTGCAGCGGTGCTGGAGATGGTGGTGTTTGCGGTTGTTGATCCCAGCAACCTGCACTGGTTCGGGCAACCGGTGGCACTGTCCCGCGAGGCGGTGTACACCCTGGCGTTCTTCGTTTTCTGGGGCATGACCATCGCATCGAGCGCGCTCACCACCTTGCTTGCCATGTCGCCGTTCGAGGTCAACCGTTGCCCGGTACCGCCGGAACAGCGTCCCAGCGCCTGCGCGCGAAACGGCACCTGCAACTGACCGCACGGGCCACGATGGCCCGAAAAAAATCCCCGCTGCGGATGCCCGTTCGGGGATTTTTTGGTTTTCTGATGCTCAGCGGCTGGACTGGGGATTGACGATTTGCTTGAGCCCGTCGGTGCTCTTGATGCGCACATAACGCTGCTTCACCTCGATGATGCCGTCCTCGACGAATTTCGAGAAAGTGCGGCTCACCGTCTCCAGCTTCATGCCCAGGTAGCTCCCGATTTCCTCGCGTGTCATGCGCAGGATCAGCTCGGACTGGGAGAAGCCCCGCGCGTGCAGCCGCTGCACCAGGTTGAGCAGAAAGGCCGCCAGGCGCTCTTCAGCGCGCATGCTGCCCAGCAGCAGCATGACGCCGTGGTCACGCACGATCTCCCGGCTCATGATTTTGTGCACATGGTGCTGCAACGTGGTGAATTCGCGCGACAGCGCCTCCACCTGATCGAACGGCATCACGCAGACTTCGGCGTCTTCCAGGGCGATCGCGTCACACGAATGGTGATCGCTCACAATCCCGTCCAGCCCGATGATCTCGCCCGTCATCTGAAAGCCCGTGACCTGATCCCGTCCATCGGCCGTTGTCACACAGGTTTTGAAGAAACCCGAGCGCACCGCGTACAGCGAAGTGAATTTGTCGCCGGTGCTGAAGAGCGCCGAGCCCCGCTTGATCCGGCGGCGGTTGGAGATGACGCTGTCCAGCTTGTCGACTTCCTCGGCGTTCAGGCCCATGGGCAGGCAGAGTTCGCGCAGGTTGCAACTCGAGCAGGCCACCTTGATGCTTTGGACGTCCATTTTCCCCTTCCAATTGGCCAGATATGGCGCTCTGATTTTCCCGAATATCAACGCAAGCTTAACCCATGGAGGTGGACGCGTCGACCGCCGCCCCTATGGTGGCAGCCTGGGTCGGGCCGGGTCGCTTGGCGCAGCCTTGACGAAGATCAAGGGGTGGCTGGAGTGGCTGGTGCACAGTCACGTACCTACTGGAGATTTCCCTGTGACGCACGCCATTCCCAACGAACTGCTGAAGCGGTTCGACGTTCCCGGACCCCGCTACACCTCGTATCCCACCGCCAACCGATTCGTCGAGGCATTTGGCGAGAAGGACTACATCCAGGCCCTTGAGCAGCGTCGTGCTGGTTCGCTGGCCTTGCCGTTGTCGCTGTATGTGCACGTGCCTTTCTGTGAGTCTGTGTGTTACTACTGCGCTTGCAACAAGGTGATCACCAAACACCATGGGCGCGCGGCCGAATACCTGCGTTACCTGTCCCGTGAGGTCGAGTTGCAGGTGGCGCACTTCGGGCAGGGTCACGGTGTATCTCAGCTGCACCTCGGCGGTGGCACCCCGACCTTTCTGTCTGACGCCGAGCTCGAAGATCTTATGACCATGATCCGGCGCAATTTCACGCTGGTGCCAGGTGGCGAGTATTCGATCGAGGTGGACCCCCGCACGGTGACCGATCAGCGCCTGCAAACCCTGGCCCGGCTCGGCTTCAATCGTCTGAGTTTTGGTGTGCAGGACTTCGATCCTGCGGTGCAAAAAGCGGTGCACCGCGTGCAGCCTGCCGAGCAGGTGTTCGCACTGGTCGAGGCCGCGCGCAAGATCGGTTTCGAGTCGGTCAACGTCGATCTGATCTACGGCTTGCCGCTGCAAACCCCCGAATCGTTTGCGCGGACCCTGACCCAGGTCAACGCGCTGCGCCCCGACCGCATTGCGCTCTACGCCTATGCCCACCTGCCGTCGCGCTTCAAGCCGCAGCGGCGCATCATCGCGGCCGAGCTGCCCAGCGGTGGCGACAAGCTGGCGATGCTCTCGGCCTCGCTGGACGCCCTGCTCGACGCCGGTTACGTGTACGTCGGCATGGACCATTTCGCACTGCCCACCGATGCGCTGGCAGTGGCCAAGCGCCAGGGGCGCCTGCACCGGAATTTTCAGGGCTACAGCACCCAGCCCGACTGCGATCTGATTGCGCTGGGGGTCTCGGCCATCGGCCGCATCGGCGCCACCTACAGCCAGAACGCCAAGACGCTGGAGGAGTACTACGATGCGCTCGATCAAGGGCGCCTGCCCATCGTGCGTGGTCTCGCGCTCACCCGCGACGACATCCTGCGCCGCGCGGTCATCATGGCAGTCATGTGTCAGGGCGAGCTGCAGTACGAGTCCATCGAGCTCGGGCACCTGATCGCTTTCAAAGCCTACTTCGCCCGCGAGCTGGAGACCCTCAGGGAATTTGAACAGCAAGGCCTGGTGACCCTCAGCGACACCCATTTGCAGGTGACCGCTACCGGCTGGTATCTGGTGCGCGCCATTGCCATGGTGTTCGACAAGAACCTGCAGGTCGATCAGGACCGCGCACGTTTTTCGAAGATCATCTGATGCGCCCGGGCTGAGGCGCGGCTGCGCAGGATGCAAACCTCCATGGCGCTCACCGCCCTGTTCATGGGCGTGGCCGGCGGTCCCCACTGTGTGGCCATGTGCGGCGCAGCCTGTGCGGGCATCAGCCGCGCCGCGGGCGAACGCAGCACCCGGGCGCTGTGGACATTCCAGTTCAGCCGCATGCTCGGTTACGGGCTGTTCGGCGCCTTCGCGGCCGGTTCGGTCCAGGGCCTGGCCTGGCTGGGCACCAACACCGCGGCCATCCGCCCGGTATGGACCATGTTTCACGTGGCCGCCCTGCTGCTGGGCGCGGTGCTGATATGGCAGGCGCGCCAGCCCGCCTGGATCGACCATCTGGGCCAAGCGCTCTGGCGCAAGGCGCGCCCGGTGCTGATACGGCTCGGCGCGCGCGCACCGGTGGTGCTGGGCGTGGCCTGGGCACTCATGCCTTGCGGGCTGCTGTATTCGGCGCTGCTGGTCGCGTCCTTGTCGGCCAACGCGTGGGAGGGCGCGGCGATCATGGCGCTGTTCTCCATCGGCACCTCGATCTCGCTCACGGCAGGCCCGTGGTTGCTGTTGCGTCTGCGCGGTGGCCGCTCGGGTGCCTGGGGAATCCGGCTGGCCGGATTGGCGCTGGCGGTGACCTCGGGCTGGGCCCTGTGGATGGGCCTGACCCAACCCACCGGGCTCTGGTGCGCCTGATCAGGTGCGGGCAGGGCGCGCAGGCAGGGTGGCCAGCACCAGGCCAGACAGGGCAATGGCAAACGCCAGTATCTGCAGGGTGCTGAGCCGTTCCCCCATGAAGATCACGCCAATCGCCGCTGCGCTGATCGGCAACATGACGGTGAATACACCGGCCTGCGATGCAGGGACGCGCTTCAAGCCGGTCATCCACAACCACACGGTCCACATGCTCGCCGCCAGCGCATAAAACACCAGCAGCCCCCAGATCGGCGCAGTCACCCCGCCAAAGTCAAAATGCCAGGCCGCCCACAGTCCCATGGGCGTGACAAGCGCGAAGCCCCACAGGTTGATGATGGCCGAGATGCGCTTTGGACCCAGTCCATCTGTGAGCCGCTTGCCAATCACCACGTAGGACGCTTCGCAGATGACCGCAGCAAACACCAGGAGGTTGCCCAGCAGTGCGCGGTTCATGCCCCAAGGGCCGAGGGGGTCGGTACCCGGCGGATCGGATGCCCCGCTCTTCTGCAGCGAGAAAAGTGCGATCCCGATCGCTGCGCACGCAATTCCGGCCAGGCTGCGCCAGCCGATGCGTTCGCGCAAGATCAGCCAGCTCAGCAGCGCCACCACCGCCGGGATGGACGACATCACCACGCCCGCACCGACTGCGGTGGTCATGCTCACGCCAAACAGCATGAAGATCGAAAACAGAAAATTGCCAAGAAACGATTCGAGGAACAGCAGGCGGCGCGTCGGGACCGACAATGGCGCTTCGTCCGTGGGCTTTCGCAACCAGCGCCACATCGCCAGGCCGCCGATGCCAAACCGCAGCCACGCCAGCAAAAACACAGGGAACACCAGGACCAGGGGTTTGGACAGAGCGACATAGCTGCCTACCAACGCCATGCTCAGAGCCAGTGAGGCGAAGTGCCACCAGCCAGGATGAGGCATCGCTGGGGGCGGTGAGGGGG
>CAYRIT010000108.1:8635-10443 GCA_964424415.1 uncultured Hydrogenophaga sp.
AGTGAGGCGAAGTGCCACCAGCCAGGATGAGGCATCGCTGGGGGCGGTGAGGGGGACGGAGACATGGGCGCGAATCATGCCCGAAGCCCTGGGTGCCGAGGTCGCTGACGGCACAGGTGTTCCTCCTCACCAATTTTCGTAATGCATATTTAAATTTCATAATACAAAAATATAAATGCTGCATTGCGGCAAAATTTCTCAATGTAAGAAACGCAATTTCATATTGAGGAAATAATGAACCAAGTGATTGATTTACATAGTAAAAATTTATGTCTTGTATAAGACATAAGATGTGGACATGGTCTTCTATAAGACTTAAAGTACATCCATCGGCTTTCCCAGCGCAGCCGCCAACCCGTTCATCAACATCAGGAGTCGCTTCCATGCCCCAATCCCTCAACGAACAACTCAGCCGCCAACAGCAAATTGATGCTCTGGAGAAGGACTGGGCCAGCAACCCGCGCTGGAAAGGTGTCAAGCGTGGCTACAGCGCCGCCGACGTCGTGCGCCTTCGCGGCAGCATGCAGATCGAGCACACGCTGGCCAAGCGTGGTGCCGAGAAGCTGTGGGACAAGATCAACGGCGGTGCCAAGAAGGGCTATGTGAATGCGTTCGGCGCCATCTCTGCCGGCCAGGCAATGCAGCAGGCCAAAGCGGGCCTGGAAGCCGTGTACCTGTCGGGCTGGCAGGTTGCCGCCGACGGCAACACGTCCGAAACCATGTACCCTGACCAGTCGCTCTACGCGTACGACTCGGTGCCCACCATGGTTCGCCGCATCAACAACACCTTCAAGCGCGCCGACGAAATTCAGTGGGGCCGTGGCATCGAGCCGGGCTCCAAGGAATTCATCGATTACTTCCTGCCCATCGTGGCGGACGCTGAGGCCGGTTTCGGTGGCGTGCTCAACGCGTTCGAGCTGATGAAGAACATGATCACCGCCGGTGCCGCCGGTGTGCACTTCGAAGACCAGTTGGCTGCCGTGAAAAAATGCGGCCACATGGGCGGCAAGGTGCTGGTGCCAACGCAGGAGGCCTGCGAGAAGCTGATCTCAGCGCGTTTTGCTGCCGACGTGATGGGTGTGTCCACCATCGTGCTGGCCCGTACCGACGCCGAAGCCGCCAACCTGATCACCTCCAACCACGATGCCAACGACCAGCGATTCCTGACCGGTGAACGCACGCCAGAAGGTTTCTACCGCGTCAAGAACGGTCTGGAGCAGTCCATCAGCCGTGGCGTGGCGTACGCTCCTTACGCCGATCTGGTGTGGTGCGAAACCGGCGTGCCCGACATCGGCTTCGCCCGCGAGTTCGCCCAGGCTGTGCACGCCGCTTGCCCTGGCAAGCTGCTGAGCTACAACTGCTCGCCCTCGTTCAACTGGAAGAAAAACCTCAACGACAAGCAGATCGCATCCTTCCAGGAAGACCTGTCGGCGCTGGGCTACAAGTTCCAGTTCATCACGCTGGCCGGCATCCACATCAACTGGTTCAACACCTTCCAGTTCGCCCACGCCTATGCGCAGGGCGAGGGCATGAAGCACTACACCGAGATGGTGCAGGAGCCTGAGTTCGCCGCACGCGAAAAGGGTTACACCTTCGTGTCGCACCAGCAGGAAGTGGGCGCAGGCTACTTCGACGACGTGACCACGGTGATCCAGGGTGGCAGCTCGAGCGTCAAGGCACTCACCGGTTCCACCGAAGAAGCCCAGTTCCACTGAGAACTGGCCGCGCACGAAAAAGCCACCCGAGCGGTGGCTTTTTTTGGCAATCGACGACGATGCGATCGCCTGGTCCCGGCACCGATGGTCAGA
>CAYRIT010000109.1:0-3891 GCA_964424415.1 uncultured Hydrogenophaga sp.
CAGCGTGGCCGCGCTGCTCGAAGGCGTGGGCTCGGGCGCGGTGAGCAACCCGGTGAGCGACGTGGAGCACGCCGATTTTGTGCTGCTGATCGGCTCCAACCCCACCGCCAACCACCCGGTGGCCGCGAGCTGGATGAAAAACGCCGCCCAGCGCGGCACCCGCATCGTGCTGGCCGACCCGCGCCGCACCGACATCGCCCGCCACGCCTGGCGCACCCTGCAGTTCCGTCCCGACACCGATGTCGCCCTGCTCAACGCATTGCTGCACGTGATCTTCGAGGAAGACCTGGTCAACGCCGCGTTTGTTGCCGAACGGGTTGACCAGGTGGCTGCGGTGCGCGAGGCGGTGCGCGCTTTCAGTCCCGAGGCCATGGCGCCGGTGTGTGGCATCGATGCCGCCACCCTGCGCGAGGTGGCGCGCGCCTACGCCACCGCCAGGAGCGCCATGATTCTCTGGGGCATGGGCGTGAGCCAGCATGTGCACGGCACCGACAACGTGCGCTGCCTGATCGCGCTGGCCAGCCTCACCGGCCAGATCGGCCGCCCCGGCACCGGCCTGCACCCGCTGCGCGGCCAGAACAACGTGCAGGGCGCGAGCGACGCCGGCCTCATTCCCTTCATGCTGCCCAACTACCAGCCGGTGAACCAGGCCGAGGTCAAGCGCTGGTTTGAGAACTTCTGGGGTGCGCCGCTCTCCGGTGTGCCCGGCCTCACCGTGGTCGAAATCCTCAACGCTGCCGCTCTGCCGGCCGACGACCCGGCGCGCATCCGCAGCCTCTACATCATGGGCGAGAACCCGGCCATGAGCGACCCGGATCTGAACCACGCGCGCCATGCCCTGGCCAGCCTCGACCACTTGGTGGTGCAAGACATTTTCCTGACCGAAACCGCCTGGCTGGCCGACGTGGTCCTGCCCGCCAGCGCCTGGCCCGAAAAGACCGGCACCGTGAGCAACACCGACCGCATGGTGCAGCTTGGCCGCCAGGCCATCGACCCACCGGGCGAAGCGCGCGCCGACCTGTGGATCATCCAGCAGCTGGCGCAGCGCATGACCCGCTGCGACGGCCAGCCGCTGGGCTGGGCCTACGACCAGCCCGGTGCCGAACACCACGGCGTGGCCGCCGTGTACGAGGAAATGCGCCAGGCCATGCACGCCGCCATCGGTGGCATCACCTGGGCGCGGCTGCAGCGCGAGGGCAGCGTCACCTACCCCTGCCTCCGTGACGACGACCCGGGCCAGCCGGTGGTGTTTGCCGACCGCTTCCCGACCGCCGACGGCCGGGCGCAGCTCCAGCCCACCACGCTCATCCCCGCCGACGAGCGGCCCGACGCCGAGTACCCGCAGGTGCTGATCACCGGGCGCCAGCTCGAACACTGGCACACCGGCAGCATGACGCGGCGTGCCGGTGTGCTCGACGCGCTGGAACCCGGGCCGACCGCCTCGCTCAACGGCGCCGACCTGGCCGCGCTCGGCATCCAGGCCGGCGATCGCCTGCGCGTGTGCTCGCGGCGCGGCGCGGTCGAACTCACCGCGCGCCGCGACGACGGCACACCCCACGGCGTGGTCTTCATCCCCTTCGCCTACGCCGAGGCCGCGGCCAACCTGCTCACCAACGCTGCCCTCGACCCGATGGGGAAAATTCCCGAGTTCAAATACTGCGCGGTGCGGGTCGAGCCGGTCTGATCCAGCGCCCGCGAGCCACGTCCGGGCCAAGAAAAAAGCCAGTTCTTCCGAACTGGTTTTTTGACTTCCGGGCCTTCAGGCTGCCGCGTGGCGCGTCAGTTGAACGGGCGGGGCTTGGGCGTCTTGTCCACCGACGGCGGCAGGATGGGCAGCATCATCTGCGGCTGCTGGCCGGTCAGGGTTTTCAGGAAGGCCACGATCTTGGCGTTTTCGTCCTGGGTGAATTCGCGGCCGAGTTGCAGGCGGCCCATGATGTCCACCGCAGCGGTGAGCGTGGCGGCCTCGCCGTCGTGGAAGTAGGGGTAGGTCAGCTCCACGTTGCGCAGGGTTGGCACCTTGAAGTTGAAGCGGTCCACATCCTTGCCTGTCACATCGGCACGCCCGCTGGCGGTGTTGGCGGTCTTGTAAGCCTGCACCAGTCCCATTTTCTGGAACGAGTTGCCACCCAGGTTGGGGCCGTTGTGGCAAGCCACACAACCGCTGTTCTTGAACAGCTGGTAGCCGGCCAGTTCGTCGGCGCTCAGCGCCTTCTTGTCGCCGTCCAGCCACTGGTCGAAGCGTGCGTTCGGCGTGGTCAGCACCTCCTCGAAGGCCGCGATCGCGGTGGTCACCTGGTCGATGGTCAGCGCGTCGGTCTTGAAGACCTGCTTGAACTCCGCCACGTAGCCGGGAATGGATTTCAGGGTTTCGATGGCGAGTTCGTGGGTGAACGCCATTTCACCCGGGTTGGCGATCGGGCCGCCGGCCTGTTCTTTCAGATCCTTGGCACGCCCGTCCCAGAACTGCGCCAGGTTCAGCCGCGAATTGAGCACGGTGGGCGAGTTGATCGGGCCTTGCTGCCAGTTGTGGCCGATCGAGGTCTTGAGGTTGTCGGTGCCGCCCATGCTCAGGTTGTGGCAGGAGTTGCACGAGATGAAACCCGACTTGGACAGGCGCGGATCAAAGAACAGCTTCTTGCCCAGCTCGACCGCCGCGGGGTTGACCGCCTTGGGCGCCGGCACCGGCGACACAGGCTCCGGGCTCTGCGCCATGGCGGTGGCGCCCGCGGTCATCAGGGCGGCCGTTGCAATGGCACGCAAAACCCAGGCGATGGGGGAGGGTGTGTTTCTCATGGGATGGATCTTTCTGGGCGTGGCACAAGCGTCTCGGCATCGGTGCTGGGGTGGTGTTCGCCGCCCTTGCGCCGTGACGAGTTCACTCTACGGGGGTTAACCCTTGCGAGGCTTGACTTTGGTCAAGCAAAAACCATGATATTGATAAGGTTTTTCTATCGTGGATGTCGGGTTCTGGCTATCGGGCCTCGGGCGGGTGCCGGGTGCCGATGCCTGGTGCGCCCTGGTCAGATGACAGTCCACCACGCGGTGACTTGGGTAGGACAATCGACCGGATGCAGCTCACCATGGCCTCCAACGTCCGACCGGCGTCTTCCGTCTGGTCGTTCAAGCTGGCCGCCCGCCGCAAAGGGCCGGTGGCGATCGTGGTGCCTGCCCGCCTCTGTCCCACGCGACCGCCAGCGGAGGCTGCTTGACACCCCCGGGTTCCAGCCTGCCGCCCAAGCGCCCGCAGGCCACGGCAGCGGTGGCCAGGTGGCCGTCGGCGCACCCGGGTCGGCGGGGGCACGAGGACGCCGATGCTCAGCGCCGGCGCATGGGCCTGGCCCTGCTGATTTCCCTGCTGGCCCACGGTGCACTGCTGAGCCTCACTTTCGGTGATTCGGCCTTCGGGCTGCCCGGCCTGGCCTGGCCCTGGCAGGCGCGCCGCGCCGAAGTGCCCGAGCTTCGTGTCAGGTTGAGCGCGGCGCCGGCGGCAACCGCAGAGACAAAAACAGCCACCGCGACAGAGCTGGGCAAGGGCTCAAAACAAGCCCCGAGCCCTGCGGCGGCACGGGGTTCACGCCCGGGCGCGGCGGCGCCTTTGCCGGCTCGCGAGGTGCAGTCAGCCCGTGCTGAGCCGGCGCCGACCCCCGATGCAACCCCCGAGGCGGTCAAGCCCGCGACCGTTGCGGATCGCGTCATCGTCCCGGCAGCCAAGGCCGAGAGCCAACAGCCCGCACCGTCCGAGTCCGCGACGCCACCACCACAGCCGGTCGCTGCCGTGGCCTTGCGCGAAGCGGTTGAGCAGGACGCGCGCCCGGACGACGCTGCGGCACAGGACGCCTTGGCGGCGGCGCTTGACCGTGCGGCAGCCGCAGCGCAAGAAGCCGCGGC
>CAYRIT010000109.1:3991-10365 GCA_964424415.1 uncultured Hydrogenophaga sp.
CGCGCAAGCGGAGCAGGCCGCATTGCAGGAGGCGCTGCGACGGGCCCTGGAGCAACAGACCGCCCAGCAGGCTGCCGAGCAGGTCGAACTGGAGCGGCTGGTGGTGGAGCGGGAACAGGCCAGCCAGCAGGCAGCCATGCGCCTTGAAGCTGCCCAGCGCGAGGAGGCGGTGCGGCAAGCCGCCCTGCTTGCCGCCGCTGCCGAGCTCGAAGCGACCCGCCAGGCATCGGTCCGGGCAGACGCGGCCCGCCGCGAAGCCACGCAACAGGCCGCTGCCGAAGAAGACGCCGCCCGGCAAGAAGCCGACCGGCGCGAGTCTGCAAGGCAAGCGGCCGAGCGGCAAGCGCGGGTCCAGCGCGCGCTGGCCGAACAGCAAGCCCAGCGTGAGCAGGCCCTGGCCCGTGAGGCGCTTGCCCAAGCCGCACAGGCCAAAGAGCAGATGGCCCGGGAAGAGACGGCGCGAGAGGCTGCGAGGCAGACCGCTGCACATCAGGAAGCCACCCGTGCCGAAGCCGAACGCCTGGAAGCGGCGCGGCTGGCGGCGTCGGTGCAAGCAGCGGAAAAACAGGCGGCAGCCCGTCAGGCGATGGAGCAACAGGAGGCGGCGCGTCAGGAGGTGGCGCGTGTCGAAGCTGCCCGGGTGGAGGCCTTGCGGCAGCAAGTCGAGCAGCAGGAAACCGAGCGACGGCAAGCCCAGTGGCAGTCGGAGCAGGCGCGACAGGAGGCCCTGCGGCAGGCGGCCGCGCGAGAAACCGAGGCGCGCGAGGCGGCGGCTCGGCGTGAAGCCGAACACCAGGCGGCGGAACGGGCCGAGGCAGCGCGTCAGGAGGACGCTCGCCAAGCGGCGGCGCAGGCCGAGGCAGGTCGGCAGCAAGCTGCCCAGGAAGCTGCGGCACGCCAGGAAGCGGGACGGCAAGAGGCTGCCCGACAGGAAGCTGCCAGACAGGAGGCAGCGCGCCAGGAGGCCGCGCTGCAGCAGGCGGGTCGCGAGGCCGCAGCCCGGCAGCAGGTGGCCGAACGCCAGGCGGCGGAAGCCCGGCGTGAGGAATTGCTCAAGGCCATTGGCCGCCAGCTTGACGAAGAGGCCGACCGGCGCCAGGCGGCTGCCGAGGCGGCTGCGCGTTTGCCGCCCTCAGCCAGCGGTCTGCGCCGGATCAAGCTGTTCGGGCGCAGCGATCCCAACGCCGAGCTTGTCCTCTACGCCGAAGCCTGGGCCCGCAAGATCCAGATGAACACGGCCACCGACACGGTCCGCGAGGTGGTCAGCCAGCCGCACACCAGCCCCATGGTGACGGTGGCCATCCGCAGCGATGGCTCGGTGGAGTCGGTGAAGCTGGAGCTCTCCAGCGGTGTGCCGGCGATCGACGCGCTCATCGAGCGCATCGTGCGTGGCCAGGCCAGCTACCCGGCGTTTTCGCCGGCGCTGGCCAGCCAGTACGACGTGGTCGAGATCCGCCGCACCTGGCAGTTCGACACCGCGGTGCGGCTGTACTGATCCAGGAGCCTGCACAGCAGCAGCGTCGACCCGTGCACGTCGCGCTGGCGCGCGCCCCGTTCAGCGCCAGCCCGTCGCCTTCTTCAGCAGGAAGTTCATCGTCGGCTCGCTGGCCGGCCGGCCTTCGGCGGGGCGGCGCAGGCCGCGGATTTCCCGGCCGCAGTTGGCGGGCGCGCCTTCCCACACCGCGTCCATGTGGATGCCATCGGCCGATTCGTCGAGGTTGAACGCGCCATCGATCGCGTCGCCCGAGACCTGCGCCTGCACATCGCTGCCGCCCGGGTGGCGGTCGACGCTGCGTTTGAGGCTGCCACGCACGCTGCCCGGGTACTCGGGGTGGCGCTCGAACAGCAGCGCGCCGGTGGACGCGGGCCGATCCGGCGAGCCGTCTTCGGTCCACAACACGAGCTGCCACAGGCCGTAGAGCTGGGTGGTGCTGAAGTCGGCGGGGGCGGTGCACACCACGGCCGGAGTGGGTGTTGTCGCGGGGCTTTCTGCAGCGGCAGGCACGCAGAATGCCCAGGCCAGCAGCAGGCCAGGCGCAGCAGGCCAGCGGTTTTTCATGGTGTTTCGGCCGCCCTGGCGGCGGCTTGTTCGCTGGCGCGCTGGGCGAATTCGGCGCGCAGCGCGCGCAGCTTCTCGCGCGGGTCTTCTTTCACCGTGGCCTGGTCCAGCGCCATCTCGGCGATGAAGCGGCTGGGCTGTCCGGGCACGGTGTCGCGGCCTTTCTTGCGGCGCTTGAGCCAGCTCACCGCCAGCGTGTTGCGCGCCCGGGTGATGCCCACATACATCAGGCGGCGCTCCTCCTGCAGCCGCTGCGCCAGCGCCTCGGCCGGCAGGTCCATCGCAGCCTCGTCCATCTTGAACGGCAGCAGGCCTTCGTTCACACCCACCAGCGTCACATGGGGCCACTCCAGGCCCTTGGCGGCGTGCAAGGTGGAGAGCGTGACCACGTTCTGGTCCTGCTCACGATCGCTCAAGGTCGACAGCAGAGCAATCGTCTGCACCACCTCCAGCAGCGTCTTGCGTTCGGTCTCGACCTGCACACCCGCACTGTCTTCGACCTCCCCGCCGCAGCGCCCGGCCATCCAGTCGCAGAAGTCCACCACGTTGGTCCAGCGCGAGGCCGCCAGCTTCTCGCTTTCCTCGCTGTCGTACAGGTGTTTTTCGTAGGCGATGTCTTTGAGCCACTCGGTGAGAAAGGCGCGCGCCGCCTCCGCGCCCACGGTGTGGCGGGCGCGGTATTCGAGATCGTTCACCGCGCGGCCGAACTCGTGCAGCGTGGTGATGGCGCGTGCGTTGACCGCGCTGGGGAGCGAGTGCGCGAACAGCGCGTCGAACAGGCTGAGCTTGTACTGCGTGGCGAAGTTGCCCAGCTGCTGCAGCGTGGTGTGGCCGATGCCGCGCTTGGGTGTGGTGGCTGCGCGCAGGAACGCCGGGTCGTCGTTGTTGTTGACCAGCAGGCGCAGCCAGGCGCAGAGGTCGCGGATCTCGGCGCGGTCAAAAAAGCTCTGCCCGCCCGAGACCTTGTAGGGAATCTGCGCGCGGCGCAGGCTTTGCTCGAAGGCGCGTGCCATGTGGTTGGCGCGGTACAGGATGGCGAAGTCGCGCCACTCGTTGTGCTGCGAGCTGGCGCGCAGGCTCTGGATGCGCGCCACCGCGCGCTCGGCCTCGTGGTCTTCGTTGTCGGCATCGACCACACGCACCGGCTCCCCCTCGCCCAGATCACTCCACAGCGTCTTGGGAAACAGCTTGGGGTTGGGGCCGATCACCGCGTTGGCTGCGCGCAGGATGCCGGCGGTGGAGCGGTAGTTCTGCTCCAGCGCGATCACGCGCAGCTCGGGGTAGTCCTGCGGCAGCTTCTTCAGGTTGTCCAGCGTGGCGCCGCGCCAGCCGTAAATGCTCTGGTCGTCGTCGCCCACCGCGGTGAAGCGCGCGCGCTCACCCACCAGCAGCTTGAGCAGCTCGTACTGCGTGGCGTTGGTGTCCTGGTACTCGTCCACCAGCACGTGGCCCATCTTCTGCTGCCAGCGCTCGCGCACGGCGGCGTGGTCGCGCAGCAGCTTGAGCGGCAGGCCGATCAGGTCGTCGAAGTCCACGCTCTGGTAGGCGGTGAGCCGCTCCTCGTAGCGCGACATGATGGTGGCGGTGGTGCGCTCGCTGTCGTCGTTTGCCTGGGCCAGCGCCTGTGCGGCGCTCAGCCCCGCGCTTTTCCAGGCGCTGATGGTCCATTGCCAGGCGCGTGCGGTGTTGGCGTCGGTGGTGCTGCCGCAGTCTTTGAGCAGGCTGGTGATGTCGTCGGTGTCCAGGATGCTGAAATTTTTCTTCAGGCCCAGCGTCTCGCCGTCTTCGCGCAGCAGGCGCACGCCCAGCGCGTGAAAGGTGCAGATCAGCACCTTGCGCGCGTCGCGCCCCACCAGCTGCCTGGCGCGCTCGCGCATCTCGGCCGCGGCCTTGTTGGTGAAGGTGATGGCCGCGATGCGATCGGGCGCCAGCCCGGCCTGGATCAGCCGGCCGATCTTGTGGGTGATCACACGCGTCTTGCCCGAGCCCGCGCCCGCGAGCACCAGGCACGGGCCACCGAGGTGGTTCACGGCGTCTTGCTGCGCCTGGTTGAGGCCGGGGCCGGGGGTGGCAAAGGGGGAAGACATGCGGACGGGGAGAAGGAACTGCCGGGTCTGCCAGGGGGCAGACCGGTGGGATGACGGAACAGACTGTCGAATCATATCGGCGCAGGTTCCGGGGCCGATCGGCGGGTTGCCCGCGGCCCGCTTGTGTGCCCGCTGGGTGGCGGAGGTAACCGCCTGTGACCAGGCGCTTTGACACTGACATCGGCTTACATCCTCGGCCGGCAGCTTGAGATTTGTCATGCGGCCCGGTGTCGCACTTCCTAATCTGTCGGCACGCGGCGCTCTTGCGCTGCACGACGAAAGGAAATGAACGATGCAACGCAAGCACTTTTTGAAGCTGATGGTCGCCACGGCAGGTGGCTTGGTGTTGGCTGCCTGTGGGGGTGGTGACGAGGTGGCCGACGAGGCGCTGCTCCCGTCTGCCGACCGGGTAACGGCCGCGGCGAGCCCCGCGGAAGGTTTGACGGCCGAAGAAATCGCCGGCCTGCTGTTCATGCGCGAGGAAGAGAAGCTGGCCTACGACGTGTACGTGGCCTTGTTCGAGCGCTGGGGCGCCCAGGTGTTCAGCCAGATCGCGCTCAGCGAGGCCGAGCACACCGAGGCGGTGCGGCAACTGCTGATCGCCCACGGGCTGGAAGATCCGGCGGCCAGCGCGCCGCCGGGCGTGTTCCAGAACACCGAGCTGCAGGCGCTTTACAACCAGCTGGTGGCCATGGGCCAGCCCAGCCTGATCGATGCCCTGAAAGTGGGCTGCCTGATCGAAGAGAAGGACATCCAGGACATCAAGGACAAGCAAGCCCTGGTGGTCGACGAACCCGACATCGTGCGGGTCTACGAAAGCCTGCTTTGCGGCTCGCGCAACCACCTGCGCGCCTTCAACAGCAACCTGGTGGATCAGGGGGGTGTGTACCAGCCCCAGGTGCTCAGCCAGGCCGAGTGGGACGCCATCGCCAACTCGCCCGGCGAGACCTGCGGCGGCTGATTCAGGCGCGCACCAGCCAGGCAGTGAGGCCGAAGCCCGCGTTGTAGAACGCGTGCAGCCCCACCGCCGGCCACACGCTGGCGAAGCGCTCGCGCAGGTGCCCGAACACCAGTGAAGGCACCGCCACCGCCAGCGCCCAGGCCAGCGGTTGCGCGCGCAGGTGCAGCGCCACAAAGGCCAGCGTCACCAGCCCGTTGGCCAGCGTGAGCGGACCCAGCCGCATCGCGCGCCCCTCGCGCTGCAACCACGCCAGCGCCTGCCCTTGCAGCAGGCCGCGAAACACCAGCTCCTCCAGCAGCGGCTGCACCAGCAGCAGCGAAGCCCAGGCCCAGACCGTGGCTGGCAGGGTCATCGCCGGGCCCATCGTGAGCCCGAGCAACAGCCACACCGGCAGCGCCGCCGCCATCGCCAGCAACAGCTGCCCATCGGGCGGCCAGCCCAGCACGCGCGGCCGCGGACGGTTCACGCCCAGGGCCTGCGCCAGCGACTGCGGTGGCGTCGGCGGCTTCGGAGGAAGGTATGGGTTCGGGGTGGTCACAGCGTCAATCTTCCCATGCGCTCGGTTATGAGCACGTGTCTGCCAGCCATGAAAAAGGCGCCGCCTGTTGCCAGACGGCGCCTTGTCGGGGGCTCAGGTGTCTGCCCGCGCAGACCCTGGCGCCGGGTTTACTTCAGAACGACCAGGCCACCCGAGCCAGCCGCCACATAGACGCGACCGTTGTTGATCGCGGTCGTTGCTGCCTCGCCGACCACGCCCTTGATGGCCATCAAGGTGGGCGCCGCCACATTGCTCCAGTCGAGCTTCACCACACCGGCGTCGCCGTAGGCCACATAGAACAGCAGCCTGGGCTTGGTCAGGGTGTAGGTCTTGCTGCCGTCGCTCAGCAACTGGTTGGCCGGGAAATACTGCGGCGTCATGTAGAGCGCACCACCCTCCATGCCAGCAAAGCTGGCGTTGGACGTGTCCTTCTGCAGCTTGTAGTACCCCACTGCGGTCGGCCGGCATTCACCCACACCACCCTGTTTGGCGCTCAGCTTGGTCACGTCGGTGACCGTGGCACACACGTCGGGCGTCGGGTTGATCGCAGGGCGCTCGTCTTTGGCAGGCCGGATCAGGTCGGCCATGCGATAGGCCACCAGACCATAGCTGTCGTAGCTGAAGTAGGCGATGTCATCGATCACGTGCACGTCAACACTCTTGCCGTCGGCAGAACCAAAGGCGTTGTCGTCGTCGGACTTCACCGGCTCGAAGGTCTTGAGCAGCTTG
>CAYRIT010000110.1:0-10359 GCA_964424415.1 uncultured Hydrogenophaga sp.
CAGCAGGATGGAGTTGCGCACGATGATGCCGGCCAGCGCGATCATGCCGATCATGGAGGTGGCGGTGTACTGCGCATGCATCAGCGCGTGGCCCGGCATGACACCGATGATGGTCAGCGGGATCGGCGCCATGATGATCAGCGGCGTCACATAACTCTTGAACTGCGCCACCACCAGCAGGTAGATCAGGATCAGACCCACACCGTAGGCCGCGCCCATGTCGCGGAAGGTCTCGTAAGTGATCTGCCACTCGCCGTCCCACTTCACCGCGTACTGGCGGTACGGATCTTTGGGCTGGCTGATCCAGTATTCGCCGAGCTCGCCGGTGTTGGGCAGCGCGGCGGCTTTCATGTGGCTGCGGATGTCGGCCAGGCCATAGAGCGGGGAATCAAGCCGGCCCGCCATGTCGCCCAGCACATAGACCAGGGGCATCAGGTCCTTGGTGAAGAGCGGCTGGTCGATCACCCCGCGCTCCACCGTCACCAGTTCCGACAGCGGCACCATGGCGCCGTTCGCCGCTTTCATCGGCAAGGCCAGCAGGCCGTCCAGACCCACCTGCCGGTCCAGCGGCAACTGCAGCCGCACGGGAACCGGGTATTTGGCGTGGCCGTCGTGCAGGTAGGCCGCGTCGGCGCCCGAGAGGGCGGCGTAGACCGTCTGCGCGATCACCTGCACCGGAATGCCCAGCGACTCGGCGCGCTGGCGCTGGATGCGCAGGAAGGCACGCGGCGCGGCTTCTTTCAGTGTGGTGTCGATGCCCACGATGTCGGGTGTGTCGCGGTAGGCCTGTGCCACGCGCTGCGCCAGTTCGGCGCGCCCGGCTTCGTCAGGCCCATAGACCTCGGCCACGATGGGCGACAGCACTGGCGGACCGGGCGGCACTTCGACCACCTTGACACGCGCGCCGTGGGCGGCCGCGATCTGCTCCAGCGCCGGGCGGTGGCGCTGGGCGATGGCGTGGCTTTTTTCGCTGCGGTGGTGCGCGTCGGTCAGGTTTACCTGCAGGTCACCGCTCTCGGCCTCGGCGCGCAAGTAGTACTGGCGCACCAGGCCGTTGAAGGTGATCGGGCTGGCGACACCAGCGTAACCCTGCACGTGGGTCACCTCGGGTTGCTGCGACAGAAAGGCGGTCATGTCCTGCAAGGCGGCGGCCGTGTCTTCCAGCGGTGTGCCAGCCGGCATGTCGAGCACCACCTGGTACTCGCTCTTGTTGTCGAACGGCAGCATCTTGAGCACCACCCACTGCACCAGCGTGAGACCGACGGACAGCAGCAAGGCGATCAGGATGCCGGCCAGCAAGAGCCAGCGCTTCCTGGCGCTGGCCAGCAGCGGCGTGAGCACGCGGGCGAAAAAACCTTGCAACGTGTGGGTGAGCCTGCTCGGCCCGTGCGCGGCGTGGCCATCGGTTTTGGTCAGCTTGAGCGCCAGCCAGGGTGTGACGGTGAACGCAATCGCCAGCGAGATCGCCATGCCCATGCTGGCATTGATCGGGATCGGGCTCATGTACGGGCCCATCAGGCCGCTCACGAACGCCATCGGCAGCAGGGCCGCGATCACGGTGAAGGTGGCGAGAATGGTGGGGCCGCCCACCTCGTCGACCGCGCGCGGGATGATCACGCTGAGCGGCTCACCCGGTGTCAGCTGGCGGTGCCGGTGGATGTTCTCGACCACCACGATGGCGTCGTCCACCAGGATGCCGATCGAGAAGATCAGCGCAAACAGAGACACGCGGTTGAGCGTGAAACCCCAGGCCCAGGACGCAAACAGCGTGGCCGTCAGCGTGAGGACAACGGCCGCACCCACAATCACCGCCTCGCGCCGGCCCAGCGCCAGACCGACCAGGATGATCACGCTGCCGGTGGCAAAAATCAGCTTCTGGATCAGCTTGTTGGCCTTGGCCGCCGCCGTCTCGCCGTAGTCGCGGGTGATCGCGACCTCGACCCCGTCGGGAATCACCGTGTTGTGCAGGGTGTCCAGCCGCTCGCGCACCTCACGCGCCACGTCCACCGCGTTCTCGCCCGGTTTCTTGGTCACGGTGATGGTGACCGCCGGGTGACTCTGTCCTTGCTGGTCGGGGTGCGCTTCATCGGCGGCGCCGGGCGTGAACCACACATAGCGCTGCGGCAACTGCGCGCCGGTTTCCACCCGCGCCACCTCGCGCAGGTAGATCGGACGACCCTGGCTGACACCGACCACGATGTCGCCCACGTCTTTCGCGTTCTGCAGAAACTCGCCGGTCTCCACACTCAGCATGCCCGGCTCACCAGTGGCGGCCGCGGGGTTGGCCACCGAGCCCGAGGGCATGGCCTGGTTGGCCGCGGCGATCGCGCCATGCAGCGCCTGAACGCTCACGCCACGCTCGCGCAACCGGTTCGGCTCCAGCCACACATGGACCGCGCGGCCCGGGCCGCCGATGGTGACCACCTCGCGCGTGCCGGGCACGCGCTTGAGTTCGCTCTCCACCGAGTGCGCCACACGCTCCAGATCAAGCGCACTGGCTGCGTCCCGGGTCCACAGCGTGGCCGCGAGCACCGGCACATCGTCGATGCCCTTGGGTTTCACGATCGGGGTGAGGACGCCCAGACCCTGGGGCAGCCAGTCCTGGTTGGCGCTGAGCACGTCGTACAGCCGCACCAGTGCCTCGGTGCGCGGCACGCCGACCTGGAACTGCACGGTAAGCACCGCCACACCGGGGCGCGCCACCGAGTAGGTGTGCTCGATGCCCTGGATCTGCGACAGCACGTGTTCTGCCGGCCCGGCCACCATCTTCTGCACATCCGCGCTCGACGCCCCGGGGAAGGGAATCAGCACGTTGGCCATGGTCACGTTGATCTGCGGCTCTTCCTCGCGGGGTGTCACCAGCACGGCAAACAGGCCCAGCAGCAAGGCCACGATCGCCAGCAACGGCGTGATCGCGTTGGACTGGAAGGCACGCGCGACCGAGCCGGAGAACCCGAGCTTCTCGCGCGCCGTGTTCGATGAGGAGTCGGTGTGGGGGGCGCTCATGATGGATCGCTCACTGTCCCACCGGCTCGGCACCGCGCAGGCCTGCGCGCACCGGGTCCAGCGCCACGCGGTCGCCCGCCTTCAGACCGGCCAGCACCTCCAGGCCCGCCTCGCCATGGCCCGCGCCGGTGCGCACCGCCCGCAGCGAAAACCCGGCGGGCTGCCCCTCGCCGCGTGGCGAGACTAGGTACACCGCCGTCAGCTCGCCACGCTGCACCAGCGCCGACTCGGGCACCACCAGCCGCTGCTGTTCGCCGTCGCCAACAAACCGCACCCGCACCTGGCGCCCCGGCACCTGATTCGCCCCGTCGGCCACACCCAGGTCCAGCCGCCATTCCACCGTCTGCGACACCGGGTCGGCCGCGGGCAGGCTGGTGCTCGCCACCGGTTTGACCCAGCGATCCGATCCCGGCAGCCGCACCTCGGCACGCTGCGCCTGCTGCGCCGCACCCTGCAGCGAGGCCGGCACATACACCACGGCGCGAATGGGTTGTGGTGCGTACACGGTGACCACCGGTGTACCCGGCATCGCGAGCGCTCCAGCCTCGATGTGCGTCTGCAACACCCAGCCGTCGTAGGGTGCGGTCAGTCGGGTGAAGCCCTGCGCCAGCGAGGACTGCGTCTGCCCGGCACGCGCAGCGGCCAAGCCGGCCTGCGCCGCCTTGAGCTGGGACTGCGCGGCGTCCAGCGCCGCCTGGGCCACAAAACCCTGGGCCCGCAAGTCTCGTGTGCGCTCGAACTGCGCCTGGGCGTTGACCAGTTGCGCATCGGCCTGCGCCACACCCGCCTGCGCCTGCGCCACACCGGCCTGGGTGGCGCGGTCGTCGATCACCGCCAGCACCTGCCCGGCTTTCACACGGTCGCCCGCTTTCACGCCGAGCTGCGCAATGCGGCCGCTGGCCTGGGCCGACAACACACTCTGTTGCACCGCCTGCAGGCTGCCATCCATCTCCAGCCCCGCGCCCACGGCCTGGGCACCCACGGTCATGACCGGCACCCGAGGCACCTGAGCAACCTGGGCATAGGTGGTGGCGCTGCCAAGCAGCAGGCCCACCACCAGCAGCCACCGGGGGGCGGGGACAATGCGCTGGGCAGGGAAAAACGGCGTGGACAACATGGCAGGGACTCCTATACCTGCTGCAGTATACACACATACCCCCAGGGGTACAAGTCGTTTCTTTGTCTTGTGCGAGTTTTGGCTGGCGGTGATGGGCCGGGCCTCACCCCTTCAACCCCGTCAATGCGAACAGCACAGGGAATCAATCCACCCCAAACGGCACCCGCTGCGCCACCGCACAAAGCAGCTCGTAAGAAATTGTCCCGGCGGCGAACGCCACCTCGTCCACCGGCAGCACCGCTCCGGTCAGCACCGAACGCCCCCACAGCACCACCTCCGCGCCCACACCCACGGCTTCACCACAGGGCGAGAGATCGACCGCGATCATGTCCATGCTGACCCGGCCCACGGTGCGGGTGCGCACGCCGTCGACCAGCACCGGGGTGCCGGTGGCCGCGTGGCGCGGGTAACCGTCGGCATAACCGCAGGCGATCACGCCGACGCGCATGGGTCGGTCGGCGGTGAAGGTCGAGCCGTAGCCCACGGTGTCGCCCGGCTGCAGCGACTGCACACCGATGACACGGGTGGACAGGGTCATGGCCGGCTGCAGATCCCAGCCGGCGGCGGTGTATTCGGGATGGTCGGGTGCGCCGCCGTAGAGCGCGATGCCCTCGCGCACCCAGTCGGCCGCCAGCGTGGCCACGCCCTCGCCGCGCAGCGGGCTGGCCGCGTGGCGCAGGATGGCCGCGCTGTTGCACAGGGTGCGCTCGCCCGGCAGATCGGCCGTGGTCGCCTCGAAGGTGGTCACCTGATGGGCGATGCCGCGCGGGCCGTCGGCGTCGCTGAAGTGCGTCATGAGCGAGATTTCCTCCACCTGCGGCAGCGCGTTCAGGCGTGCCCAGGCGGCGCGAAACGCGCTCGGCGTGAAGCCCAGCCGGTTCATGCCGCTGTTGAGCTTGAGAAACACGCGGTGTGGCAGCTGCGTTTTGTGCGCCGCCAGCCAGTCGATCTGCTCGGTGCTGTGGACCGTGTGCCACAGGTGCAGGCGCGAGCACAGCTCCAGGTCGCGCGGCTCGAAGCAGCCCTCCAGCAGCAGGATGGGGCCGCGCCAGTCGAGCCCGCGGATGCGCTGCGCCTCGTCGAAGTCGAGCAGGGCAAAACCGTCGGCGCTGCGCAGGCCGTCGAAGCAGCGTTCGAGGCCATGGCCGTAGGCGTTGGCCTTGACCACCGCCCACACCTGGGCGTCGGGCGCACGCACCCGGGCCTGGTTCAGGTTGTGGCGCAAGGCATCGGGGTGGACAGTGGCGAGAATGGGACGTGGCATGGCAGCGGGGACAAGAGCGCAGAGGGGAACGCGCCAGGGCAGACGGCGGGTCACACCGCGGCGCACAGAGCGCGGGGCGGGTCACGAACAGTCAGTAACAACTCCCATGCTATAACCCGCCATCGCTGAAGACAGCCTTCGAACTTTCGCACAAATCCCAGGCTCTCAGAACCGTCCCTGCCACTGCGGCAGGTGCGACAGCTGCAGACCCGCCCAGTCCACGACCGCGACCCCGTCGGGGCCCACCCATTGCAGGTTGCGGACGCACACCACCCCTCCCCCATGAAGCGCGGTTTCTACACCATCATGACGGCGCAGTTCTTCAGCTCGCTGGCGGACAACGCCCTGTTCGTGGTGGCGATCGAGCTGCTGCGCTCACACCGTGCGCCAAGCTGGCAGGCGGCGGCGCTGGTGCCGCTGTTTGCGCTGTTCTACGTGATCCTCGCGCCCTTCGTGGGCGCCTTCGCCGACGCGCGGCCCAAGGGCCAGGTGATGTTCATCAGCAACGCCATCAAGGCGCTGGGCTGCCTGCTGATGCTCTGGGGCGTGCACCCGCTGCAGGCCTACACCCTGGTCGGGCTTGGCGCCGCGGCCTACTCGCCGGCGAAGTACGGCATCCTCACCGAGCTGCTGCCGCCCTCGCAACTGGTCAAGGCCAACGGCTGGATCGAAGGCCTGACCATCACCTCCATCATCCTGGGCGTGCTGTTCGGCGGTCAGCTGATTGCGCCCTACATGTCCAGCCGCCTGCTGGCGCTGGACCCGCCGTTCATGCACACCGGCATCAACACCCCCCCCGAAGCCGCGATTGCGGTGCTGGTGGTGGTGTACGCGCTGGCTGCCTGGTTCAACACCCGCATCCCGCTGACCGGCGTCACGCCACGCCCGATGCCGCGCAACCCGATCGCGCTGCTGCCCGACTTCTGGCGCTGCAACCAGCGCCTGTGGCGCGACCGGCTGGGCCAGATCTCACTTTCCACCACCACCCTGTTCTGGGGCGTCTCCGGCAATCTGCGCTACATCGTGCTGGCCTGGGCTGGCGCGGCGCTGGGCTACAGCACCTCGCAGGCCTCATCGCTGGTGGGCGTGGTGGCGGTGGGCACGGCGGTGGGCGCGGTGGTGGCCTCGATGCGCATGAAGCTCGACCAGGCCACCCGGGTGATGCCGCTGGGCATTGCCATGGGGGTGCTGGTGATTGCCATGAACTTCATCGACAACGTCTGGGTGGCGGCGCCATTCCTGGTTCTGCTGGGTGGCCTGGGCGGCTTCCTGGTGGTGCCGATGAACGCCCTGCTGCAACACCGCGGCCACAACCTCATGGGCGCCGGCCGCTCGATCGCGGTGCAGAACTTCAACGAACAGGCCTGCATCCTCGGGCTGGGTGCACTCTACAGTTTCTCCACCGCAGCCGGTGTCTCGGCCTTCATCGCGATCACCCTGTTCGGTCTGGTGGTGGCCGGTTTCATGGCCCTCATCGCCGCGTGGCACCGCCACAACCAGCGCGTGCACGGCCCCGAGCTCGAGCGGCTGCTGGAGATTGCACGCCGCGACGACCTCCATGGGTAATCCCCCGCGCGCCCCGCAGGCGGGCTCGGGGGGAATCACATCCCCACGTTGGTCTTGGCAAACGCGTCGAGATTGACCAGCCGGTGCTGGGCCAGCACCTTGTAGAGCTCGGCTTCACCAACCGAACGCGCGAGGTGAGCGTCGCAGCCGGCCAGACCGGCTTTCATGCGGTCCATGCTGCCGGCAATTGCAGCAAACATGACGACCACCGGTGCACGTCCCCCGTGTTTTTCCTGTTTGGCCACGCGGCAGACCTGGTAGGCGTCGGGCTGGCCGCTCAGGCGATCGATCACCACCATCCGGTAGGGATGTTTCTTGAGCATCACCAGCGCCTGCGCCGGCTCGCGCGACCAGTCCATTGAGAGCCCGTATTTCTTGAACCGCTTGAGCAGGATGCGCCCTTCCACCAGGCTCTCCGCCACCAGCAGCACATCGCCACGAGGCAGATCGGGCGCATCGGGCGCCGGGCGCTGACTGGCGGGCAGGAGCGATTCGCCTCCGCGGCGGCTGGGCGTGGTGGCGCGGGTCGAGGGCAGCGGCAAGTCGTCGAGTCCGCCAAAATCGGTCATGCGCATGACCCCCGGTCGCGGGGCCGCGGCCGGCACCGGGCGGCGCACGGCACCTGGTGTTATGGGCCCGGACTGCACCACCGGCTCGGCGGCGGGCGCCATCAGGTCCGCGCGGCGCATCGGCCGGGTTGGTGGGAATTCGGAATCGCGGGAGCGGCGACGTGGGCT
The DNA here is from genome assembly GCA_964424415.1 of uncultured Hydrogenophaga sp. GTDB lineage: Bacteria > Pseudomonadota > Gammaproteobacteria > Burkholderiales > Burkholderiaceae_C > Hydrogenophaga. The sequence goes on from CAYRIT010000110.1 coordinate 7,691, forward strand.
GGCCGCTGGCGCCATGGGTGGTGGCGGGGAACCCGCATAGGGTTCGGTGGCCGGAAATCCGGTTTCGGTGCCCCGGCGCGGAGACGCCGGCGGGATGGTTCGGTTGCCGCCGGCGGCGCGGGGGTTCTCTGCCCCAGGCGCGGCGGTCGATTCAACGCCCACGAGGCGGTCGAGTTCGGCCAGCACCGCGACCAGTTTCACCGGTTTGCGCTGCAACGGCCAGCCGGTGCCGCCATCGGTATTGCCGATCAGCATGACGCGCCCGGGCAGCTCGGCGTGACGCACCAGGTGCAAGGCCTGCGGATTGTCGGCGCTGACGATCAGAATCTGCGCGTCCATCACCTCGTCCTGCACCCGATAACCGGGCGGACGGCTCGCGGCGAGGCGCAGGAACGACTCCAGGGTCGACGCCTCCTGCTGAGAGAAGCCCACCAGGGCCACGGTGTAGGTGCCGCGCATCACGTCCATCCCATCAAGATCCAGAGAATTAAACCCGCGCCAGTATGCCCGTGCCACCCAGACACAGACGGCGTCGGCGACGCAATTTGTCAGAGATCGCACACCAACACGCGCCCCGCGCCACAATCTGGCGCTTGCCCTCAGCCCGGAGCCCCCCATGTCCAGCCTCTACGATTTCGAAGCCCAGTCCATCGACGGCCAGCCCGTCAAGCTCGAACGGTACCGGGGCAAGCCCCTGCTGATCGTCAACACCGCCAGCGCCTGCGGCTTCACACCGCAGTTCGGCGGTCTGGAGCAGCTGCACCAGACCTACGGCGATCGCGGGCTGGTTGTACTCGGATTTCCCTGCAACCAGTTTGGCAACCAGGATGCGGGCAGCAACGAAGAAATTGCCAGCTTCTGCCAGCGCAATTTCGGGGTCAGCTTCCCGATGATGAGCAAGATCGAGGTCAACGGCGCCCAGGCCCACCCGCTCTACCAGTGGCTCGCCGCCGAAGCCCCGGGCCTGCTCGGCAGCAAGGCCATCAAATGGAACTTCACCAAGTTCCTGGTGGGCAAGGACGGCCGCGTGATCAAGCGCTACGCGCCCCAGGACGCGCCGGAAAAGCTGGCGAAGGACATCGAGGCGGCGTTGGACTGACCCTCCCGCGCCGCGGGTGGCTCACACCCACCGCAACAACCACCCCGCCACCAGCGGCAGCGCCACCGCGCTGAACAGCGCACACAGTCCCATTGCCAGGCCGGCGAAAGCACCCGACTCGGGGTTGACCAGGAAGGCGCGGGCGGTGCCGATGCCGTGGGCGGCGGTACCGAGTGCGAAGCCGCGCACCGAAGGGTCCCGAATGCGCAGCGTGTCCAGCACATAGCGCGCGCTCGCCGCGCCGAGGATGCCGGTGCCGACCACCAGCACCGCGGTCAGTGTGGGCAGGCCGCCGATTTTTTCCGAGATGCCCATGGCCACCGGCGCGGTGACCGACTTGGGGGCCAGCGAGGCAATCGTTTCCTTGGAGGCGCCCAGCGCCCAGGCCACGCCAATGGCACTCACCGTGGCCGACAAGGTGCCCACCACCAGCGCGCCGAGCATCGGCAGCCACAGGCGCTTCAGACGCGCCATCTGCTCGAACAGCGGAACCGCCAGCGCAACCGTGGCAGGGCCAAGCAGAAAGTGCACAAACTGCGCACCTTCGAAGTAAGCGGCGTACGGCGTGCTGGTGGCCCAGAGCAGAGCGCCTAGCGCGATCACCGACAGCGCCACCGGGTTGGCCAGCGGGTGCATGCCAGTGCGCTGGTAGACCAGAAAAGCGCCATGGTAGACCAGCAGCGTGACCGACAGACCCAGCAGCGGTGACGCCGAGAGATACACCCAGACATCGGCCAGGCGGCCCACGGCGGCACCCGCCAGCGGCAAACCTTCGGTCATGGCGTGCCTCCATCCACCGGTCGCTGGGGCGTCGCCTTGCGTTTCATCAACCAGGCCATGGTGAGCGCCGCGCTGGCCAGGCCCACCAGGGTGCTGACCACCAGCGCCACGCCGATCGCCAGCGCCTCGTCACCCAGGCGCTGCAGGTGCAGTGTCACCCCCACGCCAGCGGGCACAAACAGCAGCGAGAGGTGTTGCAGCAGGGTTTGTGTGGTCGGTTTGATGGCGGGGTGCAGTGTGGGGCGCAACACCAGCGCCAGCAACAGCAGCGCCATGCCCACCACTGGGCCGGGCACCGGCACGGCCAGGGTGCGCACCAGCACCTCGCCGATGAGCTGGAAGACAAGCAGGGTGGCAAGGGCGGGAATCATGGCAAGAGCTTACCCCCCGCGCCACCTGCACCGTCGCTCCGGGAGAAGGCAGGGGGTCACCCCCTCAGCGCGTCGTCCAGTATCTCGATCCAGTGGCGAACCGGCGTTTCCGTGCCGCTCTGCAAATGGGTGATGCAGCCGATGTTGGCGCTGGCGATCACGGCGGGTTGCAGCGCGATGAGATGGCCGAGCTTGCGGTCGCGCAGCTGGTGGGACAGCTCGGGATTCAGCACCGAGTAGGTGCCGGCCGAGCCGCAGCACAGGTGCGCCTCGTTGCTGGCCACACGCACGGTGAACCCGAGCGCACCCAGGTGCTGCTCGATTCCGCCCCTGAGCCGCTGGCCGTGTTGCAGTGTGCAAGGCGGGTGAAGGGCGATCAGCCTGCTGGCGTCGGGCACTTGTGCCAGCTTGTGCTGGAG
>CAYRIT010000111.1:0-10319 GCA_964424415.1 uncultured Hydrogenophaga sp.
TCAGAGGATGTAGCGCGACAGGTCTTCGCTGCGGCTGAGCTCGGCCAGCCGGCCATCGACGTAGGCGGCGTCGATGGTGACGGTCTGGCCTTGCAGCGTGGTGGCGCCGAAGCTCACCTCGTCGAGCAGGCGCTCCATCACCGTGGCCAGCCGGCGCGCGCCGATGTTCTCGGTGCGCTCGTTCACGTCGCAGGCGATCTGCGCCAGGCGCAGGATGCCTTCGGGCTGAAACACCAGCGTCACGCCTTCGGTGGAGAGCAGCGCCTGGTACTGGCGCACCAGCGAGGCGTGGGTCTGGGTCAGGATGGCCTCGAAATCGCTCACGGAGAGCGATTGCAGTTGCACGCGGATTGGAAAGCGGCCCTGCAACTCGGGGATCAGGTCGCTGGGCTTGCTGAGGTGGAACGCACCGCTGGCGATGAACAGGATGTGATCGGTCTTCACCGGCCCGTGCTTGGTGCTGACCGTGGTGCCTTCCACCAGCGGCAGCAGGTCGCGCTGCACACCCTGGCGCGACACCTCGGCGCCGCCGGAATCGTTGCGCGAGGCGACCTTGTCGATCTCGTCGATGAACACAATGCCGTTTTGTTCGGTGTTCTGCAGCGCACGCTGCTTGATCTCTTCTTCGTTGACCAGCTTGCCAGCCTCTTCGTCGATCAGAAGCGGCCTGGCCTCGCCGATCTTCAGGCGCCGGGTGTGGCGCTTGTCCTGCGCCATCTGGCTGAACATGCCACGCAGCTGCTCGGCCATGTCTTCCATGCCGGCGGGGCCCATGATTTCCATGGTCGGGCGTGGCTCGGCCAGCTCGATCTCGACTTCGCGGTCATCGAGCTGACCCTCGCGCAATTTTTTGCGAAACGTCTGGCGCGCGGCACTCTCGCTGCTGGCCACCACCTCGGGGCCGGCGTTGCGCGGCGGCGGAATCAGCGCGTCCAGGATGCGCTCCTCGGCACCGTCTTCCGCCCGGGCGCGCTGCTGGCGCTTGGCGGTTTCGCGCGTCTGCTTGATCGCGATCTCGACCAGGTCGCGGATGATGGCGTCCACGTCCTTGCCGACGTAACCGACCTCGGTGTATTTGGTGGCCTCGACCTTGATGAAAGGCGCGTCGGCCAGCTTGGCCAGACGGCGTGCGATCTCGGTCTTGCCCACGCCGGTGGGGCCGATCATCAGAATGTTCTTCGGCGTGATCTCGGGGCGCAGCTTGTCGTCCACCTGCTGACGGCGCCAGCGGTTGCGCAGCGCAATGGCCACCGCGCGCTTGGCGGCCTGCTGGCCGATGATGAAGCGGTCGAGCTCGGAGACAATTTCCTGTGGGGTCATGGAAGACATGGGACTCTCGGCATTCGGCAAGGGACAGAGATCCGGGCGATGACCGCCCGGCGCCACGCAACCGTCACAACACCTCGACGGTGTGGTTCATGTTGGTGTAGATGCAGAGCTCGCCAGCAATTGCCAGCGACTTGCGCACCACCTCTTCGGCGCTCATCTCTGTGTGGTCGATCAGGCCCTTGGCCGCGGCCTGGGCATAGGCGCCGCCAGAGCCGATGGCCACGATGCCGTGCTCGGGTTCGAGCACATCGCCGTTGCCGGTGATGATGAGCGAAGCGGTGCGATCGGCCACGGCGAGCATGGCCTCCAGGCGCCGCAACACACGGTCGGTGCGCCAGTCGCGGGTGAGCTCGATAGCCGCGCGAACCAGATGGCCCTGGTGTTTCTCCAGCTTGGCCTCGAAGCGCTCGAACAGGGTGAAGGCGTCGGCTGTGGCGCCGGCGAATCCCGCCAGCACCTGGTCGTGGTGCAGCTTGCGCACCTTGCGCGCCGTGCCCTTGACCACGATGTTGCCCAGCGTCACCTGTCCGTCACCCCCGATGGCGACCTGAACACCCTCGGGCGTCTGGCGCCGGACACACAGGATGGTGGTGCCGTGAAACTGTTCCATCTAAAGGTACATGCCTGTTTGAATGAGGCGACCGAGCCTGCTGCGGTTCAGTCGTTGCGCAACACCACCCGCGCGAACTCGGTGATGCCGATGACGTGGAAAAAAGCCGAAATCAGCCGATGTGCGTCGACAAACTGAACCATGCGGCCTTTGGCGTGGTGTCCCGACACCCAGTTGAGCAGGGTACCGGCGGCCGAAAAATCGACCCGGATCAGGTTGCGGCAGGAAATGATCATCACATCCGCTCCGGCCAGCCGTTTCTCCAGCGCTTCCAGGATGGCCTGCGGATCGCCGCGGATTTCGCCCGAGAGCTCCACCAGACCCAGCTGGTTGAAATCGGACTGCTCGCTGTCCAGTCCCGAGTCGTTGGGGTATTGGGATGGCACCTGCTCGAGCACCGCCTCGCCCAGCACCGACTGGCCGCCCTCGGACGATGTGTCGGATGACAGGCTCTGGAAGTGGCAGCGTGGCCGCTCCCAGCCGGGTGGTGAAACCTCGTAGGTAACGCAAAAATCCAGCGCGGCGAGCTCGAATTCGTCGGCGCGGTTCATCGCGCGCAGCACCGACATGCGCAGCTCCCACCAGAGCTGCTCGACGTCGCGGCGGCCCGAGGGTGTGCTGGCCTTGAGCACATCGCGCAGGGTGCTGGTGCCCAGGCAGCGCAGCTCCACGTCCTGATCGCCCCACAGAGTGAACATGCCAAGCAGCGCACGCGCCGCCTTGACGTCGATCACCTCCAGCGGCGACCAGTCCAGCACCCAGGGCTGCGGCGCGCGCGACAGCACGTTTTGCAGCGTGCCCACCGCATGCGCATCAAGCTCGGATTCACAGACCCACACGGCGCGCGTGGACGCGCCCGACGGTGTGTAAGTCTTGCCGGTGAGCTGCCCGATCAGCTCGGGCATGTCGTACCACTGTGGTGCGGAGCGGCTGAAACGGTTCACGAAATCGACCGCGCGGCTCTCGAAAGGCGCGAGCTGGCCGGTGGCGCGGTAGAGGTCGAACAGGGCCAGCCAGTCATCCACCTGCTGGATCCGCGCACCACCCTCGCCCACCGCCTCCAGCAGACCTTGCTCCGCGCCGCTGTCGTCGCCGTTGGCGAACCGGATCGCGGCCTCTTCGACCTCCGGATCCTGGGCCACCTCCTGCACGTCGAGCGCAAAAAAGTGCGAGGCTGAAAAACTGGAACTCGGGCCACTGGACGTGCCGGAGGACGCGCCAGAGATCGCCATCAGCCCGGTGCGCGAAGGCTGTGGCGCCGGCGCTGCACGGGCCACATCGGCAAGCTCACTTTCCTTGGAGGGCGCCCAGTCGCGGCGGTGAGCAGGCGGTGTGTCGTCCGCGCCCATGGCCGCAGCTTCGTGGCTTGTGGCCAGCGGCGAGCCCTCGGTCTGGCCGTACTGTCGCGCGCGCTGCTTGGCACGCGCATCACCGGCTGCAAGGGGTTGGTCCGCCTCGCCTTTGCGGCTGAGCGGGGTGCCGCCGGTGCTGTGCTGACTGGGACTGGTCACCAAGGAATCGGGGCCTTTGGTTTTCCACCACTGCATCGACATCTGGGCTTCGATCTCATCAATCTTCTTGAGCGTCATGGCCCGGTCGTCCGGTTTGGACGGCAGGCTGCTTTGGAAGAATGAGGGGCGAAGGCCTTGACCGCTTTCGCCACTGGCTTCGCGGCTGCGGATCTTGCGGAGCATGTCGAATTCGCGCTTGCGCACAAAATCGTTGCGCCGCTTGCGCTCGATCATTTCCTTGAGCGCAGCCTTGCTGTACTCACTGTCGCGGTCGGCGCTTCGGGTGTCCAGATCCGCCCAGCTCGTGGTCGGATGGCGAACGAACTTCGCCACCTTGGAGAGAAAACCACCGTTGGAGTCGTCCTTGGCCATGGCGCGAGGTTACCGGAAGTCGGGATGGCTGAAAGCGAAAAATGCCGGCTTCAATCGCCAAACATCTTCTGCTTGAGCTCGCGGCGCTGTTGCGCCTCCAGCGACAGACTGGCGGTGGGACGGGCCATGAGACGGCCGACACCAATGGCTTCGCCGGTCTCATCGCAGTACCCGTAGTCGCCGCTGTCGATGCGCGAAATGGCCTGCTCGATCTTCTTGAGCAGCTTGCGCTCGCGGTCGCGGGTGCGCAGTTCCAGCGCGTGTTCTTCCTCGATGGTGGCGCGGTCGGCCGGATCGGGCACAACCACCGTGTCTTCGCGCAGGTGCTCGGTGGTCTCGCCGGCGTTGGCCAGCATGTCGTCGCGCAGCTGGCTGAGCTTGCGGCGGAAATAGGCCAGCTGGAGCTCGCCCATGTACTCGCCGTCGGGCATGGCCAGGATGTCCTCATCGGCCAGCTGGTCAACAGGCAGGGTCTTCCAGTTGTTGGCGCGCTTGGGGTCTTTGCGGATAGAAGAGGGGACGGGTGGCGTCATGACAACACGTTCATTCATGGTGGAAAAAGTCGCTTTGGCCGCATCGGGCGCATGGGTGGGCACGACCTCGGCCTGGGTCATCTGCTCCATCATCACCTTCTTGGCCGCACGTTTGCCCAGCGGCCTGGGCGCGGGCTGCACGACCGGCTGGGCGGCGGGCGCCTTGGGCGCTGCCGCCCTGGTGACAGGGGGCGTTGTTTTGGCCGCCGGCGCAACCGCCACCGGCTTGGCCGCAGCGACCTTGGCGGGCGGGCTGGCCACCGCCTTGGCGCTGGCCTGGCTGACGGATTTCGCCACGGGCTTGGCTGCGGGCTTGACCGCGGCGGTGCGGGCTTTGGCGGGGGCAGCGGCCTTGACAGGCTTGCTGGCCACCACCGCCGGCTGGGTGGTTTTGGAAGCCGGCTTGACCGCAGGGGCCGCGGCCTTGACGGCTGGTTTGGCGGTGTTTGCCGGTTTGACCACGGCTTTGACAGCCGTCTTGGCCACACCCGCCTTGGCTGCAGGGGCCGCCGGCCGGGCTTGGGCCCGCGACTCGGCAGTCGGTGCGGTTTTGGCTGACTTCTTGGCCAAGGCTTTCACGGCAGGTCTCCTCTCTGTGTCTGACGGTGCGTGACGCGGTGCAGACGGGGTGGTTCGCGGGCTTTCGCCCGACGCCAAAGTGCCTGCCGAAGCGGCTGGCAAACCCAGGGTTATACCCCCAATCGGTTCTCGGGCTGGCGCGCCAGATGGGCGAGCCGGCGCGGCACCCGTTGCGCGTGGGCGGCGCGCCACAGGGGCGGGCTGAACGGCCTTGGGCCGCGGCGGCTCCGAGCGGAACCCCAAACGCTGAAGAAACGAGACCAACAACATCCTGAAATCCCCCTAACAATCTCAAAGACAAAGCCAACGGCTCATGCCAGCGACTGGTCCAGCCCCTGCACAAGAATGTCGCGCGGCAGGTCCAGCCCGATGAACACCATCTTGCTCACCCGCGGTTCGCCCTCGGCCCAGGGCGGCCCGAGATCGCTGCCCATGAGCTGGTGCACGCCCTGGAAGATCACCTTGCGATCGGTCCCCTCCATGTCGAGCACGCCCTTGTAGCGCAGCATGCGCGGACCATAGACCTGCACCACCGCGCCCAGAAAATCTTCCAGCTTGGCGGGATTGAACGGCTTGGTCGCCCGGTAGACGAAGCTTTTCACGTCGTCGTCGTGGTGGTGGTGATGGCCTGCGCCGCCGTGCTGGTGTGACGGGTGGTTGCAGTGCTCACCGTGTTCGTGCTCGTGCGCGTGCTCGCCGTGCGCATGGTCGGGACCGTGTGCATCGGTCTGCAGAAAATCGGGGTCGATGTCGAGCTTGGCATTGAGGTTGAAGCCACGCAGGTCGAACACCTCGCTGAGCGCCACTTCACCGAAATGCACGGCGCGCATCGGCGCACGCGGGTTCATGTGTTTCAGGCGGTGCTTCAGGGCGTCGAGTTCTTCGGCGCTGACCAGATCGGCCTTGCTTATGAAGAGCTGGTCGGCAAAACCCACCTGGCGGCGCGCCTCCTGGCGGTCATTGAGCTGCTGGGCGGCGTGTTTGGCGTCGACCAGCGTGAGGATGGAGTCGAGCAGGTACTGCTCGGCCACCTCGTCGTCCATGAAAAAAGTCTGAGCCACCGGACCCGGGTCGGCCAGACCGGTGGTCTCGATCACCACGCGCTCGAAATCGAGCTCGCCCTTGCGTTTTTTTTCCGCCAGGTCCTGCAGGGTCGCGCGCAAGTCGTCGCGGATGGTGCAGCAGATGCAGCCGTTGCTCATCTGGATGATGTTTTCGGTGGTGTCGGCCACCAGGATTTCGTTGTCGATGTTCTCTTCGCCGAACTCGTTCTCGATCACCGCGATTTTCTGCCCGTGCGCCTCGCTCAGCACACGCTTGAGCAACGTGGTTTTGCCCGAACCGAGGAATCCGGTGAGGATGGTGGCGGGAATCAGGGACATGGGCGACGGTCTCCGGCAGCGGGGCCTGAGCGCGGGTCCGGCAGGGTGCCAGGCCGTCATTCAGGCCCGGGAGTGTAGTGCAACCTGCGGACGCCACCGTGACCACAGGCGCAGGGTCGCGCCACCCCCTCAGGGTTTGCGGCCGCGAGGCCCGGACGGCGGCTGGTCGGCGGCACTGGCGGGTTCCTGGCTGGCCACCTGCGCACGCGGGTGGGCGGCGTCGTAGACACGGGCCAGGTGCTGGAAATCGAGGCGGGTGTAGACCTGTGTGCTGCTGATGCTGGCGTGGCCGAGCAGCTCCTGCACCGCGCGCAGATCGCCGCTGGACTGCAGCAAATGGCTGGCGTAAGAGTGGCGCAGCATGTGCGGATGCACCGGTGTGGCCAGACCGGCCAGCTGCGAGCGCCGCTTGAGCCGAACGCGGATGTGTTGCGGCGTGAGGCGCTGGCCCCGCGCGCCGATGAACAGCGCGGGATCGTCTGTGGCCCAGGTGGTGCGCGCGTGCAGCCAGAGTGTCAGCGCGGTCAGTGCGGCACTGCCGACCGGCACACTGCGGCGCTTGCTGCCCTTGCCCAGCACCTGCGCCTCGCCGGCCTGCAGGTCGATCCAGCCGCGCGCCTGGGCGCCGGGCACGACGTCCAGCCCGATCAGCTCGCCGATGCGCAGACCACAGCCATAGAGCAGCTCGGTGATGCAGGTGTCGCGCGCGGCCAGGGCCGGATCGTCACCGGTCTGCACGTGGCTGGCCAGCACCACCGATTCGTCCACCCCAAGCGCCTTGGGCAGCGGCTTGCCTGCCTTGGGCGCGCGCACGTCCTGCACCGGGTTGTGGTCGATTTCACCCTGGCGCCCCAGCCAGACGTAAAAGCCGCGCCAGCCCGAGAGAATGAGCGCGATACCGCGCGCGCTGCGCCCGCCGCTGTGCATCTGCGCCACCCAGCGGCGGATGTGGGCGTTGTGCACCTGGCGCAGGCCCAGGCCGGCTTCGGCGGCCTGCTGGCTCAGGCGCCGCAGGTCGCTGGTGTAGAGCTCGACGGTGCGATCGGCGAGGCGTTTTTCCACCCGCACGTGATCCAGATAGCGCCGCACCAGGGCGGCATCTTGCGCCGGCCCAGCGTGGGGAACCGTGCCGCGCTCCATCGCCGGATCAGTCGGCCGGACGCAGGCGCGAAAGCGCCGCGCTGGTGAGCTCGCCGATGCGCTCCAGGAAGTCGGTGCCCATGTCGGCGGCGAAGCGCTCGGCATCGGCCGAGGCCAGCACCAGCAGCCCGAAGGCCTGGGGCGCGATGCCTGCGCGCAGGGGCACCAGCGCAATCGAGGCGACCGAGTCCGGATCGGCCAGCCACTGCGCCGCCTCCAGGCCCGGGTTGGCGCCGCAATACGGCAGGCTGAGCGAGTGGGCGAACGTGGTGGCGTCGTCGCTCACACCCAGGGCGTAGTCCTCGCCCGCAAATGCGCTGGCCACACCCCAGACCTTGATCGCCACCTGCGGCACCAGGAACTGCGCCGCAATCTCGCGCACCGCCACCCGCGGCAGCTCCCGTGCGTCGCGGGTGAGCAGCAGTTCGCGCGTCCAGCGCTGCAGGCGGTCCGCGATGGCGGTGTTGTCGTGGCCGTGGCGGATCATGGCGGCGGCCTTGAGCTCCAGCGCTTTGATCTTTTCGCGCAACATCTCGGCCTGGCGCTCCTGCAGGCTGACCGCCCGATGGCTGTGCGGGCTGGTGAGCTGCACCGCGGCCAGCAGGTTGGCGTGGCGCTCGAAAAAGTCGGGCGTGTTGGCCAGGTAGTTGGCGATGTCGTCTTCGGTGATCGGGGGGATGGTGGGTTCGGTCATGGAGGGGACGATACAGCAGGGTGGTGAACGGACATGGGCACAAGACACTTCGGCGCTCAGGGCAGCTCGGGCAGGTCCAGTTCGCCGTCGAACACGGTGGTGGCCGGACCGGTCATCAGCACCGGTGCGTGGTGGTCGGATGTGTCCTGCCAGGCGACGGTGAGCCGCCCGCCCCGGGTGTGAACGTCCACCTCGGCGTCCAGCAGCCCCAGGCGGATGCCGGCCACCACCGCCGCGCAGGCCCCGGTGCCGCAGGCCAGGGTCTCGCCCGCGCCGCGCTCGAACACGCGCAGGCGCACCGAGCGGCGGTCGATCACCTGCAGGAAACCCACGTTCACCCGCTCGGGAAAACGTGCGTGGCGCTCGATCGGCGGGCCCCAGGCCTCGAGCGGCGCGGTGTCGACATCGCCCACCAGCAGCACCGCGTGCGGGTTGCCCATGGACAGCGTCGACATCAGCACCTCGCCCACATCGGGCAGATCAAGCGGCCAGCGCTCGAAACCGCCCATGGGCCGGGCTTGCAGGCAGCGGGCGTCGAACGGCACCCGCGCCAGATCGAACACCGGCGGCCCCATGTCGACCGTGACACGACCGTCGTCCAGCAGGCGCAGCGAGAGGATGCCGTGTTTGACCTTGACCCGAACCGGGTTGCGATCGGTCAGCCCTTTGTCGCGCACATACCGCACAAAACAGCGCGCGCCGTTGCCGCAATGCTCGACCTCGCCGCCGTCGGCGTTGTGGATCACATACTCGAAATCCAGGCCCGGTCCGGGCGAGGGCCGCACGCTGAGGATCTGGTCGGCACCCACACCAAAATGCCGGTCGGCCAGCCAGCGGTACTGCGCCGCGCTCAGCCCCAGGGGCGCACGCGTCTCGTCGAGCACCACAAAATCGTTGCCCGCGCCCTGCATCTTGGTGAAGCGAATGTGCATGGCGCGAATTATCCGCCGCACCGGCTGCGGGCCACGCCCACCACCACACCCAACAGCCTCGAGGCCTGCCCGGAAGAAGACCGGCGGCGCAAAAAAGCTTCCGTCTGCGTCTTCTTGACCCCTTGACTGAGCCGAAAAAACCGATTCGCTCGGTTCTGAGGAGTCAGCTTTTCTACAGTCACTTTTCAAGCCATCTGCAGCAGAGGCGCCTGTGGTTTGACACCACAACTCGGTTGTTCAGCCCGACCATTCCCGGGCACGGTCTGCGGCCTTCCAGTTTGTTCTCGTTTTGAACCCAAGCCAGTCCCGGTAGCGGCCTGCCGCACAATGCCACCATGCCACGCCCCAACCAACTGCTCCACCCCGCGCGCACACCCGCCACACTGCGCTCCGCTGCCACCGTACTGCTGTTGCGCGACGGCGCCCAAGGCCTGGAGGTGCTGATGACGCGCCGCTCCAGCACGGCCAGTTTTGCGCCTGGCGCCTATGTCTTTCCGGGCGGCGGCATCGACGCCGCCGACGCGCAAGCGCACGATCTGGCGACCCGCCGCCCCACCCAGAGCGGCACCCACCTCACACAGGCCATCGCAGCCATCCGCGAAAGCTTTGAAGAACTGGGTGTCTTGCTGGCGCGCCATGCGGACGGCTCACACGCCACCACCGACGACATCGCCGCGCTCGACCGCAAGGCCCCATTTGCCGCGCAATGCCGCGACCGCGGCCTCACGCTGGACGCCGCCGAGGTGTTTGTGCTGGCCCACTGGATCACCGACCGCGACCTGCCACGCCGCTTCGACGTGCCGTTTCTGGTCGCGCGCATGCCGGAAGGCCAGGAACCGGTGGCCGACGAGGCCGAGCAATTCGAGCCGGTCTGGGTACGCCCGGCCGACGCCCTGGCCCGCCACACCGCGGGCAACTTCTTCATCATCTTTCCGACCATCCGCACCCTGGAGCGGCTCAAGGCCCACGCCACCGTGGCGTCGGTGCTGGGGGCCTGCGCGGCCAGCGATGAACCGCTGTTCACCAGCTGCCCGCGCGCCGGCCTCTTGAATGGCGCCGAGTCGCGCCACATGGAGCACGAGGCGCCGTTCGGCGAGCTCGCGCTGGTCTGCCCCGACGGCCAGATCGTGCACGCGCTGGACTGGCAGACCGATCGCCCGGTGCCTCTGCTCAGGAACGTGCAGCGCCTGACCGCGCCCAACCCCGGCTTCATGACCGGCCCCGGCACCAACAGCTA
>CAYRIT010000112.1:0-10240 GCA_964424415.1 uncultured Hydrogenophaga sp.
TGATCACCATGGGCGGCATGATCATCGGCGAAGAGCTGATCAAGGTGATCTGGGGACCGGAGCAGATCGCGCTGCCGCTGCCCGAAGCGCTGCGTGGCTCGTTCATCCTCGGCGAGGCGGCGGTGGAGAAGTACCGCGTGCTGGCGGTGCTGGTGGGCGCTGCGGTGTTCGCGGCCATGGTGTGGACGCTGAACCGCACCAAGGTCGGCCTGCTGATCCGCGCCGGTGTGCAGGACCGCGAGATGGTCGAGTCGCTCGGCTATCGCATCAAGCGGCTGTTTGTGGGCGTGTTCGTCGCCGGCAGTGGCCTGGCGGGCCTGGGCGGTGTGATGTGGGGCCTGTACCAGCAGAGCGTGACGCCGCAGATGGGTGCGCAGGTCAACGTGCTGATCTTCATCGTGATCATCATCGGCGGCCTGGGTTCCACGCTGGGCGCGCTCATTGGCGCCTTGCTGGTCGGTCTGATGGCGAATTACACCGGTTTCCTGGTGCCCAAGGTCGCGCTGTTTTCCAACATCGCGCTGATGGTGGCCATTTTGTTGTGGCGGCCGCAGGGTGTGTACCCCGTGACGTCACGATGAACACCCCCCGCGCCGCCTCCGGCGCCACCCCCCTCCAAGGAGGCGCAGCCAGTGGCTCGGCAAAACCGGTTCCACGGCCGCTGCTGGAAGGCGCTTCCTCATGCGTTGCGGCTCGGCGAGAAACAGCCAAAAGGTCTTTTTCATGATTCGACGACTTCTTTCCAACGACCTGCCACGCAGCCGCTGGCTCGCCGCGCTGCTGGTGATCCTGTTCCTCGGGCTGGCGTTCGCGCCCTTCCTGTTTCCCGGCGTCAAGGCGCTCAACGTGGCGGCCAAGGTGCTGATTTTTGTGGCGCTGGTGGCGAGCTTCGATCTGCTGCTGGGCTACACCGGCATCGTGAGTTTTGCGCACACCATGTTCTTCGGCATCGGCGCCTATGGTGTGGCGATCTCGCTCTCGGCCGCCGAGGAGCCCACCTGGTCGGCGCTGGCGCTGGGTGTGGTGGCGGCCTTGCTGGTCTCCCTGCTGCTGTCGTTGCTGATCGGGCTGTTTTCGCTGCGGGTGCGTGCGATCTTTTTTGCCATGATCACGCTCGCGGTGGCGTCGGCGTTTCTCACGCTGGCGTCCCAGCTCTCGGCTTTCACCGGCGGTGAAGATGGCCTGAGTTTTTCGGTGCCCGCGATGCTCTCGCCGTCGTTCGAACTCACCGAAGAACCGATCACCACCCCGCTGGGCGAGGTGTACCTGAACGGCAAGCTGATCAGCTACTACCTGCTGTTTGTGGCGGTGATCGCGATCTTCCTGACCATTCTGCGCATCGTGAACTCGCCGTTCGGTCGCGTGCTGCAGGCGATCCGGGAGAACGATTTTCGTGCCGAGGCGCTGGGTTACCGCACCGTGGTCTACCGCACCCTGTCCAACGTGTTGTCGGCCCTGTTCGCCACCCTTGCGGGCTGCCTGCTCGCGCTCTGGCTGCGCTACAACGGGCCCGATACCTCGCTCTCGTTCGAGATCATGCTGGACGTGCTGCTCGTTGTGGTCATCGGTGGCATGGGAACGGTCTACGGGGCGCTGATCGGCAGTGTGCTGTTTGTGCTCGCGCAGAGCTATCTGCAAGACCTGCTGCGCGCAGCCGGCGAGGCCGCGGCCGGCATTCCGCTGCTGCCCGCGCTGCTCACGCCCGACCGGTGGTTGCTCTGGCTCGGCCTGCTGTTCGTGCTCTCGGTCTATCACTTCCCCACCGGCATCGTCGGCAAGCTCCGGGAGCGCGCGGTGCTGGCACAGATCAAGCGCCTGAAAGGTGCGCCATGAACGAAAGTGTTTCCACGCCGCGCTCGCGCTACCTGTCCTGCGCCGGGCGCGAGATCCATGCCATGGACTGGGCGCCGGCCCCTGGTGTGCCCGAGCTCGCGCCCGTGATCGCCTGGCACGGCCTGGCACGCACCGGCCGCGACATGGACCCGCTCGCCGCCCACCTCAGCGCGCTGGGCCACCGTGTCATCTGCCCGGACACGATCGGTCGCGGTCTCTCCGAGTGGAGCCAGCGGCCCGAGGTCGAGTACTGCCTGGCGTTTTATGCGCGCATCGCGAGCGACCTGGTGGATCAGCTGGGCCTGCACCGTTTTCACTGGGTCGGCACCTCGATGGGCGGCGCCATCGGCATGGTGTGTGCGGCCGGGGCGCTGCAAGGCCGCGTGTTGCGGCTGGTGCTCAACGACATCGGGCCGCAGCTGGCCGCGGCGGCGGTCGAGCGCATATGCACGTATGCCGGCAACCCGGCGTCGTTCGCCACCGTGAGCGCGCTTGAGCAGTACTTCCGCGCCGTCTACAAACCCTACGGTTTTCTGAGCGACGCGCAGTGGGCCCTGCTGACCGAGAGCTCCACCCGCCGCCTGCCCGACGGCCGGGTCACGCCACACTACGACCCGGCGATGGTGATGCAGTTCACCCACCACCCCGACGACTACGCGCTGTGGGACACCTACGACCGCATCGATGTGCCGGTGTTGTGTCTGCGGGGTGCCGAGTCCGACCTGTTGCTGGCGGACACCGCCGAAGCCATGCGCGACCGCGGTCCGCGCGCGCTGGTGGTCACGATCGACGGCTGTGGCCACGCGCCGGCGCTGAATGTGCCGGATCAGCTGGAGCTGGTGCAGCGCTTCCTGGCGGGTACCTCTTGAGCCTGCACCATGCCGGCTGGGCGGTGCCCGGTGAAATCAATCCGTCAGGAAGGGTGCGCTCTCAGCGCGGCGTTTTCAGGTCTTCCGCTTCCTTGTGGTAGTGGTCGTAGGACAGATCGGTTTCTGTCAGGCAGCGCAAGCGCTCCTGGCTGTCGATGATCTGCAGGCACTGGTTGCGCCGCCAGGCCTGGCCGCCGGCGTAGCCTTGCTGGGTGCTGCAGGCGGCCAGGAATCCCATGCACGCTGCGAGCAACAGTGTGGTGTGCGCTTGCATGTCAGTCTTTCGCGCCCAGCGCCAGGGCCCGTTCGCGGGTGGCCTTGAGCGCCATCGGGTCGTCGGCCTGCTGTGTGGGCCAGCCTTGCAAATGGCGCTCGGTTAAATCGGCGAGGGCGCGGATCCAGTCGGGGCTGTCGTTGAGGCAATCGATGTACTGGAACTGCTGGCCGCCCGCGTGCACAAAGGCTTCGCGCGCTTCCATGTTGATCTCCTCCAGCGTTTCCAGGCAGTCGCTGGTGAAGCCGGGGCAGACCACATCGACGCTCTTGGTGCCGGCCTGGGCCAGCGCGATCAGCGTGGGTTCGGTGTAGGGCTCCAGCCACTTGGCCTTGCCAAAGCGCGACTGGAAGGTGACCTTGTAGCGGTCTTTGCTCAGACCCAGGTGCTCGGCCAGCAGGCGACCGGTCTTGTGGCACTCGCAGTGGTAGGGGTCGCCGAGGGCCAGCGTGCGTTCGGGCACGCCGTGAAAGCTCATCACCAGCTGCTCGCTCTGGCCGTGGTGCATCCAGTGCGCGCGGATTTTCCTGGCCAGGGCTTCGATGTAGCCGCGCTCGTCGTGGTAGCGGTTGATGAAGCGCAGCTCGGGGATGTGCCGCGTCTTCAGGGCCCAGTGGGCCACGGCGTCGAACACGCTGGCGGTGGTGGTGCCGCTGTATTGCGGATAGGCCGAGGCGATCAGCACCCGGTTCACACCCTGCGCCTTGAGCTCGTCGAGCACCGCCGGGATGGACGGGTTGCCGTAACGCATCGCATAACGCACCGTCACCTGGTGGCCGCGCTCACCCAGGTAGCCGCGCAGCATCGTGGCCTGCTTGTCGGTCCAGACCTTGAGCGGCGAGCCTTCGGGGGTCCAGACGCTGGCGTATTTGGCGGCCGATTTCTTGGGCCGCACGCGCAGGATGATGCCGTGCAGGATCAGCCACCACAGCGCCTTGGGAATCTCGACCACGCGGTGGTCGCTCAAAAATTCGGCCAGGTAGCGGCGCAGCGCCGGCGCGGTGGGCGCGTCGGGTGTGCCGAGGTTGCACCAGAGCACCGCGGTGCGCGGGGGCTGGCCATGGGAATAGGGGGGTTCGTGTTGGAAAGGCATGCGCTATTCTCCCGCAGACATGAACACCACCGCGCGCCCCACCGCCCCCGGCACCGTGCCCTCGGAGCCCACTGCGGGCGCATTCGATCCGCAGCGTGTGCGCGCCATCACGCTGGACCTTGACGACACCTTGTGGCCGATCTGGCCCACGATTGCGCGCGCCGAAGGTGTGTTGCAGCAATGGCTGGACGCCCATGCTCCCGCGACCGCCGCGCTGGGCCGCGATCGGAACACGCTGCGCGAGGCACGCAACCAGATGGTGACGATGCGGCCCGATCTGGCGCAGGACATGAGCGCGCTGCGCCGCGAGTCCATCCGCTGGCTGCTGCAGCGTGCCGGCGAGGACCCGGCGCTGGCCGAGCCGGCGTTCGAGGTGTTCTTTGCCGAGCGGCACCGGGTCGAGCTGTTCGACGACGCGCTGCCCGCGCTCGAATTTCTCGCCAGCCGCTTTCCGGTGGTGGCGCTGTCCAACGGCAATGCCGATGTGCACCGCGTGGGCATCGGGGCACATTTCCGTGCTTCCCTGAACGCCCACGGTTTCGGCGTGGGCAAGCCCGATCCGCGCATCTTCCACGCTGCGGCCCAGGCCGCCGGGGTGGCGTCGTCGCAGGTGCTGCACATCGGCGACGATGCCCACCTTGACGGCGTGGGCGCGCTCAACGCCGGCATGCAGCTGGCCTGGGTGAACCGCGACAACCACCCCTGGGACCACGCGCCGCTGCAGCCGCACATCACGGTGGCCGATCTGCTGGCGCTGTGCCGCGCTCTTTCCTGAAACCTGAACCCACAACCTGTATGAGCCTCACCATCTACGGCATTGCCGCTTCTCGCGCCGTGCGCCCGCTGTGGGCCGCGACCGAACTCGGTCTGGAGTTTGAGCAGATCCCGCTCAACTACCAGACCGGTGCCACCCGCACGCCCGAGTTCCTGGCGATCAATCCCAACGGCCACATTCCGGTGGTGGTGGACCACCGCGCGAGCGACGGCGGTGGTGAGGTGGTGGTCTGGGAGAGCATGGCCGGCGCGCTCTACATCGCGCGCCACCACGGCCAGCCCGATGGCCTGAACATCACGCCGGCCAGCCCGCGTGAAGACGCCGACGCCCTGCGCTGGAGCTTCTGGACGGTGTCCGAGTGCGAGAGCGACGCGCTCACCGTGCTGATGCACCGCATGGTGATGCCGCCCGAGCGCCGCAAGCCCGAGATGGCCGAAGCCGCCGAGCGGCGCCTGGCCGTTCCCTTGCGGGTGATCGAGCAGCATCTGGCGGCGCAGCAGGCCCGCGGGCAGGCGCACCTCGCCGCCGCGCGGTTCACCGTGGCCGATCTGTGTGTGGCCAGTGTGCTGAACTGGGCGCGCCCGGCGCGCGCGCTGATGGAGGCGCATCCGCTCACGCGCGACTGGGTTTCGCGCTGCATCGAGCGGCCGGCGCACCAGGCGGTGAAGGCAGCCGGCTGAAGGCGGCGCCCTGAGCGCCGGATCGGGGTTGGGGTGGCCTCACCAGCCCCAGAGCAGCTTGCCGGCAATCCAGCCGCTTTTGCCCTGGGTGCGCTCCACCCGCACCCAGCCACCGCGCTTGTCCCGTGTGCGCAGCAGGTCGCCGTAATCGGCTTTGCCGACGATCGGGTGCTGTGTGCCTGGCCCGCTGCGCAGGTTGGCGTTGCGCACCTTCACGATGTGGTGTGGCGTGCGGTCGGTGAGCGAGGCCGCGACCCAGCCCGAATCGCCCTCGAAATCCTTGACCCGGATCCAGCGGTTCTTGCGCTGGACCACCTGCAGCGGGTAACCGCGCTGGAGTTCCCACAACACCTCGGTGTTCGTGCTCGGTCCGGATCGCATGTTGAGCATGCGGCCCTTGACGCTCACCATCTGCTTGGCTGGCTGGGCCATGGCGGTGGGGGTGGCCAGCGCCATCAGGCAGCTGGCGACCACGGTCACGATTTTTTGGGTGTGGTTGGTCCTTGTCATCCGCTGAGGGTCCTTTCGATGGGGTTGGTCGTTGTTCACTGCTGTGGGAACGGCTGCCAGAGCGATAGTTCCCGCGGGAGGACGGTCTGTGGGTGCGTCTCGGTGTGGCCGAAGGCAGACCGCCAGCACCATGGCTTCAGCCACGGTGCAACGGTCAGGGTACGAGACGGCGCGAGCGGCCCGTGCCTTGCGCCCGCTGACAGGCACGACGGTAAATCCAAAGGCTGCGTTCAGCCTGCCCGAGCACGCTCTCAGGCGGATAGCCGCCCCCTTCCAGCGTGCGCACAGGCAGACCGGAGAGCTGCCCGGTGAGCAGCGCCAAGCCGTCGCTGACGTCTGCCGCGGTGTGGATGTGAAAGCGCCCTTGACGCACCGCAGTGACCACGGCCTGGTCCAGCATCAGATGGCGGCGATTTCGCTCCGGGATCAGTACCCCCTGCTCACCGTCCAGCCCGGCGCTCTCGCAAACCCGAAACCAGCCTTCGATTTTTTCATTGATCCCGCCCACCGGCAGGACTTCGCCGTGCTGGTTCAGGGCGCCGGTCACCGCAATGCCTTGTTTGAGGGGCACGCCTGCCAGCGATGACAGCACGGCAAACAACTCGGCGCAGGAGGCCGAGTCGCCCTCGACACCGTGGTACTCCTGCTCGAAGACCACGGAGGCATTGAGCGCCAGCGGTGCCAGGTGGGCAAACAGATGCATCAGGTAGCTGTGCAGGATCAGCACCCCTTTGTCGTGGATCGGTCCGGACATCTCGACCTCGCGCTCGATGTTCAGCAGTCCTTTGGAGCCGGCGTGCGTGTGCGCGGTCACGCGCACGGGCAGGCCGAAGCGCCAGTCACCCAGATCGATCTGGGTCAGGCCGTTGATCTGCCCGACACGCGCGCCGCGCACATCGATCAGGCGTTCGCCCTCGGTGATGGACTCACGAAGGCGCTGCTCAGGATGGTCGTGGCGCAGCCGGTGCGCATCGAGCGCCAAGATCACATCCTGCGCCTCCACGAGATTGCCGCCGCGGGCGTCGCACACCGCCGAGCTCTCCGACACCAGCGCCTCTATGTGGGCAAAGATGGCACTCTGCCGCGTCTGGTCGTCAACACGGCGGTGTGCGTCCTCCAGCACGCGGGCCACGGCCGCCGCGTTCAGATGACGCAAGCCCAGCTTGCGGCAGGTCTGCGCCACGAACAGGGCGGTGGCCGCGCGCGTGCCTGGGGTGGCAGAGAAACTCTCGGCGAAATCAACCTTGGCGCGGAAATGCCGAGCAAATTCGGGATCACCCTCCTGCACCGCGTAATACTCCTCGGCCGAGCCGATCAGGATGATCTTGGTGTTCACGTCGACCGCTTGCGGTTGCAGCGACACGGCCGCCATCGGCATCAGCATGTTGCTGGGCTCCTCGATCTGCACCTTGCCTGAGCGCATGAAACGGCGCAGCTTTTCCCACGCAAGCGGGTCGGCGACCAGATCACGCAGGTGCAGCAAGAGGAAGCCGCCGTGTGCGCGAATTAGGCTGCCCGCCCGCACGCGGGAAAAATCGGTCAGCATCACATCCTCTTCAGCCTGGTACTCGATGCGCCCGAACAGCGAGTGGTAGACCGGGTTGTCCTCTGCGATCACTGGCGCACCAGCGAGCTCGGCGTTGTCCACCACCAGGTTGACCCGGTAGCCCATCAGGAGCTGCGACAGTGCTTCCTCGCGGTCTGCCTCGTCGGTGTCCTGCGGCAGGAGCAGCTCCAGGTGCTCGAGCACATCGTGTGCCACCTGCTCCAGGTAGCTGCCGAGTTTGACCGCATCCTTGATCTGCTTTTTCAGACCCATGCGGATTTCCTGCAGCTCGTGGTCGAGCAGAGGCTTGATGGTCTGCCGCCTCAGTGCGGCGAGGCCTTCGTTCATCGTGCGCAGCAGCGGTCGCGTCTTTTCCAAAAAACGCGCAATCTCCTCGCGCAGTGCCTGCTCGGCCTGTTCAACCTTGATGCGGCGCTCCTTCGGCATGGCGTGGGCTTCGTCTTCCGTCATTGCCCCGCCTTTGGCGCTGCGCAGCGTGAACACCAGACGACCCGATTCCCGGTACAGATTGAAACCATGCGCCTCAGCGAAGGCATCGAGTTCGGCATAGGCCTTGGCCTCCTCGGTCTTGTAAGTGTTCTCGATGCGCTCACTGTCGGACTTGAAATCGTCGCTTTCCAGGCGGATTGGGATTTCGGTTTGCAGAAAGCGGACGAATCGGGCCATCAGCTGCCGCAGCTCGCGCCCTTGTCCGGCGGGCATGCGCAATGCACGGGGCCGGTCGGGTGCTTTGAAGTTGTGCAAGTAGCACAGATCGGGCGGCACGGGGCGCTCGGCGGCGATTGCCTGGGTGAGCTGGCGCAGCAGCGACGCGCGACCGCTGCCGACCTCGCCCAGCACGAACAGGTTGTAGTCCGGCTGTTCCATGGCGAGACCAAAACGCGCCGCCTTCTCGGCGCGTTCCTGACCGATCCAGGGCAAGGTCGGGACCTGCAGGTCGGCGGTGGAAGCAAAGTTCAGGGAGGCCGGGTCGATCTGCAGGCGCAGTTGGTCGGGGAGCAAGGTCTTGGCGGGCATGGGGTGAACAAAAAGCGTGTCTGCGCCATCATGCGCATATCGTCCGAATGCGCGCAAGCCCCAACGTCAAAGGCGAGCCACCACGTCCATCCCGCTGCGCACCGCGCCCTCCAGCGTGGCCGGGTAGGGACCTGCCACGTAGTCACCCGCGGCCCACAGACCGGGCGCGATCACCAGCGCCGGCCGGTGCAGTCCGGGTGTGCAGGCGAAGGTGGCGCGTTTGTCCACCACGGTCTGGATCGCCTGCAGCGCGGACAGGCCCAGCTGCTCGTGCGCCTGGCGCAGCACCGCCGCCTCCAGGGCGGCACGGTCGTCACCGCTGGCGCTGATGACAAAAGCCAGCACACCTTGTGCGCTGTGGTCTGCCGGGTTGAGCTGTCCGCGATCGAACACAAACTGGGCCGGCGCCTGCGCCGTGCTGCGCAGCGCCAGCATGGGCGCTGGCAGGCGCGCGCCAGCGGCCCAGGCGTAGACGGTGGTGATGGCCGTGAAGTCCAGCGCGGCGGCCTGATCGGCCCAGGCCATCAGCCGCGCGCTGACCTCGGTCTGGTGCGCCTGCAGTTCGCGGCCCGCCTGCTGCATGGCCAGCGCAGCCGGGGCAGCGGCGGTGGCCCAGACCACGGCGTCGAAATCCTGTTCCGAGGTCTCGCCGTTGTGTTGGCTTTGCAGCCGCCAGCCGCCGGGCGTTGGACGCAGGGCACCGGCTCGCGCACCCAGAAAAACACGGCTGGTGTGCGGGTGGGTGGCTTGCAGCCAGCGCGCGGCGGCCTGCGGAAACAGCTCGCCGAGGTCCACCCGCGGCAGCAGCAGGCTGGAGGCCGACCAGGCGCCGACCCGTGGGCCAAACAGGGCGTCGCGTATCACACGCAGGAACACCGCTGCGCTGGCCTGACCGGGCGGCAGGTTGAGCGCGGAGACACAGAGGGGCTCGATCAGCTCGTCCATCACCCGGCGCGGCAGGGCAGCACACAGATCGCCGACCGTGAGGGCAGGCGCACAGGCAAAGCCCGAGTGGCGCCAGACCAGCGAGGTTCGCACCAGCGCCAGCCGCTCGCCCCACGACCAGCCGCGCGCGGTGGCGATCGCGGCCAGCGCGTCCAGCGGTGCCGGCCATCGGGCCGCCCAGGCCGGCGTCTGCAAACCACCGCCATCGGGGTAGGGCAGGGCCAGCGGCAAGGCCATCAAACCGTGTTCCGGTGCCAGCCCAACGCGGCGCATCAGCCGCAGCGATTCGCTGTAAGCGCCGATCAGGATGTGTTGCCCGTTGTCCAGCGTGAGCGCCACGCCGTCGGGCCGGGTGACCGCCAGCGCGCGCGCGCGACCGCCGAGTACCCGCGCCGCTTCGAACACGGTGACGTCGATCCCCGCATCGGCGGCCGCCACCGCCGCCGCCATGCCCGCCCAGCCACCACCGACGATGGCAAGTTTCATGGCGTGACCCAGCGGAGCGTTGGTAGCAGCGGGCCAGCCGCCGGGCCGCCCCAAGGCAGGCCCAGCCCCCTCGGGGGGCAGCGACCCGCGCAGCGGCGGAGCGTGGGGGCAACGATCCCGTGCCGGGCCGCCCCAAACGGGATCAACCCCCTCGGGGGGCAGCGACCCGCGCAGCGGCGGAGCGTGGGGGC
>CAYRIT010000113.1:0-9907 GCA_964424415.1 uncultured Hydrogenophaga sp.
TCTGAACATCCGTGATCACCCCAGAACACCAGCATTCATGCGGGTTGCAGAGGTTGTGCAGGGGCGACTCCTGAGCCTATGCATCACCTCACAAATTGAAGTCGTACCCGAGGGTCAGCGGCGCGTGGCCACTGGATTCCTGGTCTTTGTCGATGGCCCTCACGCGTCCCATATCGACTATCCGCCGGGGCGGTGCACGATCGTTGACTCAGGACTGTGCCATTCGGCAGGGAGCCTGGCGTCCACCTGATGGGGACGGCGGTCGTTCAGCAGCAGCACCGAGCCCTCAAGTTGCAATTCACCATCGAGCCACACCCCCACCGGTCCAGCGTCTTTGCTGACCTGGACGAGTTCGATGTGGTACAGCGTTTCTCGATAACGGTACTCAAGCGTGCAGCCTGGCCAGGCTGCCGGCAGGCAGGGCGAAAGCATCAGGCGCACACCGCCGGATGATGAGACCAGGCGCAGCCCCAGCAGCGACTCGACAATCAGTCGGTACATCCACCCGGCTGAGCCGGTGTACCAGCTCCAGCCGCCGCGCCCGGTGTGCGGCTCAACGCTGTAGACATCAGCCGCCATCACATAGGGTTCAATTTTGTAGCGCGCCACGCCTTCGGGCGTAGCGGCATGGTTCACCGGGTTGATGAAGTCGAACAGCGACCAGGCGCGGTCGGATTGACCGAGCTTGGCGAAGGCCATCGCGGCCCAGATGGCACCGTGGGTGTACTGGCCGCCGTTTTCGCGCACGCCCGGGACATAGCCGGCGATGTAGCCTGGGTTCGGGCCGAGCTGGTCGAACGGCGGGTCGAGCAACAGCACCAAACGCGACGGAAAACGCACCAGCCTTGCGTACATCGAATCCATCGCCTGGCGCGACCGGTCGGGGGCGGCGATGCCCGACAACACCGACCAGCTCTGCGCGATCGAATCGATCTGGCACTCGTCGTTGCCCGCCGAGCCCAGCGGCGCTCCGTCGTCAAAGTAGGCGCGGCGGTACCAGGCACCATCCCACGCGTCGGCTTCGAGCCGCCGCTGCAATTGGGCCCACTCGGTTTCGCAGCGCACCGCGCTCTCTTCGTCCGCATGCCGGCGCGCCAGTTCACCGAAACGCGCCAGCGCCTCGCACAGGAAAAATCCGAGCCAGATGCTTTCG
Source organism: uncultured Hydrogenophaga sp. (assembly GCA_964424415.1). Taxonomy (GTDB): domain Bacteria; phylum Pseudomonadota; class Gammaproteobacteria; order Burkholderiales; family Burkholderiaceae_C; genus Hydrogenophaga. The sequence goes on from CAYRIT010000113.1 coordinate 1,154, forward strand.
CCGCGGCCGCCATGACCGACGAGGTTCAGGCCGTCGTTCCAGTCGCCGCTGCCCATCAGCGGCAGGCCATGCGAGCCGAAACGCAGACCGTGCCACAGCGCGCGCTGGGCGTGCTGGTACAGGCTGGCCGAGACGGAGGAAGGCAACGGCATGTCGTACCAGGAGTCGTCGTTCGGATTCACCGGGCGACCTTCGAGGAAGGGCACGTTCTGCTCGAGCACGCCGGTGTCACCGGTGGCTTCGACGTAGCGCGCCAGGGCCAGCGGCAGCCACAGGTAGTCGTCCGAAATGTGTGTGCGTACGCCACGCCCTTGCGGGGGGTGCCACCAATGCTGCACATCACCCTCCACGAACTGCCGGCTCGCACACAGCAGCAACTGCTCGCGCAGCATCTGCGGCTCGCTGTGAACGAGCGCCATGGCATCCTGCAACTGGTCTCGAAAACCGAACGCCCCACCCGACTGGTAGAAGCCGCTGCGCGCCCACATCCGGCAGGCGATGGTCTGGTACAGCAACCAGCCGTTGGCCAACACATTCAGCGCAGGGTCGGGTGTGCGAATCTGCACGGCGCCGAGCGTGTGCTGCCAATGCTGCACCACGGCCTGGAGCGCCTGCTCTGCGGCCTGCGCGCCGCGATGGCGCTCGATGAGCTGGCCGGCCTCGTCGAGGCTCCGGCCCATGCCGAGGCGAAATACGACCTCGCCGGTCTCGCCGTCCTGCAAATCCATCGGCACCTGGATCGCGGCGCACGGGTCCAGGGCGGCGCCGTAGCGTCCAGAAAGCCGCAAGCGCGCCAAGGCAGCGGGCTGCCGCATCGAGCCATTGCGGCCGACGAACTCGGCGCGATCGCAGGTGAAGCTTCCCGCAAGGCGCTGCGCCTCGTCGACATCGAAAAACCCGACCCAGTCGCCATAGTCAATGCTGTAGGGGTTGCGGGCGAAGAGTGCGCCGCTGTCCACCGCCACATCGGTCTGCACATGGTGTGCGGTCTTGGCGCGCAGGTCGCCCAGGACCCATTCGACGTAGCCGGTGGCGCTCAGCCTGCGCGGGCGGCCCGACCGATTGGTCAGGCGCAGCCGCGAGAATTTGATTGCCGCGTCGAGCGCCACGAAGACCTGCAACTCGGCCTCGATGCCGTGGGCCATGTGCCCGTACACGCTGTAGCCGAATCCGTGGCGTGTGGTGAAGGTCCCGGTTGAGCCGATGGGCACACAGGGCAGCGAGGTCGGTGACCAGACCTCGCCGCTGTTTTCGTCGCGAATGTAGATCGCCTCGCCGCTGGCATCGCCGACCGGATCGTTGTGCCACGGCGTCAGGCGCAGCTCATGTGCGTTCTCGCACCAGGTGTACGCGCTGCCCGCTTCCGAAACGACGCTGCCGAAGCGCGGGTTCGCCAGCACGTTGACCCACGGTGCAGGCGTTTGGGCGCCGGCAGTTGGTGCGACCACGTACTCACGTCCGTCGGTCGAAAAACCACCGATACCGTTGTGCAAGCCCAGTTCGGGTCTCGCGGCGTCCAGGCGTTCCTGGATGGACGCCAGATCGGCGTCAGACCCTGCGACGGGGGAGGGAACAAAGGGGCCGATACGCCGCTCGTGGCGCGGGCGCTGGTTCATCTGCTCGGCCAGGCTGCCACGGCCATCGCTGAACACCGCTCGGGCCACCGACTGCAACAGGATGCGGTCTTCCTGCGCGATCTGTTCAGCGTGCCGCACAAAGATGCCGCCGGGCCGGTCGATCACATGCGCCTCCACGCCGGCAGCGATCAAGCCCATGATCTGTTCCTGCAGACGCTGCCGGTAGATGTCGCGTTCCTCGTTCCAGATAACGAGGTCGACCGCCAGGCCCTTCAGGCGCCACCAGGCGTGCGCCTGCACCAGCTGACGCACCAGCGCGGTGTTGTCGGCGCTGCCGATCTGCAGCAACACGATCGGCAGGTCGCCCGAGATCGCATGGGCCCAAAGTCCCGACTGCCCGCGGCGGTTGCGCAGCAGCACGCTGGCCTCGGCGCGCAAGGTCGACTGAGAGTAGATCACCAGGCCGGCCAGCCGTGCGTAGAGCTGCGCGTCCGCCTCGCTGGCGTTGAGCTGGCGCAACACCACTTGCGCATGGGTCCACGCCAACTCGAATACCCGGTCGGCAATGCGCCTGTCCTGGTACTTCTCAGCCAGCAACAGGCACGCGTTGCGGCTGTCGCCGGCACCGATCACGAGGTCGACCGTCACGGCCTGACCCGGCGCGAGCGTGATGACGCAGCGGCTGGCCGCGATCGGGTCCAGCACCGAGCCGACGCTGTTGGACAGCGGCCCCGCCGTGCGCAGGGCCTGGGGCGACTGCATACTGTTCCCGCGACCGACGAAGCGTGCGCGATCGGTCTCGTGCGAGATCGCGCCCACGGGGGACGGACCATCAGCGGACTTGTGCAGGCCGTGCATGGCCATCAGCTGGAACATCCACGGCGTCGCGTCGTTGGGCGAGCGCGGACGGCGCGTGCACAGCACGGCAGCCGACCGTTCGAGGATTTCGGTCTGCACGAACAGCTTGCTGAAAGCCGGATGCAGCACATCGGCGGCCGCTGGGGCCAGGACCACCTCGGTGCAACTGGTGACCTCGATCGTGCGACGCACGGGGCTGTTGTTGGTAATGTGCAGTCGCCGCAGTTCGATGTCGTCTTCCGGCGAGACGGCAATCTCCGTGTGGGTATCAATGCCGTTGTCGTGGCGGCGAAACTCGGCCCGGCCCTCGGAGAAGATGGCCTCATACTTCTCGCCGCTGCGCAGCGTCGGCTGATGCGTTGTGGACCAGAAGTCGCCGCTGGCCATGTCCCGCAAGTAGCAGAAGCTGCCCCAGGCGTCGCAGGTCGTGTCTTCGCGCCAGCGCGTCACGTCGTAATCCTTCCAGCGGCTGTAGCCGCCGCCGGCGTGGGTCACCATCACGTGGTAACGCCCGTTGGACAGCAGTTGCACCTCTGGTGCGGGCGTGTCGACCGTGTTGATGACGCGGATTGACGTCTGGTCGGCGAGCGCGGTGTCCTGCAGGCCGCGGACGTCAATGTCGATGTCGATGTCGGGCTGAAGATGGGCACCGCGCGGTGCGCGTTCCTGTAGCAGCGGCAAGGTCGCCTTCAGCCGCGCGTCGGCCTCGAAGTGGCGTTGCATCGGGCGCTCCAGCAGCAGGTGGGCGAGCGCCAGCAGACCCATACCCTGGTGGTGGGCCATGAACGAGCGCACCACCGCGTGCACCTGTCCGCGAGGCAGCCGGGTTGCGGTGTAATCGATTGCCTCGTACAGGCCATGACGACCCGCCGCCCCTGCGGCAGCGAGCCGCTGGAGGTTGTCGCAGGCCGCGTCCGGCGCGACCATCAGTGCCATCACCGAGGCATAAGGCGCCACCACCAGGTCGTCGGCCAGGCCGCGCTTCAGGCCGAGCCCGGGCACGCCAAAGGCGCGGTACTGGTAGTTCAATTCGGCATCGGTGGCGTTGTAGCCCGATTCCGAAATGCCCCAGGGCACACCGCGCTGCGCGCCGTATTCGATCTGCCGCTGCACGGCGCCCTGGCAGGTCTGGTCAAGCAAGGTGTTTTCGTAACTCGGCATCAACAGCATCGGCATCAGGTACTCGAACATCGAGCCACTCCACGACAGCAGCACCGGCGCGCCGGCGGCACGGGTCAGCAGACGGCCGAGCGCGAACCAGCTGTCCTGCCCGACCTGGCCCTGTGCAATGGCAACGAAGACGCCAAGGCGCGCCTCGGACGCCAGCAGGTCGTAGAAGCCCGTGTCGGCACGCCGTTCGTCGACGTTGTAGCCGATGGTCATCAGGTGCCGGGCGTCGTCGTAGAGGAATGCCTGTTCCATTTCGGCCAGCGTTCCGGCCCGTGCTGCGAGATCGTCGATGGCAAGCAACTGTTGTCGCGCAATCTCCGCGCTTGCCTGACGAGCCTCTGCGTTGCCTGTGTCTTCTGCGGGGGCAGGGCGCTGTGCAATCTGGCGCAGCGTTGGAGAGCCATCCCAGGCGCCATCGCCGTAGGCATCGATCGGCACGAGTGCCCGAAGGTCGTCGCACGCGCGGCGGCACTGCTGCACCAGCAGGCGGGCCCAATAGAGGCCATCGTCGACGTCGACGTCGCTCGAGTCGGTCGTGCCGGCCACGCTCTCGGCCTGGCTGCCGGGGGACGGCGCGGCGGTGTCAACGAGGTCGAGAATGGCCACGGCGCCGCTGTCGAACGCCTCCAGCATCGTGTGCCATTCGCGCAGCGTCAGCGGCGGTGTGTCGCGATACTGTTGCAGCCGGTCTTCGAACTGCAACAGGGCGCCTGGCAAAGCCTTGTCTCGGCTGGGCAGGCTGTCGGCGAGTGACTCCTTCAATACGCCAAAGCTGTCGTCCACACCCTCGCGCCAGCGGCGTGCCAGAACTGGTTCGTCGGCCAGTGCAAGCAGGCCCGAGCGCAAGACGAGCAGTTGCCCGGCCAGGTTGCCGCTGTCGACGGTCGAGACGTAGTGCGGCCGCAGCGGTTCCAGTGTCTGTGTGTCGTACCAGTTGAAAAAGTGTCCGCGGTGCCTCTCCAGCCCTTGCATGGTCCCTAACGCCGCGTCCGTGCGGGCCAGCAGTTGGCGGGTGCCGATGTGTCCGAAGTCGCGCGCCGCCAGCCCGGCGAGCAGCGCAAAGCCCATGTTGGTCGGCGAGGTCCGGTGGGCAATTCGCGCGACCGGATGCTCCTGCACATTGTCGGGCGGCAGGTGGTTATCCGCCGCGCCAGCATGGGTTTCGAAGAAAGCCCAGGTGCGGCGCGCAAGCCGGCGCAGGAAGGTGGTTTGCGCACTGGTCAACGCAGGGCGCTTGCGCTGCAGCGGGCGGTCGATCCACCACACGAGCAGCGGTGAGAGGAACCACAGCAGCAGCACGGGTGAGGCGACCAGCAGCGCTGTCGGTCGCAACAGCACCAGTCCGGCGGCGCTGGTGATGGCGAGCGCTGGGCCAAAGACCATCCTGCGCGCGCTATGCAGAAGGTCCTGCCAACTGCCGGGTGCCGTTGCGACGCAGACATCGGCCGAAGGGCGCCACTCAAGCAGTCGACGCCTGGACAACAGCACCCTCCACAAAGTGCGCATCACAGCCCCGAGGCTGTAAACCGCTTCGTAGGGCAGGCAGGCCAGCGTCTGCAGGGTCTGCAACAGCAGGTCCAGCGCCTGGCGGCTCATGGGTGCTCCGGTAACCGTCGGTTCTCCGGTCCGCAAGCGCTGCAAGGGTCGCCGCAGCCAGGCGGCCAGATGCGCGCCCAGTGGCACTCCTGCGACGACGGTCAGCACATACAGGGTCCAGCGCCCGGGTTGCGGCATCAGCCCCCACGCGGCCAGCAGCATCAGTAACAGCGCAGCGGGCGCGAGGCTGCGTCGCAGGTTGTCAAAAATCTTGGCGCGCGACAGCCACGACAGTGGATTGGGCGGCGCCTGCGGCAAGACGTGCAGACGCCGGCGCAACCAGCCGAGCAGTTGCCAGTCGCCCCGAATCCAGCGGTAACGGCGCGCCACGTCGGCGCTGTAGCGCATCGGCGCGTCCTCGAGCAGCTGCACCTCGCTGCACAGACCAGAGCGTGCGTAGCAGCCTTCAAGCAGATCGTGGCTCAGGATGTGGTTCTCGGGCATGTTGTGGCCCAGCGCCCGGTCGAAGGCATCAACGTCGTAGATGCCCTTGCCGACAAAAGAGCCTTCGCCGAACAGGTCCTGGTAGACATCGGAGACGGTGCTCGTGTAGGGGTCGATCCCGGTATCTCCACCGTACAGCCTGGCGTAGCCGGTGCGGTTGGCGCTGACCAGACTCAGGGCAACCCGGGGCTGCAGGATGCCGTAGCCTTCAACCACGATGTCGGATTGCGCGCCAACGCCAAATCGAGGCCGGTTCAACGGGTGCGCCATCGCCGCGACAAGCTGCGCCGCCGCGTCCCGCGGCAACTGCGTGTCGGTGTCGAGCGTGATCACATAGCGCACCGCAGACAGCGCCCGCGTGTCGCCGACGATGCGCTCGAAACACTCGCCCGGCCCGGCGCTGGCATGGCCGCGCAAAAGGGCATTCAGGTCAGCGAGCTTGCCCCGTTTGCGCTCCTTGCCCATCCAGACGCGCTCGCGCTCGTTCCACAGGCGTGGCCGGTGAAACAGGAAGAAGTTGTCGGCGCGCTGAGTGTCGGATGGGACACGGTACTTCGCATTCAACGCCGCGATGCGCACGGCGGCGAGTTCGATCAACTCCGCGTCGTTGGGCAGATGCTCTTGCGTGGCGTCGTGCAGGTCGGTGAGCAGTCCGTAGTGCAATCGCGCATCGCGGTTGCCGAGGAATCGCACCTCGAGCGCGTCGATTAGTTCCTCGACGCCCGCGGCGCTGCCGAGCATCGTCGGAACAACCACCAGCGTGCGCGCCTGCGGTGGGATGCCGAACGCGTAGTCCATCCGCGGCAAGGGCTGCGGCGCGACGAGCAAGGTCGCGATCCAATTGACGAACGCGACCACGAGCTGGCTGCTGGCGACCAGCAGCACACCGGCGAGCGCGGATTCGCCCCACCATGGCCACTGCAACGCCGCTCGCACCTCAAGCAGCGCCCCGGCACTGAGCGCCAGGGTCCCCAGCACGATGCTGCCCGCGTACAGCGGCAGGGCCTTGGCACGGGCGCTTTGCGCCACCTTCAGCCGCAGCGACCGGCGCATGCCCACGGCTTGCTCGAGCGCAGCCCGTCCGGCACCGACCAGAAAGTAGCCCACGTGTGTCTGCCTGGACCCTTGCCCCTGTGCGCTGTCTGCAGTCTCGCCCTGGTACGACGCCGCGGATGCGCTGCACAGGTTGACCGCCTGGCGGGCCACCTCCGTCTCGGAGCATGGCGCCAGTCTGGCGATCGCCTCTATCGCGTGGCGATAGCTGTCGCGCGTGCTGAAATCCATTTGCGCATATACGCCGCTGGGATCGTCCCGCAAGACTTGCTCGACGCTGCTGAGCGTCTCGACGAACTCGCGCCAGTCGATGGTGCCCAGCAAACGCAGGCTGCCAATGCTGGTGCTCACCGACACCTGTTTAGCCGCCTGCTGCTGCCCTTGCATATGCACCAGTTGTTCGATCGTCTGGTGCGATTCGGCAAGGCGCTGCTCCATCCATGACAACGGCAGCGCGAGCCCGGCGCCTCGCCCTTGCAGGCGCCGGGCGAACTCGGCCACAAAGGCGCTCGTCAGCTGCTGCGTCGAGCGCGCCATGTCGGCCACCACCAGGATCAATTCGCTGGGCGACTTTTCAGCCACAGCCAGCATGCGCTCAGCCCAGATGCCGGCCATTTGCCGCTCGACATGGGAAATGGCAACGTGCGCTGCGACGCGGCGAAGGTTCTCGATCAGCGCCAGCCTCAGCATGATGGGGCAGGCCCACAGCTCGCCCAGCAGCAGCGGCTGAACCGATTGGTAGGCCGCGATGAAGCGGCTCAAGGAGCCCCGGCCGATCTGTCCGTCGCCATGTGCCACGGCTTGCAAGGCGAGGGCATAAATGCGTGGCTGACCGGCGGGAATGCTGTTGGCCGGATCCAGTGTGAGCTGCGGCAACTCGCGGCTGTAGCCGGGCGGCAAATGGCGGCGCGCAGTGCGGATTTCTTCTTCGATCAGGTAGAAGTTGTCGAGCAGCCATTCCTCCGCCGGCGTGAAGCGGCGCTCGGTATCGGCGTTCGAGGCCAGCAGTTTGCCCAGTTCAACCAGTACCCGCTCGTTGGACGCCAGCCTGGCGAGCAACTGGTCCGGCAGCCGCTCATCAGCCAGCCTATGTGCAGCGGCCAGCCGCTTGCCATGCAAGGCCATCTGGTCCGCGCTGAAGAGTTCGGCACGCAGCGGCTCGTCTTGGGTTGTCGCAGCAACCGCGGCTGTTCCGCCGCGCAACCTATTCAATGAAAATCTGCTGTCCAACATCGGGCGGTTGGTCTCCAGAGGAAGACGGGCGACTGGCCGCGCCATCTGCCAATGGTGGCGTTGACCCACTTCGGTGGACAGGTATGGGTTTGATTCTCAAACCGCTTCGGGTGTTGCCTCGACGTGCAGGTTAGCGTCTTCGACAACATCAAACAAGACCTCTTGACTCCTTTCAAAGTTCCGGGGTGAGGGGTGGCCCAGAGCGCTGTGACGGCGCCTGAAGTTGTACCAGTCTTCAATCCAGGTAAAGACCTGGCGGTTGAGTGTGTAGCTGGCCGGAAGCTGGAGCAGGAGGGCCACCGCATTGCCCAGCTGTGGCGGCAGTTGCCGGGCGCAGCCGGGTGCATCGGCAACTGGCGGCGCTGCTGGTGGACATGGTGAGCCAGTGACCGGGCGAGCCACGGCGCAAAGCGCCGCTTCCCGCCACGCTGGCGTTGGCCGTGGTGGGCGGCATTCGCGAACTGGTGTTGCAGGCGATCGAGCAGGAGTGCGTGGACGAGCTGCACACGCTGGCGGCACCGGCCAGCGCCTTGCTGCGCGCGGCCATCTCTGCCGACTTCTAACCGCCGGCGCAGGCCAAGAAAAAACCCGCCGAAGCGGGTTTTTTTGAACAGGTGCGATCAGCCCGCGTGGAACTTCACCACCAGCGGCACGATGAGCAGCGCCACGATGTTGATGATCTTGATGAGCGGGTTCACCGCCGGACCGGCCGTGTCCTTGTAAGGGTCGCCCACGGTGTCGCCGGTGACGGCCGCCTTGTGCGCCTCGGAGCCCTTGCCGCCGTGGTGGCCGTCCTCGATGTACTTCTTGGCGTTGTCCCAGG
>CAYRIT010000114.1:0-9745 GCA_964424415.1 uncultured Hydrogenophaga sp.
ACCCGCTGGTGCGGCTGCTCAAGCCGCTGGGCTTCCACGACTACGTGAAGCTGCAGCTGTCGGCACGCGCCGTGCTGTCCGACAGCGGCACGATCAACGAGGAGTCATCGATCCTGAATTTCCCGGCGCTCAACCTGCGCGAGGCCCATGAGCGGCCCGAAGGTATGGAAGAGGCCGCTGTGATGATGGTGGGGCTGGAGGTCGAGCGCGTTCGCCAGGGGCTGGCCATTCTGGCCACGCAGCCGCGCGGCGATGCCCGTGGCCTGCGGCAGGTGGCCGACTACAGCATGCCGAATGTGTCCGACAAGGTTCTGCGCATTGTTCACAGCTACACCGACTACGTGAACCGCGTGGTCTGGAAACAGTATTGATGAAGCGACCGATGCGAATAGCACTGATCGCCGACACCTTCCCACCGCTGCGCACCTCTGGCGCCGTTCAACTCCGGGATCTTTCGAGGGAGTTCGCTCGGCAAGGGCATGACCTCACGGTGATGTTGCCATCGGCAGAAATCGGGGAAAACTGGCAGCTGGAAGAGATGGATGGTTTCCGTGTGCTGCGCTTGAGCGCACCCAAAACAAAGGACATCGACTACATCAGGCGGACGATCGGCGAATTTCTGATGCCGTTCTGGATGCGAAAAAATCTCAGGAAGAGCCCCCTTGCCAATCACCAGTGGGACGGAGTGGTGTGGTACGCCCCTTCGATCTTCCACGGACCGCTTGCCAAAAGCCTCAAAACCTCCAGCGCGTGCAAGGGTTACCTGATCATTCGGGACATTTTTCCTGAGTGGGCGCTGGACATGGGCCTGATGGGGCGCGGCCTGCCCTATCGTTTTTTCAGTGCGGTGGCTCGCTACCAGTACTCTGTGGCCGACATCATTGGGGTCCAAACCCCAGGCAATTTGTCGTATTTCGATGAATGGTCCAAAAATACGGATGTCCGTTTGGAAGTGCTTCAGAACTGGCTGGCTGATTCGCCGATTGGCACATGTTCGATTTCGCTGACCCAAACGCCACTGGCTGGGAAAAAAATATTTGTCTACGCGGGGAATATGGGCATTGCCCAAGGCGTTGGCATTTTTCTCGATTTGGCTGAGCGTTTTAAAGACCGGCAGGATATTGGTTTTCTGTTCGTCGGCAGGGGCAGCGACACAAAGGAACTGGCTGCCAAAGCCACGTCATTGAACCTCAACAACGTATTATTTCGAGACGAAATTCAGCCTGACGAGATTCCAGGCCTCTATGCCCAGTGCTCGGTCGGACTTGTTGCCTTGGACCCGAGGCACAAATCCCATAACATCCCCGGCAAATTCTTGACTTACATGCAAAGTGGTCTGCCAGTTCTGGCCACGATCAACTCGGGCAATGATTTGGCGGGCATCATTCGGCAAGAAGATGTCGGGCGTGTCAGCGAAGATGGTACTGTCAATACGCTGGAGCGACTCGCTCTCGATCTAGTTGATCGGTTGCAGTCAGATAATCACATCACAAATCGCTGCCGGGCACTTTATTCAACACTGTTCTCTCCGGAAAAAGCAGTGAGCCAAATTGTTGCTGCACTCAGCAAAAACAAAACTGGAATTCAATAACTGTGGAGGAGGTTTGGGTGGAATAGGGTCCGTGGTTGATACTCGTCGAAAGTGTCGGCTCGTGACGATTTACACCAAAACAATCCCCCCTGGATGGCAGAACCCGAGGCAAACATGAAAATCCTGGTCACCGGCGCAGCCGGTTTCATTGGCTCAGCCTTGGTGCTGCGTTTGCTCGAACGCGGCGACACGGTGGTGGGCATCGACAACCACAACCATTACTACGATCCGGCGTTGAAGGAAGCCCGGCTGGCGCGGCACGCTGACCATCCCCGCTACACCCACCTGCGCATCGATCTGGCCGACCGGCAGGCCATGGACGCCTGTTTTGCCAGCCACAAGCCTCAGCGGGTGGTGAACCTCGCGGCGCAGGCCGGGGTGCGCTATTCGATCGAAAACCCGCTGGCCTACATCGACAGCAACATCGTGGGCTTCGCCCACGTGCTGGAAGGTTGCCGACACCATGGTGTGGAGCATCTGGTGTATGCCAGCAGTTCCAGCGTGTACGGTGCCAACACGGCCATGCCGTTTTCGGTGCACCACAACGTGGATCACCCGCTCAGCCTGTACGCGGCGAGCAAGAAGGCCAACGAATTGATGGCCCACACCTACAGCCACCTCTACAACCTGCCCACCACCGGCCTGCGCTTTTTCACGGTGTATGGCCCCTGGGGGCGGCCCGACATGGCGCTGTTCAAGTTCACCGCCGCCATCCTGGCCGGCCAGCCGATCCAGGTGTTCAACCACGGCCACCACCGGCGCGACTTCACCTATGTGGACGACATCGTCGAAGGCGTGATGCGGGTGCTGGATCGCCCGGCTCCGCCCAACCCGGCGTGGCGCGGCGACGCGCCCGACCCGGGCAGCAGCACGGCGCCCTGGCGGGTCTACAACATCGGCAACAGCCAGCCGGTGGAGTTGCTGGACTACATTTCGGCGCTGGAGAAGGCCCTGGGCAAGACGGCTGAAAAAGAGCTGCTGCCGCTGCAGCCCGGTGACGTGCCCGACACCTTTGCCGATGTGGCCGATCTCGCCGAGCAGTTCCACTACCAGCCCGCCACCGCCGTGGCCGACGGCATTGCGCGGTTTGTGGACTGGTATCGCGGCTACTACAAGATCTGAGCCCGGGACCTCATCCACCGGGATCAGATTCCATCTGATCTGCCCGTTCTTCTCTTTGCTCCCATGAACATTCTCCTCACCGGCGGCGCCGGCTACATCGGCAGCCACACCTTCATCGCCTTGCGCGAAGCGGGCTTCGAGCCCGTGATACTCGACAACTTCGCCAACAGCCACCCGGTGGTGCTGGAGCGGCTGGAGCGCATCACCGGCCGGCCGGTCACACTGGAGCGCGGTGATGTGCTGGACACGCCCTGGGTGGAGGCCGTCTTGCGCCGCCACCAGCCGGCGGGCGTGGTGCACTTTGCGGGCGACAAGGCGGTGGGCGAGAGTGTGGCGCAGCCACTCAAGTACTTTCACAACAACATCGGCGGCGCGGTGAGCCTGCTGCGTGCGATGGCGGCGGTGTTTGCCGACGGCAGCGCGCCGGCCCTCCCCACGCTGGTGTTTTCCAGCAGCGCCACCGTCTACGGCGACCCGGCCACGGTGCCGATCACCGAAAATTTTCCGCGCAGCCACACCAATCCCTACGGCCACAGCAAGCTGGTGATCGAAGACATGCTGAGCGCGCTGCACACCGCCAGCCCGGCCTGGCGCATCGGCGTGTTGCGCTACTTCAACCCGGCCGGCGCCCACCCCAGCGGCCTGATCGGCGAAGACCCGGCCGACATCCCGAACAACCTCATGCCCTATGTGACGCAGGTGGCGGTGGGCAAGCGGCCGCACCTGAACGTGTTCGGCAACGACTACGCCACGACCGACGGCACCGGCGTGCGCGATTTCATCCACGTGCAGGACCTTGCCGCCGGCCATGTGGCGGCGCTGCGCACCCTGCTCGAGCGCAGCGAGAGCTTCACGGTGAACCTGGGCACCGGGCGCGGCGTGAGTGTGCTGGAGGTGGTGCACGCGGTGGAGAGGGCCAGCGGTCGCACCATCCCTTTTGAATTTGCTCCGCGCCGCGCGGGTGATGTGGCGCAGTGTTATGCCGACGCGTCGCTGGCCCGGCGCCTGCTGGGCTGGGAAGCGAAGCGATCGCTGGACGAGATGTGCGCCGACGCCTGGCGCTGGCAAAGCGCCAACCCGAATGGGTACCGGGGCTGACGCGATGATCCCACTCGGTTGCGCAGTGCGCGTTGTTCGGGCCGATCCGGCCGGCGCAGCAACGCGCAAAGCCGGATCAGCCCCGTGGCGCGAACAGCCGATGGGCCTCCGAACCGCCGTCTTCGACTGATGCCATGCAACTCTACGGACTGGCCAGAAGCCTGCTGACCGACCCCCTGTTCTGGGTGGTGCTGATGCTGGGCGTGGGTTTTTTGATGCTGCGCCGCCGCCCGTTGGCAGCCCGGCGCTGGATCGGTCTGGGTCTGCTGGTGCTGGTGTTGCTGGGCTGGCGCGTGCTGCCGGACCGCCTGATGCACACCCTCGAAACCTGGCACAAACCCGCCCACCCGGCGGATGTAGCGCGTTACGCGGGTGTGGTGGTGCTGGGTGGCTCGTTTGAGCGGGCTTCGCTGCAGACGGGGCGTGAAGCGGTGCAGCTCAATGCGCACGCCGAGCGCCTGACCGAGGCGGTGGCGCTGGCACTGGCCTACCCCGATCTGCCCATCGTCTTCACCGGCGGCTGTGTCGACACCGGCGAGGGCTGTGTGCCCGAAGCGGTGCTGGCGCGCCGGTTTTTCATTCACATGGGGCTGGCACCCGACCGCGTTCGGTATGAGGCCGCTTCGCGCACCACCTTCGAGAACGCGCTGCTTACCGCCCAACTGCCCGGCCTGGACAAGACCCGTCCCTGGCTGTTGCTGACCTCGGCCTGGCACATGCCACGCGCCATGGCGGCGTTTCGTTCCCAGGGCTGGCATGTGACCCCCTGGCCGGTAGATTTCCGCTCCAACGACCACATGCCGTGGACCGCCTATTCACTCACCAAAGGTGTGCAGCAATGGCAGTTCGCCCTGCACGAGTGCCTCGGGCTGCTGGCTTACTGGGTATCGGGCCGGGCCACGCTGTAGCCGGGCCAGTGGCACGCCGCGCGCGTCAGCGCAGCTGCACACCCGCCGCGCGGGCCGCCAGAAACATGCCTTCGCCGATGCTGGCGCCCAGGCGCTTGGCCAGGCGCAGGCCGAGGTTCTCGCGCTGGGTGTAGTCGACGATGTCCTCGGCCTTGACGATGTCGCGCGCCACGGAGTCCAGGCTGCCCATGCCATCGGCCAGGCCCAGGTTCACCGCCTGCTGGCCGCTCCAGACCAGGCCGCTGAAGGTGTCGGGTGTTTCTTTGAGACGCTCGCCACGGCCCTTTTTCACCACCGCGATGAACTGGGTGTGGATTTCGTTGAGCATGGACTGGATGTAGGCACGCTGGGCTTCGTCCTGCGGGCTGAACGGGTCGAGCATGCCCTTGTTGCTGCCGGCGGTCAGGAGGCGGCGCTCGATGCCGAGTTTTTCCATCAGGCCAGTGAAACCGAAGCCGTCCATGAGCACGCCGATGCTGCCGACCAAGCTGGCTTTGTCGACGTAGATGTCGTCGGCGGCGGCCGCGATGTAATAAGCGGCCGAGGCGCAGGTTTCTTCCACCACCGCGTAGACCTTCTTGTTGTGCACGGCCTTGAGGCGGGTGATTTCGTCGTTGATGATGCCGGCCTGCACCGGACTGCCACCAGGCGAGTCGATCAGCAGCACGATGGCCTGGGCGCCGCGGTCTTCAAATGCCGTTTTCAGCGAGCTCAGCACGTTTTCTGCGCTGGCCTGCGCGCCCGAGGCGATCTCGCCCTTGATCTCGATCACCGCGGTGTGGGGGGTGGTCACCGCCGCGTTCATCGAATCGGCTTTGTAGGCAAACCAGACAACGGCACCGATCACCAGCAGCCACATCAGGCGGATGAACAGTTTCCAGCGGCGTGCCGCGCGCTGTTCGTTGAGCTGAGCAAACACCAGCTTTTCGATGGTGGCGCGCTCCCAGTTGACGCCAGCCACGGGATCGGGCGCGGCGCTGGAGGAAGGGCCAAAGGTAGGTTCGGTCATGGTGAGTCGGGGTGTTCAAAAATCCAGGGGTTGCAGGTTGTATTGTGAACGCCAGTGCACCACGCCACCCTGCTCCACCAGCCCGATCTTGACCAGCCCGCCCCGGCATGGGCCGCCGGCGCAGGCGCCAGTGTCGGGCGCGTAGGTGGCGCCGTGGGTCGCACAGACGAGCCAGCGGCCGCTGTCGTCGAAGAAGCGGTCGGGCTGCCAGTCCATCTCCATCGCCACATGGGCGCAGCGGTTGAGGTAGGCGTGCACCTGGCCCTGAAAACGGATCGCAAAAGCGCGGCAGGTCTGCCCGCCATAGGTCACGTCGAACGACACGGCCAGGCCGCCGTTGACCAGATCGCCGCTGTTGCACAACGGGTGCAGGCTGTCGTCGGCCGGTGTGGGCATGGGTGGCGGGGCTTTCAGACGTTGATCAGGCGTTGGTCAGCAGCCAGTCGTGCAGTTCGCGCACCGAGTGCGCCACAAAGCGCGGCTGCAGCATTTGAAACGCATCGGGCGCGTGGGCGCCATAGCTCACGCCCAGACTGGCGCAGCCGGCGTTCAGCGCCATCTGCAGGTCGTGTGTGGTGTCACCGATCATGAGCGTGCGCTCGGGATCGACACCGAACTCGCGCATGAGTTCATTGAGCATCAGCGGGCTGGGTTTGCCGGCGGTTTCATCCGCCGTGCGCGAGCCGTCGAACACCCCCTGCAGCGCCACGGTGTCCAGCGCTTCGTCGAGGCCACGGCGGCTTTTGCCGGTGGCGACCGTGAGCCAGTGGTGGCGCAACTTGAGCTCGGCCAGCAGCGGCAGCACGCCCTGAAACAGCGTGAGCTCGTGTTGCTGCGCGCTGTAGTGGTGCTTGTAGCGCTCGCCGAGCTGGGGGTAGAGGCTCTTGGGCACATCGGGCGCGGCGTGCGCCAGCGCCTGCATCAGCCCCATGCCGATCACATAGCTGGCGTCCTGGTCGCTCGGCACGGTGCCACCCACATCACGCACCGCCGCCTGGATGGAGCGCGTGATGATGGCGGTGGAGTCGAACAGGGTGCCGTCCCAGTCGAAGGCGATGAGGTCGTAATGGCGCGGGCGCATGTTTGAGCAAGGAGATGTCAGCGCTGCAGGGCAGCGGCGTGGTGACGCAGGTGGTCGTCCATGAAACTGGCGATGAAGTAGTAACCGTGGTCGTAGCCGGCGTGGCGGCGCAGCGTGAGCGGCTGTCCGGCCTGCGCACAAGCCGTTTCGAAGGCTTCCGGGTACAGCTGTTCGGCGAGGAATTTGTCGGCCAGGCCCTGGTCGATCAGGATGCCGCCGGGGTATGGCGCGCTGGCCTGCTGCGCCATCAGGGCGCTGGCGTCGTGGGCTGCCCAGGTCGACTCGTCCTGCCCGAGGTAGCCTGTGAACGCTTTGTGGCCCCACGGGCACTGGGTCGGCGCGCAGATCGGTGCGAAGGCCGACACGCTGCGGAACACACCCGGGTGGCGCAAGGCGAGCGTGAGTGCGCCGTGACCGCCCATGGAGTGGCCGAACAGACCTTGGCGCGTGCTGTCCAGACCGAATTCGGCGGCAGCTTGCGGCAGCAGCTCCTTGAGCAGGTAACTCTCCATGCACCAGTGGCCCGACCAGGGCGTCTGGGTTGCATCGAGATAAAAACCGGCACCCACGCCAAAATCCCAGTGGTGGTCTTCGCTGTCCACACCGGTGTTGCGCGGGCTGGTGTCGGGCATGAGCAGCGCCAGGCCCAGCTCGGCGGCGGCGCGCTGGGCGCCACCTTTCATGGCGAAGGTTTCTTCCGTGCAGGTCAGGCCGGCCAAATAGGTCAGCATCGGCCGCGTCTCACCGGCCAGCGTCTGGGGCGGCAGAAAAAGGCCAAAGCGCATCGGCAAGCCAATTTCGGTGGACATGTGTTTGTAGAAACGCTGCACGCCACCGAAGCAGGCGTGTTCGCTGAGGAGTTCAAGGCGATTGAAGGTGTCAGGCATGGTTCTTGGGAAAGATGGACGAAAGCGTCGACAGGCTCGGCCCGAACGGGGGAAAAAACATTGAAAAGAACGAGAGGGCGTTCTTCCGGGACGCCGCGGAGCCGGCTCTGCCGGGCCACCCGCATCGCCCTTTGGGAGGCTGAGGGCTGCGGCTGCAAGCCTGCCTGCGCAGGCATGGACAGACCAGCGAGTCGCTGTCTCCGAAGGCGGCGCGGGGGTGCGTCAATACAGCACGACGCCGCGGATCGACTCGCCGCGTTTCATCAGGTCAAAACCTTTGTTGATGTCTTCCAGCGGCATGGTGTGCGTGATGAGATCATCGATGTTGATCTTGCCCTCCATGTACCAGTCCACGATCTTGGGCACATCGGTGCGCCCGCGCGCGCCACCAAAGGCCGATCCTTCCCATTTGCGGCCCGTCACGAGCTGGAACGGGCGCGTGGAGATCTCAGCGCCGGCTTCGGCCACGCCGATGATGATGGAGCGACCCCAACCTTTGTGGGTGCACTCAAGCGCCTGACGCATCACCTGGGTGTTGCCGATGCACTCGAAGGAGTAGTCGGCACCCCCGTCGGTGAGCTGCACGATGGCATCGACCACGTTCTCCACGTTCTTCGGGTTGATGAAGTGCGTCATGCCGAACTTGCGCGCCATGGCTTCGCGCTCGGGATTCAGATCGACCCCGATGATCTTGTCGGCGCCGACCATCTTGGCGCCCTGGATCACGTTCAGACCGATACCGCCCAGGCCGAACACCACCACGTTGGCGCCCGCCTCGACCTTGGCGGTGAAGATCACCGCGCCGATGCCGGTGGTGACACCACAGCCGATGTAGCAGACCTTGTCAAACGGTGCGTCTTCGCGGATCTTGGCCAGGGAAATCTCGGGCGCGACGGTGTAGTTGCTGAAGGTCGAAGTGCCCATGTAGTGAAAAATGGGCTGACCGTCCAGGGAAAAGCGGCTGGTTGCATCGGGCATCAGGCCCTTGCCCTGGGTGCCGCGGATCAGCTGACACAAATTGGTCTTGCGGCTCAGGCAGAACTTGCACTGGCGGCATTCGGGCGTGTAGAGCGGAATGACGTGGTCGCCCTTCTTGAGCGTGGTCACGCCGGGGCCGACATCGACCACAATGCCCGCGCCTTCGTGACCCAGGATGGCCGGGAAGATGCCCTCGGGATCGGCGCCCGAGAGCGTGTAGTAGTCGGTGTGGCAGATGCCGGTGGCCTTGATTTCCACCAATACCTCACCGAGCTTCGGACCCTGCAGGTCCACGGTTTCGATGGTGAGCGGTTGGCCTGCTTTCCAGGCGACGGCGGCTTTGGTTTTCATGGCAGGCGGTCTTGAGGGTTGAACAACCACTCGAGGGTACCGCAGGTCAAGAAGATCGTCGTGGCGCAGCCCATCGCCCGATGGGTCGGGGCGAACGGTCTGCATCCCGGAACACCGCGGAGCCGGTTTCGCCAGGCCACAGTGCTGCCCCACGGGGGTACGCCGGCGAAGCCGGCGGGGCGTCAGTCCACCCGTGCCCCGTCCGTGAACCACTTGGCGAACAGGGCGCGCTCGGCGTCTGTGATGCCGGTGGCGTTGTTCATGGGCATGAGCTTGCCCACCACCACCTGCTGGTAGACCGCCTGCGCATGCAGTTTCAGGTTTTCGGCCGAATCCAGGCGCACGCCTTTGGACTGCAGCGCTTCGCCGTGGCACAGCACACAACGCAGGTCGATCACCGGCTTGAGCTCGGCGTAGCCCACCGTTTCGGGCAAGGCGACCACTTCCACCGGCGCCGGCTTGAGCCAGACGATGAGTGCGATCAGCACCACCACACCCACCGCTGCGTAAGGCCAGGGATGGGCATTGCGGCCCAGCTTGAAGCCGTGGCGCAGCACAAAGAACTGGCGGATCGCGGCGCCGGCGAACATCATGCCGATCAGCACCAGCCCGTTGTGCGAACTGCCATAGGTGAAGCTGTAGTGGTTGCTCAGCATGGCAAACAGCACCGGCAGCGTGAAGTAGGTGTTGTGCACGCTGCGCTGCTTGCCGCGCTTGCCG
>CAYRIT010000115.1:0-9578 GCA_964424415.1 uncultured Hydrogenophaga sp.
AGTGTATGTTCCACGATGTATATTATGTAAAGTTAAACAGCTGCGTTGCAGGATTGCTAAAACGATGCCGTCCCGGCAATGACCAAGTGGCCCTGCGATGCGGGGAAACACCAGCCCGATCTGCCTGTTGCAAACAGTGCACCGCTCTACAATCCGCCGGCTGGCTCTGATGTCGGGGCCGACCTTATCAACCCTCTGAAAGTCTCCCATGAAGACCTTGTATTTGACATTGACCCTGGTGGGCGCCGCTGCGCTGACCGCCTGCGGAAAAACCGAAGCGCCTGCTGCTGCGCCAGCGGCCGCACCCGCCGCTGCACCTGCGGTCGCCGAGCCGGCCAGCCAGTGGCCCGAGTTGCGTGTCGCGGTTGACGCGACCTACAAACCGTTCACCTACAAGACCGAGTCGGGTGAGTTGGCCGGTTTTGACGTGGACATCGCCAAAGCCCTGTGTGAAGAACTCAAGAGCAAGTGTGTCTTCGTGGAACAGGCCTGGGACGGCATGATCCCCGGGCTGCAGGCCAAAAAATACGACGTCATCATCTCCTCGATGTCGATCACCGACGAGCGCAAACAGGTGGTGGATTTCACGGGCAAGTACTACAACACCCCGTCCTGTGTGGTGGTGAAATCGGCGCTCAACCTGGGTGCCGAGGCGGCCAACTTCAAGGACAAAAAGCTTGGCGTGCTCAAGGCCTCCACGCAAGAGAAGTACGCGATGGGTGAACTCAAGCCCGCAGGAGCGACCATCGTGCCTTACGACGCACAGGATCAGGTCTACCTCGACATCAAATCGGGCCGCCTGGATGGCACGGTGGCGGACGTGGTCGAGGTCAACGGAGGCTTCCTGTCGACCCCGGACGGCAAGGATTACGCCTGTGCGGGCAGCCGCATCCCGGTGGAGTTCGATGCGAAGTATTTCGGCGGCGGCGTGGGCGTGGCGCTGCGCAAGGAGGACGCGGCGTTGCGCGATGCCCTCGACGCGGCGATCAAGACCATCCGCGACAACGGCCAGTGGAAACAGCTGGCCGACAAGAACGTTCCCGGCGTGGATATCTGGGGCTCCTGAGCCCAAGCGGCGCACAGTGGCCACCTGCGGATGACAAGCTATTTTCTGAACATTCTCGAAGGACTGCTTGTCACCGTGGGCGTGTCGCTGGGCGCCCTGCTGGTCTCCAGCGCACTGGGGCTGGCCGGCGCAGCCGCCAAGCTCTCGCCCTACCGGGCGCTCAACTGGATTGGTGACATCTACTCCACCGTGATCCGGGGGGTTCCCGATCTGGTGTGGCTGCTGTTGCTGTACTTCGGCGGCCAGATTCTGGTCAACGACATCGCGGGGGCGCTGGGTTACCGGCGTGGCCCGCAGATCAACCCGTTCATCGCGGGTGTGCTGACCATCGGCTTCGTCTACGGGGCTTACATGACCGAGACGTTCCGTGGCGCGATCATGAGCGTGCCCAAAGGACAATCGGAAGCTGGCTGGGCGTTCGGCATGAGCCGCTTCTACACGTTCAGGCGCATGGTGTTGCCGCAAATGGTGCGCTTCGCGCTGCCCAGTTTCACCAACAACTGGCTGGTCCTGCTCAAATCGACCGCGCTGGTGTCGGTGATCGGTCTTGCCGACATCACCAACCTTGCCAAGCAAGCCGGCGCCGCTGCGCGTGGCGAGATTCCCGGCGCAGCCATCATTTTCATGGCTTTCGCCGGATTTCTGTACCTGATGATTTCCAGCTTGAGTCTGCTGCTGCTGCGCAAGGCCGAGAAACGTTATTCGGCCGGGGTCAGGCGGGGCGATTTCTGATGGACAAATTCGCCATCATTTTCGAGCCGCAGAATCTGCAGCTGTACTGGATCGGTCTGCTCTCCACCCTGGAACTGCTGGCGGTGAGCCTGCTCGCCGGCGGCTTGCTCACCCTCCCGCTCACGTTCATGCGGGTCTCGCGCAACCGCTGGATTTCCAATCCAGTCTGGCTGTTCACTTACGTCGTGCGCGGCACACCGCTGCTGATTCAGGTGTATTTCATCTACTACGGCATCGCCCAGCTCGAATGGGTGCAGGCACTGTGGGACACCACCTGGCCCTGGACCTGGTTCAAAGATCCGTTTTTTTGTGCTGTCTTTGCGTTCACCCTCAACACCTGCGCCTACACGGTGGAGATGCTGGCCGGCGCCATCAAAGACACTCCGGCGGGTGAGATCGAGGCCGCACAGGCGGCTGGCTTCGGCAAGTGGCCGATGATGTTTCGACTCATCCTGCCGAGTGCGCTGCGCCGCACCCTGCCCGGCTACTCCAACGAGGTGGTGATGATGTTGCACGCAACTTCGCTGGCCAGCGTGGTGCCCGCGCTGTACGACCTGACCAACGCGGCCTACGCCATCTACAAAACCTACTACCTGGCTTTCCAGCCATTCATTGCGGTGGCGGTGCTCTACTTCTGCCTCACCTTTGCGCTGGTCTACGGGTTCCGGCTGCTGGAGCGGCGCTTCCTGGCCTATCTCAAGCCGCGTACCCACTGACTGACCCGGTCACTCTCCTTCTTCCTGCGGGGCGCCGTTCGGCGCCCCAGTGCCAGCGATGCAAGTCACCAACCACCCTCTTCTTTCCCCGGCCCTGGGCACCCAGCGGCAGCTGACCAGCTTCAAGTTCGGGCGGGCCGGGTCGGGCCCCAAGGCCTACATCCAGGCCAGCCTGCATGCCGATGAATTGCCCGGCATGCTGGTGGCCCATCACCTGCGTGGCCTGCTTGAAGGGGCCGAACAGCGCGGTGAGATGGTGGGCGAGGTGGTGTTGGTTCCCATGGCGAATCCGATCGGTTTGAGCCAGACGGTGATGCACCACCAGATTGGCCGCTTCGAACTGGCGAGCATGGAAAACTTCAACCGCCACTATCCCGACTTCTTCGAGCTGCTCAAGGACGAACTCGCCGCCGTGCTTGGGCCAGACTTGGACGCCAACAAGCGCAGCATCCGCGCCGCCATGCGGCGTGTGTTGCTGGCCCAGGTACCACGCACCGAATTGCAAAGCCAGCGCCAGACGCTGATGCTGCTGTCACACGATGCCGATCTGGTGCTGGACCTGCACTGCGACTACGAAGCGGTGATGCATATGTACGTCGAGCAGGCCTATCTGACGCGGTTGATGCCGCTGGCGCAGCGGCTGGGCGCGCGCGCGCTGCTCTGGGCCAACGGATCGGGCGGCTCGGTGTCGTTTGACGAGGCATTGTCCGGCCCCTGGTGGCGCCTGCGCGACCATTTTGCTGACCGTGCGCCGGTGCCTCTGGCCTGCGCCAGCACCACGGTGGAGTTGCGTGGCCTGACCGACGTCACAACCACGCTGGCGCAGCAGGATGCACAGGCCATTTTTTGCTACCTGCAATCCGAAGCGTTGGTGTCGGGCACCCCGGCCGCACCGCCGCCCGCGCAGTGCGAGGCCACACCACTGGCGGGCACCGAGGCGGTGCTGGCGCCGCATTCCGGCGTGATCGCGTTTGCCTGCCTGCCGGGTGATGTGGTGCGTGCAGGTCAGCTGCTGGCCGAGGTGATCGATCCGGTGAGCGGGCAAAGCTCGGCTGTGAAGTCGAGCATCGACGGTGTGGTTTATGCGCGCCACAACCTGCGTTGGGCCACGGCAGGTTTCGAGCTGTGCCGCATCGCCGGCCGCGAGCCGATCCGCTCGGGCAACCTGCTGAGCCCCTGATATTTTGTCGCCCCGACCCGAGCAAACCGAACAGCTGCCATGACCGCCACCAAACTCGAAGCCATCGACATCCGGAAAAGCTACGGCTCACACGAAGTCATCAAGGGGATGTCGCTCACCGCGCGCTCGGGTGACGTGATCAGCATCATCGGTTCGTCGGGCTCGGGGAAATCCACCTTCCTGCGCTGCATGAACCTGTTGGAGCGCCCGCAGCAAGGCCGCATCATCGTGGCCGGAGACGAACTCAAACTGGTCACCGCCAAAGACGGCATGCTCAAGGCTGCCGACGACAAGCAACTGCAGCGTGCCCGTGCCAAACTGGCCATGGTGTTCCAGCACTTCAACCTCTGGTCACACCTGACCGTGCTGGAGAACATCACCGAAGCCCCGATGCACGTGCTGGGCAAAAGCAAGGATGAAGCGATTGCTGTGGCGCGCAAGTACCTGGAGAAAGTCGGCCTGAAAGACGTGGAAGGCAAGTACCCGGCCCACATGTCGGGTGGCCAGCAACAGCGGGTGGCGATTGCGCGCGCGCTGGCAATGGAGCCCGAGGTGATGCTGTTCGACGAGCCCACCAGCGCGCTCGACCCCGAACTCGTCACCGAAGTGCTGCGGGTGATGCGCACGCTGGCCGAAGAAGGCCGCACCATGGTGGTGGTGACACACGAAATGGGTTTTGCACGCGAAGTGTCCAACCACCTGATCTTTTTGCACCAGGGCGTGATTGAGGAGCAAGGGGTGCCCAAAGAGGTATTGGCGCAGCCCAAGAGTGTGCGCCTGGCGCAGTTTCTCTCCGGCAACCTCAAATAAATCAGGCGCCTGATCCAAGCCCGCAGGCTGCGGGACCACGACGCCGGTTCAGCCTGCGCCCTGGCCCAGCACCATTTGCCCGTCCATGAGCTTGAACCTCACCGTGGGTGCGCTGTAATCGGTGAATGGCGCGCCCATGGCAATTTCGCCGTCGCTGTGCAGCAGGCATTCCTGGCGGCGCAGCGAAATGGCGTTTTCAGTACCATCGAACCGCACCCAGGTTCCGTAACTGCTGATGTCTTCGAGCACATAGTTGCCCGAACGGATGTCGATGCTGGCGTGCAGGCGCGAGACGCGCGGGTCGTTCACGACAAAATCCGCTTCCGGGACGCGGCCGATTTTCACCGGCAGGTCGGTCAGGTTGTAGGCGTGGCTGGTGTCCAGCCAGCCCAGCTCAATGCCACCGAACACCGATTCGGTTCGCGCGCTCAGTTGGTGCAGATCGGCTGGCAAAGTCAGGAACTCCGAGAGCATCTCGGTCTGCCACTCGATGCGGAACACCTCGCAAGGCTCAACCCGGCCCTTGATGCGCATCGGACCCAAGTTGCGGCTGCGTACGCCGTTGCGCGGACCGAGTTTGCGGATCACGGCTTCGGTCACCAGGATCTGTTCCGGCCCGGCCAGGTCGCTCAGCCGCGACGCCAAGTTGACCGCGTCACCAAAGCAGTCTCCGTCAACCTGGATCACCTGTCCACGCGCCATGCCAATCTGCATCATGAGCTTGAGCCGGTTTGGCCACTGGGTCACGCGCTGAGCGTGTTCCTGCTGGATGTGCATCATCGCCTCCACCGCCAGCTGGTTGTTGGTGAAGGACAGCAGCACACCATCGCCCAGCATCTTCACCACTGTGCCGCCGTTTTCCAGGCCCGCAACCCCGATCCACTGGGTGAGCTTGGTAACAGCTTTGGTGGCGCGATCGTTGCCAAGTGTCTCAAACACGGAAACACTCCCGGTCAGATCCACAAACGCGATTGTCAGTTCGGCCATGTTTCTCTGCTCATTGTGGGCTGGATTACAACATATGAAATCCCGATCAGCGGGTCACCTCGGTATCACGAAAAATGCGCATCACTGAGGTCTGCGGACTGTCCAACAGTTGGAAAAGTCACAAAAATCCGAAATTTATGGCGACACCCGGGATTTCCCTAGGGGCGCTCTCCAATGGTCTTATATCGGACCCGGCGCCGCGCGGGTGAGAGGGAAATTGTGTACATCCAATGCATTATTTACATGCAGAAACGGACTTAAGGAACGCGCGCAAGCGTTTGATTCCACGTTGCTTTTTCACCTGCCTGGCACTCTCGCGATTGCCAAATCTGGGGCTTCGGGCGTATTCTGCGGCCCATAAAGACAACGTCGTTGAGGTCACTTCCATGCGCTGGTTCAAACCTGTTCTCAGAAACAGCATCTCCGCCTTGCTTGGCTCAGAGGTGCGCACGCAGTCACCCGAATCGCTGGAGCCGGTCCGACAGGCCATGCTGGCTGCTCTGGGTGATGAGGGCTCGAAGCTGAGCCCAGGTCTCAAACACCGGCTGTCTTATCTGCCTGACGCACATGGACTGTGGTTTGCCCGCTCCGAGATGGTGGCAGTGCTCAGCCGGTTGCATGGCGAAGCCCACGCGGTGCACACGGTTCGGGCTTTGTCGCCGGCATTTGCAGGCCTGCTACCCAGAAGCCTGGTCGAATCCGCCAACCGCGCGCCGCGCTGAACTGAGATTGCGGCTGCAGCCGTTCAACCCCAGTAAATCAGGGCATCTCGCCCATCCACCATCAGATCGATCCGCTGTCCAACCGGCAGCAGCACCTTGGTGGGCACATGCCCGAACGGCAGCCCGGTCAGCACCGGTACCCGGATCTGGCTGCGAACCCAGTTCACCACCGAAGTGATGTTG
Organism: uncultured Hydrogenophaga sp.; assembly: GCA_964424415.1. Taxonomy (GTDB): domain Bacteria; phylum Pseudomonadota; class Gammaproteobacteria; order Burkholderiales; family Burkholderiaceae_C; genus Hydrogenophaga. Next base: position 6,397 of record CAYRIT010000115.1, read on the forward strand.
AACCCCTTGTCGTAGCCCGCAACCAGCGTGTAGCGGTTGAATGAGCCCATCAGCACCGCTTTCTGTTTTCCCAGAATACCGGCGTTCACCAGCTGGGTGAGTTGGCGCTCGATGCGATAAGGGTGCTCGTTCGTGTCTTCCAGAAAAAGGATGCCGCCTTCAATGGCCGGCAGATAGGGTGTGCCGATCAGGGCACAGATCACACTCAGATTGCCACCCCACAGCGTGGCGCCACTGATGCGCAGTGTCGGGGACACGCTGTCCGCCGACGCCTTGCGCACCGACACACGGGCAGCCAGCGCCTTGACATCTCCTATCGGGAGGCGCCATCCGGTGCCCTCCCCCTGGCCACAGGCGAGGTCGTCAAAACAGGCCGCCATGATCTCGTCGGGCGGCTCTTCGGTTCCAAAATCTTCGCCGAGGGCCGGGCCGGCCCAGGTGGTAGCGCCGGTCTTGGCCTGCAGCGCGCATTGCAGCGCGGTGAAGTCGCTCAAACCAACAAACTGGGTGCCGCCCTCGATCGCTTTGGCCAGCCGTTTGTAGGGCAGATCGGGCAGCAGGCGGGTGAGCCCGTAGCCCCCGCGCGCGATCATGGCGATGTCGGCGCCGCTCGCCGCCGCGCGGCCGATGGCCGCCAGCCGCGTGGCATCGTCTCCGGCAAAGCGTTGGTAACCGTGCAAGGCCGCTTCGTCAACCTCTACCTCGTGGCCCAGCTGGGTCAGTCGTTTGACGGCGCGCCGGAAGGCCGCTTTGTCACGAACGACGCTGGACGGGGAATAAATGTAGATATGGCTCATGGGCAAAAAGAATCAGGCTGTGGGGTGCGGATTGAACCGGGCGCAGGCTTCGGTCGCGATGGCTTGGCCATGTTCCTGGACAAAGTGGCCGGCCTCGGGCATCTGCAACGGCTCTGGACAGCCACGGATCAGGCCCATGAGTTGCCTCATGACGTGCTCACCGAGCACCGGATCCTGCTGCCCGATGGCCATGAGCGTTTGCCCTGACCACCTCTTCGACCAGAAATCGCGCGCCTCTCGCGAAATCGCGGCGCCATCATCGTCGAAGTGCTCGGGCACCAGTGCCGGGAAGGCGCGCGGCGCGGCGCGGTGGCCGGCATCGGGGAACGGTGCGTTGTAGGCGGCGCACTCAGCCTCGCACATCTGTGGGTTGCCACGGGCAAACAGGCGGGCGATGTCGAAGTCGGGTTTTTTGGCGCACATCTCGCGCCAGGCGAGAAAACCGGGCGAGAGGGGCGTGTCGCCCGTGGCCAAGGTGGTGTTCATCACCAGCAGTTGCTGGTAGCGCTCGGGCGCGGCCATCGGCAGAGTCAGGCCGAGCAGACCACCCCAGTCCTGCACCACCAGCGCTACCCGTTGCAAGTCGAGCCGCTCGACGAACTCCAGCAACACCTGCCGATGCCAGGTGAAACGGTGAAAACTGTCCTTCTTGGGTTTGTCGCTTTTGCCAAAGCCGATCAGGTCGGGCGCGACCACGCGGTGCCCTGCCGCAAGAAACACGGGAATCATCTGGCGGTACAGGTAACTCCACGCCGGGTTGCCATGGAGACACAGCCAGGTGATGGGGGCGCTCTTCGGCCCCTCGTCGAGGTGGTGCAGGCGCAAACCCTGGAGCGTGGGCAGGTCACTCAGGTAGTGCGACGCCCAGGGGTAGCCGGGCAGATCGGCAAAGGCGGCGTCGGGGGTACGCAGCGCGTCATCACGCAACGGATGGGAGTTCACTCGGCGCTCCTTGAAGAACTCGCGCAGCAGCTTGGCACATGGAGCGGCCAGTATGCCGCCCTGCACCAGGGTCTGGTGGTTCAGACGCGACTGGGCAAACAGATCGACCACCGACCCTGCAGCGCCCGTTTTGGGGTCGGCCGCGCCGTAGACCACGCGTGCCAGCCGCGCGTGCAGCATGGCCCCGCTGCACATCGCACAGGGCTCAAGGGTCACGTACACCGTGCAGCCGTCGAGCCGGTAGTTGTTCAGTGCCTGCGCTGCCGCACGCAAGGCAATGATTTCGGCGTGGGCGCTCGGATCGTGGCTGCCGATGGGTGCATTGCGGCCCACCGCGATCACTTCGCCATCACGCACCAGCACCGCTCCTACCGGCACCTCACCGGCCGCCGCGGCCGCCCTCGCCTGCTCCAGCGCCAAGCGCATGAAGCGCTCGTCTTCAGCGGCTTGCGCCGGAGATTTTTCACTCATCGGCCGAGCGCTCGCGGGCGGGCTTCATCGCGTCTTCCAGCGCCTTCTGGTATTGCTCCTGCACCTGTTTGGGCGTGCCTTGGCCCAAAGCCCCTGGTGCATTGGCGGGATCAGATGCCGGAGTTGATTGGATCTGGCTTTTGACCAGCCACAACACCAGCACCAGCGCCAGCAGCAACGAGATAAGACCAAGACCCGCACGCATTTCAGGCAGCCTCTATCATGCCCAGCCGCTCCATCCAGCGCGCCAGCGCCCGCTCGTCCGGGTTGCCCGCAGCGTAAGTCGCGTGCAGGGTGGCATGGGACTCGGGCCGGTGCTGGTTCAGCTTGAGCTTGCATTGCAGCGCCGTCACGCGCAGCTCGAAGGCGACGATGCCACCCATCATCTTCTGCTGGTAGTCCTCGCCCAAGGCCCGCCATTGGTCGGTGTAAGCCGGATCGTGGTCGTGGATCAGGTGCTTGAGCAGCCGGTCCTTGTCGTCGAACGCCTCGATGAAACGCGCTTGTGCCGTGACGTGTACCGCGAGATAGTTCCAGGTCGGCACGCGCGCCAGATCAGGGTAGACACGCGGCGTCATGTAGGCCTGTGGCCCCTGGAACACAACCAGCGCCTGCGGCCGCTCCCGTAGAAAACCCGCGTGCGGGTTGGGTCTGGCCACATGGCCCAACAGGCTGATCCGATCACCCTCCTCCACCACATGCAGTGGCAGCGGTGTGACAAAAGGGAAACCCGTTTCATCGACCGAAATCAGCTGGGCCAGCGGATGGGCGCGCATCAGCTCCAGTGCAACCGTGGTGTCGTGGACGGCGAATTGGGGGGGTAGGTACACAGCTGCTTCTCCTGCGCTCAAAATGGCAAACACAGCATCCAACGATGCGGCCACTTGCACATCACAACCCGGATTCGGGCCGCCGGCTCATTCCCACTCGATCGTCGCTGGCGGCTTGCTGGAGACGTCGTAGGTCACGCGG
>CAYRIT010000116.1:0-5326 GCA_964424415.1 uncultured Hydrogenophaga sp.
AGGTCAAGGCGATCCTGGTCAACATCTTCGGCGGCATCATGAAGTGCGACACCATTGCCACCGGCGTGATCACCGCCTGCAAGGCAACCAACCTCAGTGTGCCGCTGGTCGTGCGCATGAAGGGCACCAACGAAGCGCTGGGCAAGCAGATGCTGGCCGAGTCCGGCCTGCCCATCATCAGCGCCGACACCATGGCCGAAGCGGCCGAAAAGGTGGTGGCTGCTGTCAAAGCCGCCTGAACGTCGTTCACAAATTTTTGCGGGGCAGCCCCTCAGCGCTGTCCCCAACCGAATAGGGTCACCATGTCGATCTACATCAACAAAGACACCAAAGTCATCACCCAGGGCATCACCGGCAAGACCGGTCAGTTCCACACGGAAAAATGCCAGGAATACGCGAACGGCAAGAACTGTTTCGTGGCGGGCGTGAACCCGAAGAAGGCCGGTGAGTCGATCTTCAACATCCCGATCTACGCCTCCGTCAAGGAAGCCGCGTCGGAAACCGGCGCCACCGTCTCGGTGATCTACGTGCCACCGGCCGGCGCCGCCGCCGCCATCTGGGAAGCCGTCGAGGCCGACCTCGATCTGGCGATCTGCATCACCGAAGGCATTCCGGTCAAAGACATGCTTGTGGTGCGCAACAAGATGAAGGCCAAGGAAGCGGCCGGTGGCAAGAAAACCCTGCTGCTCGGCCCCAACTGCCCTGGCTTGATCACCCCCGACGAGATCAAGATCGGCATCATGCCCGGCCACATCCACAGAAAAGGCCGCATCGGCGTGGTCTCGCGCTCGGGCACGCTGACCTACGAAGCCGTGGCGCAGCTGACCGAGATCGGTCTGGGCCAGTCGAGCGCCGTCGGTATCGGTGGCGATCCAATCAACGGCTTGAAGCACATCGACGTGATGAAGGCCTTCAACGACGACCCCGACACCGACGCCGTGATCATGATTGGCGAGATCGGTGGCCCCGACGAAGCCGAAGCCGCCGAGTGGTGCAAGGCCAACATGAAAAAACCCATCGTCGGCTTCATCGCCGGCGTCACCGCGCCTCCCGGCAAGCGCATGGGCCACGCCGGTGCGCTGATCTCCGGCGGCGCCGACACGGCCGACGCCAAGCTCGCCATCATGGAAGCCTGTGGCTTCAAGGTCACGCGCAACCCGTCCGAAATGGCCAAGCTGCTCAAAGCCCTGCTCTGAGGTTTCAGCCAGAAAATCAAGGCAATGCCCGGCGCATTGCCTTTTTTTTGCCCCAACGGCCCAAGCGCTTCATTGCGCCGCCACAGAGAGACGTACCGCACCGACGGTCCGCGCACCCAGCCCAGCGCACCGCCTGTCCGCACGTTGTCACATTGAGTTACAGCCCAGGGAAAATCGCGTCACGCTGGAACCCGTTCCCCGGCGATTGCGCAGCAGACCTGCCTACCCGACCCACCGACCGAGGCCTGCTTGCCCGCTCCTTCCAACCCTCCCCCTGCCCGGCGCGCCACCTTCTGGCGCTCCGATGTGTGGCTGGGTGCGCTGGTGCTGCTGGCGGTGCTGACCTTGTCGGCGGGCACCGACCTGCTCAATGGCCTGGAGCGGCGGCTGTACGACTTTGCCAGTGCGCGCAGCGACCGCCTGCCCAACGAGCGCATCGCCATCATCGCCATTGACGACCAGAGCATTGCCAACATCGGGCGCTGGCCCTGGCCGCGCGAGGTGCATGCCCAACTGATAGACCAGCTCAGCGCGGCCGGCGCCAAGGCTGTGGCACACACCGCGTTTTTCTTCGAGCCGCAGACGGCGCCCGGCATCGACAAGCTGCGCGACCTGCGTGGCCTGCTCGACGGCCAGACTGCCGCGTCGGCCACGCTCACCGACCTGGGTGAAGACTCGCGCCAGCAGTTGCTGAGCTTCATCGGCGAGGCCGAGCGCGCGCTCGATGCCGACGCGCGGCTGGCGTCCAGCCTGCAGCGTGCCGATCGCGTCATCCTGCCTTCGGTTTTCACCCTGGGCAGCTCGCCCGGCCGGCCGGATCGCCCCTTGCCACCGTTTGCCCTGCGCAGTGCGCTGGCCGGGGCGGCGGAGGTGGGCGTGCCTGCGACCCAGTCGCAGCAGCCCATCGGGCCGATCGGCGAGGCCGCGCGCGCCGTGGCGCATCTCAACCTGCTGCCCGATGGCGACGGCACGGTGCGTCAGGAGGCGCTGCTGGTCCGCTTCGACGGCCATGCCGTGCCGTCCATGGCATTGATGCTGGCGGCCCACAGCCTGAATCTCGGCCCCCATGACATCCGTGCCGTGCCAGGCGCCGGCGTGCAGCTCGGCGGCTTGCGCATCCCGGCCAACGACGAAGGCCTGGTGCTCCCGCAGTTCTATGCCGATCGCGACGGCCGTGCGCCGTTTGTGGTCGATTCCTTTCACGACGTGCTCAGCGGCAAGGTGCCGGCCAGCAAGTTCGCCGACAAGGTGGTGCTGATCGGCGCCACGGCGGCCGGCGTGGGCAATCTGTTTGTCACGCCCGTCTCAAGCGCGATGTCGCCGGCGGCCATCGTGGCCCACACCACCTCCAGCATCCTCAACGGCCATTTCATCGCCCAGCCCGTCTGGGCGCACTTCGCCGCGCTGGGTTTGTTGTTGCTGGTGGCCGGCTACCTGCTGGCCTTGCTGCCACGGCTCTCGGCGGCCCAGGGCGCCGCGATCACCGGCGGCAGCTTCGTGGCGCTGCTGGGGCTGGACTACGCGCTGCTCTCGCGGGGCGCGATCTGGCTGCCCACGGTCCTGCCCGCGGCCGCGCTGCTGGCGGGCCATCTCGCGCTCACCACCCGACGTTTCCTGGTCACCGAGGCCGGCAAGGTCCGCGCCGACGCCGAGTCGGCCGAAACCAACCGCATGATGGGACTTGCGTTGCAGGGCCAGGGCCAGCTCGATCTGGCGTTTGACCGCTTCCGCCGTGTGCCCGCCAGCCCGGAACTGGTCGCCAACCTCAAGCACCTCGCGCTTGACTACGAACGCAAGCGGCAGTTCAACAAAACCCAGGCGGTTTACGAACACCTCGCACACCTGGGCGCCAGCGACACCGAGTTGCAGGAACGCCTGCAGCGCGCACGCCAGCTGTCCGAAACCGTTCTGCTGGGCGTTGGCGCCGCGCATCCGGGTGGCAGCCTGCTGCTGGGCGGCGTGGCGCAGCCCATGCTGGGCCGATACCAGGTCGAAAAGGAGCTGGGCAAAGGCGCCATGGGCGTGGTTTACCAGGGGCGCGACCCCAAGATCGGGCGTGTGGTGGCGATCAAGACGCTGGCGCTGAGCGCCGAGTTCGAGGGTGTGGAACTGGAAGAGGCCCGCCAGCGCTTTTTCCGCGAGGCCGAGACCGCCGGGCGCCTGCAGCACCCCGACATCGTGACCATCTTCGACGCCGGCGAGGAACACGATCTGGCTTACATCGCCATGGAATTCCTGCGCGGCCGCGATCTCGTGGACCATGCGCGCCCGGGCCATCTGCTGCCGCTGGCCACGGTGCTCGCCATCGGCGAGCGGGTGGCGCGCGCGCTCGACTACGCGCACCAGCACCAGGTGGTGCACCGCGACATCAAGCCCGCCAACATCATGTTCGACGCGGACACCGACAGCGTGAAGGTGACCGACTTCGGCATCGCCCGCATCACCGACGCCAGCCGCACCAAAACCGGCATGGTCTTCGGCACCCCCAGCTTCATGTCGCCCGAGCAGCTTGCCGGCCAGCCGGTCACCGGCCGCTCCGACCTGTACTCGCTGGGCGCCACCCTGTTCCAGCTGCTGACCGGCGTGCTGCCGCTGCGCGCCGACTCGCTGGCCGCCCTGATGTACCAGATCGCCAACGAACCGGCACCCGATGTGCGCAGTCTGCGGCCCGAATTGCCAGGCGCACTGGCCCAGCTGTTGCAGCAGGCCCTGGCGAAGCGGCCCGAGGCGCGGTTTGCCAGCGGCAAGGCGATGGCCGAGGCGCTGCGCGCGGTGGCCCACACTTCCGCGCAACACACCACCGACGTGCCGTTTGTCGCATCGAAGGCCCCCCCCGCCCGCCGGGACACCGCTTACGACACCACCCAGCGCCAGCCCATGCGCGCTGCCGTTGGGCCAGCCAGCAGGGATCCTGTCGCCGCGGCCGATGGCGCGCTCGACTTTCCGATATAAATTCCACACCATGAATTTCGAGTATTTCTGCCTGACCGACACCGGCCAGGTGCGCGAGAACAACGAGGACTCGGTCGCGCTCGATACCAGTCACCAGATCGCTGTGCTTGCGGACGGCATGGGAGGCTACAACGCGGGCGAGGTGGCCGCGGCGATGGCCACCACCTTCGTCACCACCGAACTCGGGCGCTGGATCGCCGAAGGCGGTTCCGAAGCCAGTGCGCGCGAGTTGCGCCGGGCGATGGAGATCTGCATCGACAACGCCAACCGCTCGATCTTCAACGCCGCCAACTCCAACCCCCAGTACGCTGGCATGGGCACCACGCTGGTGATGGGGGTGTTCCAGGAGTCGCGCACCCTGATCGGCCACGTCGGCGACTCGCGCTGCTACCGCCTGCGCAACGGTGGTCTGGTCCAGCTGACGCGCGACCACTCCCTGTTGCAGGAGCAGATCGACGCCGGCCTGATCACCCCCGAACAGGCGCAATACGCCACCCACAAAAACCTCGTCACCCGCGCCCTGGGTGTGGAAGACACGGTGTTGCTGGAGGTGAGCGAATACCGGGCCGAAGTCGATGATCTGTTTCTCATGTGCTCCGACGGGCTGAACGACATGCTCAGCGACGAGCGCATCGCCGCCATTCTCGTGACCGCCGGCACGCTGGAGGAAAAGTGTCACGCTTTGGTCGATGCCGCGAACGACTTCGGAGGGCGCGACAATATTTCTGTGATACTTGCGCACGCCCGATCCAAGCCCGTTCGCAGGGGTTTGTTGTCTCGCATGCTGGGTCAGTAGGCGCCGCTTCAGAACATATTTTTCAGGTTCCACAGGAGAGTCGGCTATGCCGAAAATGATCGTTTCCATCGACGGTGTCGTGATCAAGGAGGTGCAGCTCACCAAGGATCGCACCACGCTTGGCCGTCGCCCCTACAACGACATCGTGATCGACAACCTGGCGGTCAGCGGCGAACACGCGGTGATGCAGATGTCTGGCACCGACGTCACCCTGGAAGACCTCAACAGCACCAACGGCACCTACGTCAACGGCAAGGCGATCAAGAAGCAGGGACTGCAAAACGGCGACACGGTCGAGATCGGCAAGTACAAGATCAAGTTTGTGCACGACGGCGTGCAGGACAAACACGAAAAAACCATGGTCATCAACGCCGGCACCGCG
>CAYRIT010000116.1:5426-9311 GCA_964424415.1 uncultured Hydrogenophaga sp.
CACCGCGACGACGGCGCCCGCTGCTGGCGCGATGCCGGCGCCCGGTGTTGCCGCGGCGCCCGCCGGTCCTTCAACCGCCGGTGCCGCGATCCGTGTCGTCTCCGGTGCCGCCGCCGGGCGCGAGGTGCCGCTGATCAAGGTGGTCACCACCATTGGCAAGCCGGGCGTGGCCGTGGCGGCCATCACCCGCCGGCCGCACGGGTACGTGGTGGCCCTGGTCGAAGGCACGGTCAAGCCCACGGTGAACGACGTGCCGCTGGCCACCGAAGCGATCGAGCTGCACCACGGCGACTTCATCGAACTCGCCGGCACCCGCATGCAGTTCCTGCAGCCCTGAGCGTCCGAGGGGCTGGCGGATCGGCTCGCCCCACACCAGCCTTGGCTCCCCCGGCGCGGCCGCCATGCCTGCCCTGAGACAGCACGGCGCGCGCATCGCCGTCACGCTGATCCCGCTGCTGCTCGTCCTGCTCCATGCGGTGGGTGTGTGGCCCATGGGCGTGCTGCATCGGCTGGACGACCTCATGTACGACGCCCGCCTGCGCGCCACCATGCCGGGCACGCTGGAGCCGCGCATTGTCATCGTCGACATCGACGAAAAAAGTCTGGCCGAGGTCGGCCGCTGGCCCTGGCCACGCGACCGCGTGGCGCAGCTGGTCGACCGGCTGTTTGACGAGCAGCAGATTGCCCTGCTCGGGTTCGACACCGTGTTCGCCGAGCCCGACCACAGCGCCGGCCTTGCCCAGCTGAAAAACCTGGCGCACGGTGCGCTGGCCAACCAGCCCGGCTTCGCCGCCGCGGTGCAGGCGCTGGCGCCCGAGCTCGATCACGATGCCCGGCTGGCCCGCGCGCTCAAGGGGCGCCCGGCCGTGCTTGGCTACTACTTCACCAGCGACCGCGGCGGGCGCACCAGCGGCGTGTTGCCCGCACCCGTGATGGCGCCCGAGGCCCTGCAGGGCCGCAGCGTGCTCGCCACGCACTGGAACGGTTTTGGCGCCAACATCGCGCCGCTGGCGGGCGCCGCGCCCCAGGCCGGCTTCTTCAACGCCATCACCGCGCCCGACGGCGTGGTGCGCGCGCTGCCGCTGCTCGCCGAGCACCAGGGCCGGTTCTATGAATCGCTGGCGCTGGCCATGTTCCGCCGCCTGCTGGGCCTGCCCCAGGTCGAGCCCGGTTTCCCGCCCGAGCGCTTCCTGCCCGCCCACTACGCCGGGCTGGAGAGCGTGCGCCTGGTGCAAGGCGCCACCGAGCTCGCCATCCCGGTCAACGATCGCCTGACCGCGCTCATCCCGTTCCGTGGGCCCGGTGGCCCGGCGGGCGGTTCGTTTGCCTATGTCTCGGCCGCCGACCTGCTGGCGGGCCGGCTGGCCTCCGGTCAGTTGCACAACAAGATCGTGTTGCTGGGCACCACCGCGCCCGGCCTGCTCGACCTGCGCGCCACGCCGGTGGGTGAGGTCTACCCCGGTGTGGAAACCCACGCCAACCTGCTCGCCGGCCTGCTCGATGGCCATCTCAAGCGCGAGCCCGATTACGCGCTGGGCTACGAGCTGGTGGTGCTGGTGGCCAGCGGCCTGCTGCTGGCGCTGGTCCTGCCTCTGCTGACTGCGGCGCGCGCGGTGGCGCTGGTGCTGGCGGTGCTGGGCGCGGTGGTCGGGCTCAATTTCTGGCTTTACCTTGGTCACGGTCTGGTGCTGCCGCTGGCCAGTGCGCTGGTGCTGATCGGCTTCGCGTTTGCGCTCAACATGAGCTACGGCTATCTGGTCGAGAGCCGCGCCAAACGCGCGCTGGCCCAGCTGTTCGGCACCTATGTGCCGCCGGACCTCGTCACCGAAATGGTGAAAGATCCCGGCCGCTACAGCATGGCCGCCACCACCCGCGAACTCACCGTGATGTTCTGCGACATGCGCGGCTTCACCCAGCTGTCCGAGTCCATGGAGCCGACCCAGCTGCAGGCCCTGCTCAACACGGTGTTCAGCCGGCTCACCGACGTGATTCGCGCCCACCACGGCACCATCGACAAATACATGGGCGACTGTGTCATGGCCTTCTGGGGCGCACCGGTGGAGATGCCCGACCACGCCGCCAAAGCCGTGGCCGCCGCGCTCGACATGGCCGCTGCCATCGAAGCACTCAACCGCGAACACGCGCGCCAGGGCCTGCCCGCCATCGGCATCGGCATCGGCCTGAACACCGGCGCCATGTGTGTGGGCGACATGGGTTCCGACGTGCGCCGCAGCTACACCGTGATCGGCGACGCGGTCAACCTCGCGTCCCGGCTCGAAGGCCTGTGCCGTGTCTACGGGGTGGACGTGATCGCCAGCGACGCCACGCGCGCCCAGACGCCGGGGGTGGTGTGGCAGGCGCTGGACCGCGTGCGCGTCAAAGGCAAGGCGATCGGCGTCAGCGTGTTCACCCCGCTGGCGCGCCAGGCGGGCGACCTGGGCGCGGCACAAAGCGAAGAATTGCAGCTGTGGGACCAGGCCCTGCAAGCCTGGCGCGCGCAAGACTGGCCCCCATGCGAAGGAGCTCTGGTCCAGTTGCTGCAACGGAATGAGGAAAAAGTCCTCTACCGCCTGTATTCGCAGCGCGTGGCGATCCAAAAAGCGTTACCTTTCGATTCCGGGTGGGACGGCACCACCACCTTTGACGCCAAATAGCGCCTGCGCTTTTCCCATCCCTTCCACCAACGGCAGAAACCACCCATGCGGGTTCGCGTCCTCGGCTGCTCAGGCGCCATCGCCCGAGACTGCCGCACCACCTCTTTCCTGCTCGATGCCGACGTGCTGATCGACGCCGGCACCGGCGTCGGCGACCTCACGCTCGACGAGATGGCGCAGATCAACCACGTGTTGCTCACCCACTCCCATCTCGACCACATCGCCGCCCTGCCCCTGATGCTCGACGCGGTCGCTGCCCGCCGCCTCGCCGCCGGCAGCGATCCGCTGCAGGTCCACGCCCTGCCCGGCACCATCGCCGCGCTGCAGGCCCATGTGTTCAACAACCTGATCTGGCCCAATTTCGCCAGCATCCCCAGCGCCGAAAACCCTTTGATGCGCTTCAACACCATCGAGATCGGCCAGGTCCTGCAGGTCGGCAGCCAGACGGTGGAAGTGCTGCCCGCCGTCCACACCGTGCCCGCCTGCGGCTTCGCGGCGCGCGGCGCCAGCGGGCACTGGGTGTTCAGCGGCGACACCGAGCGCAACCCCGCCTTCTGGGCCCGCATCAACCAGCTCCCGGTCGCCCTGCTGGTGATCGAAACCGCCTTCAGCGACCGCGAAAAAGCGCTGGCCGCCCGCAGCCTGCACCTCGCGCCCAGCGTGCTCGCCACCGAGCTCGACCAGATCGCGCGCGGCAAGCGCTTCCCCGTCTACATCACCCACACCAAGCCCGCCGAAACCGGCCTGATCATGGAAGAGATCCAGCGCTTCGACCACACACCCAGCCGGATCGACGACGTGCGCCACGACATCCGCTGGCTCAGCGCCGGCATGAGCTTCGAGGTCTGAGCTTCGGGGTGTGAAGCCGGGTGCAGCGCCACCGGCTGGCGTTGCAGGCGCTGCCGCCACTCAAATCGCGCGCCGATCGCCCCATCGATCCATTCCGCCCGATCGGGTCGGCACAGTGACAAAAGCTGTCGCCCCGGCCCCGAGGGACAAAAAATGTCACCCCGAAACCGCCGCCCGCGACACAAAACGTCGGCCCTGGCCGGTGAAGTGTGAAACAAGCCACAAAAAACACCGCTTTTCAGGCTGGCACGGTCCCTGCTCAAGTCTTACTGTCTCCCCTCAGTTTTTTGTTTTTCCAACCCCTCCAAGGAGTTTTGTCCATGAAGCGTTCCATGCAACAAGGTTTCACCCTCATCGAATTGATGATCGTGGTGGCCATCAT
>CAYRIT010000117.1:0-7485 GCA_964424415.1 uncultured Hydrogenophaga sp.
TGCACGGCGGCGACCTGATCTGGGAGATCGGCTCGGGCTACTTCGGCTGCCGCGACGAGGCCGGGCGCTTCAGCGAAGAGCGCTTCAAAGCCAACGCGCTGGAGCCGCAGGTCCGCATGATCGAGCTCAAGCTCAGCCAGGGCGCCAAGCCGGGCCATGGTGGCATGCTGCCCGGCGCCAAGGTCACGCCCGAGATCGCTGCGGCGCGCGGTGTGCCGGTGGGCATCGACTGCCTGTCCCCCGCGGCCCACAGCGCGTTTGCCACGCCGATGGAGATGATGCAGTTCATCGCCCGGCTGCGCGAGCTCTCGGGTGGCAAACCCACCGGTTTCAAGCTGTGTGTTGGCCACCCCTGGGAGTGGTTTGCGATTGTCAAGGCGATGCTCGAGACCGGCATCACACCCGACTTCATCGTGGTCGATGGCGCCGAGGGCGGCACCGGCGCTGCACCGCTGGAATTCACCGACCACGTGGGCGCGCCGCTGCAGGAAGGCCTGCGCCTGGTGCACAATACCCTGGTGGGGGTGAACCTGCGCGACCGCATCCGCATCGGTGCCTCGGGCAAGGTGATCAGCGCCTTCGACATCGTGCGAGCGATTGCCATCGGCGCCGACTGGTGCAACAGCGCACGCGGGTTCATGTTTGCACTGGGCTGCATCCAGGCCCAGACCTGCCACACCGGCCAGTGTCCGACGGGGGTGACCACCCAGGACCCCGTGCGCCAGCAGGCGCTGGTGGTGCCGGACAAGGCCGAGCGCGTCCACAACTTCCATCAGCAAACGCTGCAGGCCCTGCAGGAACTGGTGCAGGCCGCCGGGCTGCAACACCCCTGCGACATCACCGCCGATCACATCGTGCGTCGCGTCAACGAAAACGATGTGCGGCTTCTCTCCACCCTGCTGCCCACGGTACGACCCGGCGCGCTGCTGGGCGACCTGGATGCGCAGCACAAGGTGTTCCAGTACTACTGGCCCCAGGCCCAGCCCGACCGCTTCGGGCTGGTGTGACGCCTGACCTTGCGGGCCTGGACTTACTGTCTTGAGGCGTTCGGTACGGGTATTTCGCGGATCGCCACCGTCTTCAGCACCAGACCCTCTTCGGCAGCCTTGAGCGCGAGGTTGGCATCGTGATATTGCTGGGCCGCCACCAGCACGGTGGCGGCGTTGAGGTGGCGCCGGGTCGCGTCCAGCGGCATCAGCACCTGGGTCACCGAGGCGTCGATCTCGGCCAGGCGCAACTCGTCTCGTGCTTCGTTGGCGCGGCCCTGGGTGAGGTGCTCGTTGGCCTTGGCTATGTGGGTGTGCTTGCGGGGTGTGTCAACGAAGCTGTCGGCCAGCGCGATCCGCCCGTCGATCGACAGCAGCTCGGTCTTCACATCGGCGGTGTGGCGTGCCGCGACCTGCTCCACCAGATCCAGCGATCGGATGGCGCGCTGCAGCAGCGCGCTCGCGGCCTGGGTGTCGCCGTGGGCGAGGGCCATGCGTGCCTGGCCGATGTCGCGCATGGTCTGAAAACCATGGTGCGACAGCGCCCGGTCGCCGGGGCGGTGCGCGGCGGTTTTTTTCACGGCGGCGGGTGCGGTTGTGGAGGCCGCTGCGGCCGGTTTCACGACAGCCGGCGCAGCGGTGGCTGCAGCGGTGCTGGCCATCGCCGAATGGCCCAGCGAGGCCAGACCCAACGCCAGGGCCACGACCAGGGGGGAACGGCGCACAAAAGGTGTGAACATGGTGATCTCCTGAAGATCGGTGTCTGCCGACAGGGGCATCGCGTCGTGCGGTGTCCGGCACCTGGGTTACGGCCAGAAGCGTCAGGGAATCGGACTCTCCGGCCTGGCGCTCGGAGACACAAGGAGGAACGCCACGCAGCCACTGTGGAACCGCTCACTGAGGGCAGGCTGAAGCCTTGCGTGTGCGGTTGCGCCGCCCAGACACACTGCCCGCCGGCACCGCGCAGCGGCGCGACTCAGGTGGGCGTGAAGCGGGCGCGCAGGTAGGCGATGATCGCGGCCGAGTCGTACAGCCACTGGCTCTGCCCGGCGGCATCGGCGATCTTCAGGCAGGGCACCTTGGCCGCACCACCGCCTTGCAGCAGCGCGTTGCGGTAGGTGGCGTTTTTCTGCGCATCGCGCCGCTCGATGGGCAGGGACAGGCGCCGCATTTCCTGGCGCACCTTGATGCAAAACGGGCAGGTGGTGTACTGGTACAGCGTGAGGTTGGCGCACTGCAGGTTGACCGTGGCTTGTGCGGCGGGCTCGCGCACCACGCCGCGCGGTCGGCGCAACCACTCCCACAACAACACAAACGGGCCCAGCAACAGACGCAGGGTTTTGAAGAAAGCTCGAATGATGGTTTTCATGTGAAGGACAGAAGAAAAAATGAATCAGAGTGTCACGCCAAGGCCGCGCAGCGGGCCGCTGGCGCAGGCCACTGTCGGCAGACGTCCACGCCCAGCATCGCCAGCCGCTTGGCCATGCAGAGCACTGCCGCGTCTTTGCTCAGCAGGACCGCGCGGTGGGCCACCGCGAGGTCGATGAACTTCTGATCGTCGACGTCTTTGCAGGTGTAGATCGCTTTCGCCGCGGCAGGTACGAGGCAGGCCTGCGCGTCGAAGGTGGCGAGCACGAACTGGGCTTGCCGCGACAGCGCGCCCAGGCGCTTCACGATCGCCGGGTAGCCGAGCACCCGCACCAGCTCCTCACGCATGGCTGCGGTGGCAAGCCAGCGGGTGCCTGGATCGGCGAGTTGCTCACGCAGCACCTCGGTGTCGGGGTCTTCAAAGACGAAGAGGTCGAGCACGATGTTGGTGTCGAGCACCAGCACCGGGGTGGGCGCGCTCATGCGGTCGGCTCGGGGCGGTCGCCTGGCGTCGGCGGCGCTTTGCGGGCGGTGAGATCGAAGCGGAACAGGCGGCACTCGATCGGACCGTTCCACAGCGGCACACGGCGCGACTCCTTGAAACGCATCTTGCCCGGCAGCTTGAGGTCGGGCGTGAGCAGCCAGGCGGTCCAGCCCGCGTAGTGGCTTTTCCAGTGTGCGGCGAGGCGGGTGAAGAAGTCGGTGCCATCGCTGCCGTCGTCCATCTGCGCGCTCTCGCGTCCCTGGTGGGCGCCGTCCTGCGCGTGGCGACCCGCCGAGAAGGTTCGCGAGGCCCGCGCGCTGGCGCGCTCGCCTGCGTTCTCGCCTGCCACACCCGCGGCGGCGATGCGCTCGCCATAGGGCGGGTTGAGCAGCATGACGCCCGGTCGGTCGCTGGGCGGCAACCGCTGCAGCGCATCCCCGCCGCGCAGCTCGATCGCATGGGCCACTCCGGCACGCTCGGCATTGCGCTGCGCAAAGTCGACCATGCGGAACGAGACGTCACTGCCGTACACGATGGGGCGGTGGCCGGCAGGCCAGTCGCGCCGCGCGCGCACCGCCTCGTCACGGATCGCCTGCCACACATGGGGCTGGTAGGGCAGCATCTTCTCGAAGGCGAAGCGGCGCAGGCTGCCCGGCGCGATGTTGAGCGCGATCTGCGCCGCCTCGATCACCACCGTGCCGCTGCCGCAGCAGGGGTCGTACAGCGGCGCGATGGCGTCCAGCGGCTGCCCGGCACAAGCGTCCCAGCCGGTGGCCGCGATCATGGCTGCGGCCAGGGTTTCCTTCAGCGGCGCGTCACCCTTGTCTTCGCGCCAGCCGCGCTTGAACAGCGGCTCGCCCGAGGTGTCGAGGTAGAGCGTGAGACCGTCGGTGGTGAGATGGGCGTGGATGCGCACATCGGGCCAGGTGGTGTCGACGCTGGGGCGCTCGCCACGCTTGGCACGAAAACGGTCGCAGATGGCGTCCTTGATCTTGAGCGCGGCGAAGTTCAGGCTGGTCAGCGGGCTGTGTTGTGCGGTGATGTCAACCTTGATCGTCTGCTTGGGGGTGAACCAGATTTCCCAGGCCACGTCGCTGGCGGCGTTGTAGAGATCCTGCTCGCTGCGGTAGCCGCCATGCCAGAGCTGCACCAGCACACGCTGCGCAAGCCGGCTGTGCAGGTTCAGGCGCATCGCCTCGCGCCACGAGGCCTGCACGCCCACACCACCACGCGACTGAAAAGCCAGCGGTTCGCCGGTGATGCGCTGCACCTCGGCGCCCAGGAATTCCTCGACGCCGGCGGCGCAAGGCAAAAAGAGTTTGAGTTGGTTCATGTGTGCTTTTTCGAAGGTGCGTCTTTCACACAGGCCGCCGTGCCACTCGAAGGGATCCCTTCCAGCACACACCGTGGAACGGGCTCTGCCAGACCACCTGGTGTGGCCTCCTTGGGAGAAGGCGCGAAACGACGCAGGGGATGCTCTCTACAGGGTTTTTCGCAGATTGGCCGGCGCAATCCGCAGCGCATCGCGGTACTTGGCCACGGTGCGCCGCGCGCACTCGATGCCCTGCTCCTTGAGCAGATCGGCAAGCTGGCTGTCCGACAGCGGCTTGTCCGCCTCCTCAGCCGCGATGAATTGCTTGAGCAGGGCACGCACCGCGGTGCTCGACGCGTTGCCGCCGGCTTCGGTGCCCAGCGAGGAGCCAAAGAAATACTTGAGCTCGAAGGTGCCGTGCGGTGTGGCCATGTACTTGGCGGTGGTCACGCGGCTGATGGTGGACTCGTGCAGACCAAGCTCGTCGGCGATCTCGCGCAACACCAGCGGGCGCATCGCGAGCTCGCCGTGCAGAAAGAAATTGCGCTGGCGCTCCACGATCGCGCTGGACACGCGCAGGATGGTGTCGAAGCGCTGCTGGATGTTCTTGATGAACCAGCGCGCTTCCTGCAGCCGCTGCTGCATGGCGGCGTGGCCGGCGGTGCCCTCGGGACCGCCGTCCTTGCCGCCGCGGTTCTGGCGCATCGCGCTGGCGTACACGTCATGCACCCGCAGGCGCGGCATGACCTCGGGGTTGAGCTGCACTTTGAAACCTCGCCCGGCGCGGGTGACCAACACGTCGGGGATCACGATGTTGCGCTCCACCTCGACAAAACGTCGGCCCGGTTTGGGTTCGAGGCGGGCAATCAGCGCGAGCGCGGTGCGCGTGGTGTCTTCGTCAATGCCGCAAAGGCTGCTCAGGCGTCTCACATCGCGTTTGGCCATGAGCTCCAGCGGCTGCGCGCAGATCGCCAGCGCGGCCCGAGCCTCGGGGCTGTTGCGCAGCTCCTCGATCTGCAGGCGCAGGCACTCGCCCAGGTCGCGTGCACCCACGCCGACGGGTTCCATGTGCTGCAGCAGTTGCAGCGCCATAGACAGGCACTGCTCGGTGCCTTCGCGCGCTTGCAGCGCCTCGTCGGGCGAAAGCGCGGCCGCGCTGGCGCTCATCTGCAACCAGGCGCTGGCGAGGTCGCTCAGACTGTCTTCGAGATAGCCGTCGTCGTTCAGCGACTCGATCAGGAAATAGAGTGCGGCGCTGTCTTCTGCGCTCAGGCGCAGGGTCAGCGCCTGGTTGTGCAAATGGTCCTGCAGCCGGGTGCCGGCGCGTGCGAGTTCGGCGGCGCTGGCGGTCTCGTCGTCACCTGCCGTGCTGCCGGTGTTGTTGCGCGCGGGCGCGTCGCCGCCCCATTCGCTGTCGTCGTGCGCGATGTCCACCGAGCCGTCACCGTCCCAGCTTTCCTCCAGCGGGCGGTCGCCATCGGCGCGACTTTCCACGCTGTCCGATGAATCACTTTCGCCGCTCACCCGCTCCAGCGTGGGCCGCTGCGGCATGTCGTGCTCGGCCGCCTCGGCAATCTGCTCGCCCGCACTCACCGGCGTGTCGGCCTGTGCCAGACCAAAGGCCTCGCGCTCGGCAGCGTCCTCGCTGCGCTCCAAAAACGGGTTTTCATCCAGCATCTGCTCGACTTCCTGCGCCATCTCCAGGGTGGAGAGCTGCAACAGGCGGATCGACTGCTGCAGCTGCGGCGTGAGCGCAAGATGCTGCGAGACGCGCAGGGACAGGCCGGGTTTCATTTGGTGAGCACCCCCTGCCACGCTACGCGCGACCCCCGGAAGGGATGCGCAGCCTGAGGCCCGGCAACCTCGGGGCACCGGCTTGCGGCGCCTCGCTCGGCCGCCCTGGCGTGAACAAAATGCAGACCATCACATCTTGAAATGTTCGCCCAGGTAGACGCGGCGCACGTCGGCGTTTTCGACGATTTCGGCCGGTGTGCCGCTGGTGAGCACATGGCCTTCGTTGATGATGTAGGCGCGGTCGCAGATACCCAGTGTCTCGCGCACGTTGTGGTCGGTGATGAGCACGCCGATGCCACGCGCCTTGAGGAAACCGATGATGCGCTGGATCTCGATCACCGCGATCGGATCGATACCGGCGAACGGCTCGTCAAGCAGGATGAATCGGGGGTTGGTGGCCAGCGCGCGCGCGATCTCGACCCGGCGCCGCTCGCCACCGGAGAGCGCGGGCGCGGGCGAATCGCGCAGGTGGTCCACGTGCAGATCGGCCAGCAGCCGGTCCAGCCGCTGCTCGATCACCTCCCGCGAGAGCGCGCGCCCGGCGTCGTCCTGCTGCAGTTCCAGCACCGCGCGCACGTTTTCGGCCACGTTGAGCTTGCGAAAGATCGACGCCTCCTGCGGCAGGTAGCCCAGGCCGAGCCGCGCACGCTGGTGGATCGGCATCTTCTCGATCGCCTGGCCGTCGAGCAGGATCTGGCCGGCGTCCGAACGCAGCAGGCCGACCAGCATGTAGAACGACGTTGTCTTGCCCGCGCCGTTGGGGCCAAGCAAACCGACCACCTCGCCCTTGTCGACCGAGAGCGACACGTCCTTGACCACCAGGCGGCTGCCATAGGCTTTTTTCAGACCGCTGGCGACCAGGCGGCTGGTGGCTTCCGGGGCGCTGCGGGAGGGGTGGTCGAGCGCCGCGTCGGGCTGGAACGCCTTCACGGGCGGTCCTCGCCAAGCTGGTCGGCGGGTTTGAGCACGGCCGGCGGCACAGGCGCCGGCGCCGGGCTGGCCGCCTCACCGGGCTTGGGCACCGGCGTGAGCATGGCGCGCACGCGACCGGTGGGGTTGCCCACGGTGCGGTTGCCCGGGCCACCGTCCACCGTGAACACGTCGGTGCTGTTGTTGTAGACGATCAGTGCCCCGGTGGTCTCGTCGTTGATCTGGCTGCCGCTCAGGCGGCGCAGCACCGCGTTGCCGATGAAACGCACCGTGTCGGCCTGACTGTCGTATTCGATGCGCTGGGACCTGCCCTCGATGAATTCGTCCAGGCCGTCGCGCTTCTGGCGGAAGAACGCGGGGCTTCCGCTGACCACGCCGAACTGGTTCCCCTGTGCATCCTGGCGCACCTCGACCTGGGCACCCCGGATCTGAATACTGCCTTTGGTGATCACCACGTTGCCAGTGAACACACTGGTCTGGCGCGCGTCGTCGTAGCGCAGCGCGTCCGCCTCGGCGTTCATGGGCCGGTCGCGATCAGCCTTTTCGGCCTGGGCCGGACCCGCGCCCGCCAGCATCGCCAGGCACAGCGCAACCAGTGGCACAGAGGGGCG
>CAYRIT010000117.1:7585-9247 GCA_964424415.1 uncultured Hydrogenophaga sp.
GCTTGGCGTGGTGGGCGGGGGCGGGAAAAACAAAGCCCGCTCCGGGCGGGCTTCGAGCGGCCAGCGGTGGTGCCGCTCAGGCCTTGCGCACCTCGGCGATCAGGGCCTCGGCCACCACGATGGAGCGCGGACCCTGGCCCGGCACATAGAAGCGGCCGGCCACACCCAGCGCCGGCGTGCCTTCGACCTGGTAGGCGTCTTGCAGCTGGGTCGCGCGGTTGGCCTTGCCGGCCACCGCAAACGAGTTGTAGACACCGGTGAATTTCGCCCGGTCCACACCCTGTTTGGCCACCCAGTCGATGATGGCTTCGGGTGTGGTCAGGCGCTGCTTGTCGACATGGATCGCGCTGAACACCTTCTCGTGCAGCTTGTCGACCAGGCCCATGGCGTCGAGCGCGTAATAGAGCTTTTGCATCGGCACAAACGCGTCGCTGAATTTCACCGGCGTGCGCTTGACCACCACGTTGACCGGTTTTTTCTTGATCCAGTCCGCCATCACCGGCTCGAAGTTGAAGCAGTGGATGCAGGTGTAGGCAAAAAACTCCAGCACCTCGATCTGGCCGGCGGGGGCATCCACCGGCGCGGGGCGCCCTAGCCGCACGTAGTCGGTGCCTTCTTTCAGGCCGGCGATCTGGGCCTGGGCGCTGGCAGGGCCGAGTGCGGCCAGGCCACCGAGGGTGGTGGTGGCCCCCATGGCCACCAGCGAGCGGGAAAAATCGCGACGTTGCATCAGAACGGACTCCTTGAATGGGCTGGTTGGGGCAGCGGGGCGAAACAAAGTTCCCCCGGCGCCCGGTGGATCAGCGCTGCACGCGCACCAGCGCCGCCTCGGTGCCATTCACCTCGAGCTGTTCGCGGGTGAGATCGGCCAGCGCCTTTTGGTTGAATGGGCCGACGCGCACGCGGTAGACCGTTCGGCCCGCCTGCTCGCGCTCGCTGACCAGCGCCTCGATGCCGAGCATCGCCAGCTTGGCGCGTTGTGCCTCGGCGTCTTCCACGCTCTTGAAGGCGCCAGCCTGAACAAAGTAGAGGAACGGATCGGCACCGGGGCCGGGCGCCGGCGTGACGGCCGCCGACTGGGTGCCAGGCTGCTCCAGGCGCGATCTGGCCAGGTCGCCCAGGGGATCGGCGGCCGGTGTCCCGGCGCCGGGGCGGGTCTGGCTGGGTTTGGGCAGTGGCTGGCCGTCGGCCGATGGCACCACGATGGCACCATCGGTCGCCGCTGCCGCGGCGGGTGCCGGCGAGGTCGCGGGCTGCGCGGCGGGCGAGCGGCCGTTGAGCACCGCATTCGGGTCCCAGCCTTTGTTGCGCTCGGCCTCCGCGGCGTCCTGCGCCGGGTTGCGCGAGACGCCCCGGTCCACAAACGGCACCGGCACCTTGGTCACATAGATCGCCACCGCCAGCGCCGCGCCCAGGCCCAGCAACAGGCCGATCACCAGACCGAGCAAGGTGCCGCCGCGCTGCGACCGGATGGTTGGGGTTGGTTTGGTCGTCATCAATTGGTCCGGTTCACATCTTCTGCGGGGCACCCACGCCCAGCACAGCGAGGCCATTGTGCAACACCTGAGCGGTGGCGCTGACCAGGGCCAGGCGGGCCTTTTTCACGGTCTCGTCGTCCACCAGGATGCGCTCGGCGTCGTAGTAGCTGTGGTAGCTGGCGGC
>CAYRIT010000118.1:0-9128 GCA_964424415.1 uncultured Hydrogenophaga sp.
GTGTCACGCAAACCATGGTCCTGCACATTGGCTTTTGCCAGCGCGTGGATCCACCTGGGCCTCTTTCGTGCGTCGGTGATGGGAAAAAACACATCGTCGGGCTTCCTGCCCTCGCAATGTTTTGCCGCGATTTCCAGCGCCTGTCGGGCCAGCAGCAGCTTGTGGTCGCTTCGGCTTTTGGTGTTCCGCAGCACGACCTTTCCGGCATCACAGTCCACATCACCCACCCCCGGTTGAACACACATGTTGAAGCTGCCGCTGCGTCTTGTGCAAGCTGCGTTCTGGACCTGCGTCCTGGGCACGGTCGTTCTGTGTCTCCTGCCTGCGGAACTCATCCCAAAGGCGTTCAACTGGTGGGACAAAGCCCAGCATGCGCTGGGTTTTGCTGCGCTCACCGGCCTGGGTCTGCTCGCCTACCCCAGCGCACGCTGGCGTCTGCCGTCGGCTCTGTTGCTGCTGGGTGCGCTGATCGAACTGGTGCAAGCCGCCAGTGGCTGGCGCCATGGCGACTGGCTGGACCTCCTGGCCGATGTGTTGGGCATTCTCGCGGTGATGTCCGTCTGGCATTGGTGCCACCACACGCCGTCTCATCGAGGTTGAGTGAACGCCGCGCGAATGCGCACAATAGAGACCATGTCGCAATCGCCGCCTTCCTCCATCCTGCCCTGGCTGGCACCTGGCCAGGCATTCCCGCCGGTGGAAAGTGCCTGGGGCGCGAACGAACCCGCGCCCGGCCTTTTGGCCGCTGGTGGCGTCTTGGATGTGCCCACGCTGATCGCTGCCTATTCGCAAGGCATCTTCCCCTGGTACAGCGCCGGTCAACCCATTCTGTGGTGGAGCACCCATCCGCGCATGGTCCTGCAGGTGCAGCAGTTCCGGCTGCACCGCTCGCTGCGCAAATCGATACGCGCCCTGCTTCAATCTGGACGGCTCGAGATTCGCATGGATCACGACGTGGCCCGCATCATCCAGGCCTGTGCGCACGCGCCGCGAGACGGCCAGCGTGGGACCTGGATATTGCCCGCGATGACCCAGGCGTACAGCCAGCTGGCCCATGCGGGTGTCGCACACAGCGTGGAGACCTGGATCGACGGCGAACTGGTCGGCGGCCTCTACGCGGTCAACCTCGGTCGCATGGTGTACGGCGAATCGATGTTCAGCCGCCAGAGCGGCGCCTCGAAAATCGCGCTGGCTGCCCTGGTCGCCTTCAGCCATGCGCACGACATGCCCTGGATCGACTGCCAGCAGGAGACGGCTCACCTGGCATCGCTGGGTGCGCAGCCCGTGCCCCGTGAGGTCTTCTGCCAACACCTGAGGATGGCCTTGCAACCGGCTGCGCCAGCGTGGAAATTCGAGTCCGTATACTGGTGCCACCTCCTGGGAAAAGATGCCGCTGGTGGCGAATTTCTCACATGACGCACCTCAAAGAACTCCCGCTTCAGGCGCTCCAGTTTTACGCCACGGCTCCCTACCCTTGCAGTTACCTTCAAGGTCGGCAGGCGCGTTCGCAGGTGGCCACGCCCAGCCACCAGATCCACAACGACGCCTACTCAGATCTGGTCACGCAGGGCTTTCGCCGCAGCGGCATGTTCACCTACCGACCGTACTGCGATGGCTGCAGCGCCTGTGTGCCGCTTCGCGTGCCGGTCGGGTCATTTGTTGCCAGTCGCAGCCAGCGCCGAAGCCACAGGCAACACGCGCATCTGCAGACCCGTGTGCTCAAGCTGTGTTTTTTGCCCGAGCACTACCAGCTGTACCTGCGCTACCAGAACAGCCGCCACGCTGGCGGTGGGATGGACCGCGACAGCATCGATCAGTACACCCAGTTCCTGCTGCAAAGCCGGGTGAACTCACGCCTCGTGGAGTTCTTTGAGCCCGCGCAAGGCGATGCACCGGAACGGCTGAAGATGGTGTCCATCGTCGATGTACTCAACGATGGGCTGTCGGCGGTCTACACGTTCTACGAACCCGACGTCAGGGCCAGCTACGGCACCTACAGCGTGTTGTGGCAGATCGATCAGGCGCGCGCGCTGCGGCTGCCCCACGTCTATCTGGGCTACTGGATTTCGGAGAGCAGCAAGATGAACTACAAGGCGGGCTTTCGACCCCATGAGTTGCTGCGCGACGGCCGCTGGGTCGTCGAAAGCTGAGGCTTGGCGCGCTGCGGGGGGGTACCCGCACCCGCCTCCGAATTTCATCTTGTAAAATAGTGGCTACTTGACGATGCCATGACCAAACGAACAGCCACTCTCGCCAGCACGCCCACCGTTCAGGTGATCGAGCGCATGTTCAACCTGATCGAGATGCTGGCTTCACGCGAAGAGCCGGTCTCGCTGAAGGAAATCAGCGAAGAGACCGGCCTCCATCCTTCGACCGCGCACCGCATCCTCAACGACCTGACCATTGGCCGGTTTGTGGACCGCCCTGAGGCGGGCAGCTACCGGCTGGGCATGCGCCTGCTCGAGCTGGGCAACCTGGTCAAGGCGCGCCTGAGTGTGCGCGACGCCGCCCTGCAACCCATGCGGGAATTGCACAAGATGACCCAGCAGCCAGTGAGCCTGAGCCTGCGCCAGGGGGACGAAATCGTGTATGTCGAACGCGCATTCAGCGAGCGCTCGGGCATGCAGGTGGTGCGGGCCATCGGTGGGCGGGCACCGCTGCACCTCACTTCGGTTGGCAAGCTGTTTCTGGCGGCGGAAGATCCCCAGCGGGTGCGCGCCTACGCCACACGAACCGGTCTGGCCGGCAACACCCGCAACAGCCTGACCCAGCTCGGTGCCCTGGAACGCGAGCTCGCTCAGTGCCGCCAGACAGGTGTCGCACGCGACAACGAAGAACTTGAAATGGGCGTGCGCTGCATGGCCGCGGGCATTTACGACGACCAGAATCGACTGGTTGCAGGTCTTTCGATTTCCGCACCGACCGATCGTCTGGAAGACGCCTGGGTGCCCAAATTGCGCGCCACAGCCACCGGCATCTCAGCCGCGCTGGGCTGCCCGCAACCGGCGCTCCCGGGTGCCGCGCGGTAAATCCCGCTGCAACAACGCCTTGTCACAACAAAAAAGCGGTCGCAGGGACCGCTTTTTTCTGTTGCTGCGACATGTTCAACCCTGGGGGCGGGCAAACATTTGCTGATAGGTCTGCGCTTCAACCCAGCGACGCACACGCTCTGCGTCCTGTGAGCGGCTGAGCTGGCCGGTGGAGTCGAGAAACACCATGATGAGCTTGCGCCCGGCAATTTTGGCTTGCATCACCAGGCAACGGCCGGCTTCCGAGATGTAGCCGGTTTTCTGCAAGCCGATGTCCCACGCGGGATTGCGAATCAGGCGATTGGAGTTGTTGTATTGCAAGGTGCGCGGACCGACCTCGAGCTGGTAGCTGGGCGACGTGGAGAGCTGGCGCAGGATGGGCCGCTGGTACGCGACCGACACCAGCGTGGCCAGATCGCGGGCGCTCGACTGGTTCCAGCTCAGCAACCCCGTGGGCTCGACATAGCGGGTGTCTTTCATGCCGAGCTCATGGGCCTTGCTGTTCATGAGTGTCACAAACTGCTGCATGCCGCCCGGAAAGGTGCGCCCCAGAGCGTGCGCGGCCCGGTTCTCGCTGGACATCAGCGCCAGGTGCATCAATTCTCCGCGGCTCAGTGTCGTTCCCACGGCGAGGCGGGAGCGGCTGCCCTTGTAGGTATCCACATCATCCTGGGTGATGGTGATCATCTCGTCCATCGACAGGTTGGCATCGGCGATCACCAGCCCAGTCATGAGCTTGGTCAGCGAGGCGATGGGCAGCACCGCCGACTCGTTCTTGCTGAACAGCACCTCACCCGAGTCCTGATCCACGACCAGCGCCACGCTGGAATTCAGATCCAGCGCGTCGTCGGAATGGCGCAGACCCAGGCGTTCGCCGGCGGTCGGGCTTGCAGGCACCGCCACACGAACCACTGGCACGGAAGACACCGCACGTTTGCTGGACACCGGTTTCAGGCCAGGCCGCCGGGCCTTGGCGGACAGGGTCACACGCTGGCGCTTGCCAGCCTGCGCTGAAGTAGCGCCTGAGCGCGCCAGCTTGTGCGACCCAGCCTTGGCAACTTTCCCGGTATCCGCGCGCTTTTTGCCGACCACCGCACCCTTGGACTTGACCGACACCGCCTTCTTGCGCTCGGCGGTCTTGGCCACCACGGGTTTCTTGCTGGCGGCCGCCTGCGAAGCCAGGGGCCAGCTCAACACGACACCCAGCAGCGCCGCAGCGGTAAATTGAAACGCTTTTTGTAAGCGGGGTGCGCGATGGTTCATGTGTCCACTCCAGCCGGCCGATTTGAGACAGGCTGGAGTATACGATTCGTGGAAAAAACTAGCAATATCAAATGCTTGCGCGTCATAGCTCAATGATCGCTGAAACTGATGGTTTTTTCGCCCCCAGTTCCAGCAATCAGTCCAGCAAGTCAGTCTAAGTCTTTGATTTGTAACAATTTAACCTTGAGCGGCCACCCGATCGGCTTTGCTCTGCAGTTTGTTCAAGGCACTCAGGTAGGCTTTGGCGGAGGCGACCACGATGTCCGGATCCGCGCCCACGCCGTTGACCACACGTCCGCTGTGTTGCAGGCGCACCGTCACCTCGCCCTGGCTTTCGGTGGAGCCGCTCGTGATGGCATTGACCGAATAGAGCACCAGTTCCGCGCCACTTTTGACGTGGTGCTCGATCGCCTTGAGCGAGGCATCGACCGGGCCGTTGCCATCGGAGGCGCCGCGGTATTCCTTACCATTGATGGTGAACACCACCTCGGCGTGGGGCCGTTCGCCCGTCTCGCTGTGCTGGGACAGCGAAACCAGCCCGTACTGCTCTTTTTCAGCCGTAACGCTCTCGTCGCTGCACAA
Organism: uncultured Hydrogenophaga sp.; assembly: GCA_964424415.1. Classification (GTDB taxonomy): domain Bacteria; phylum Pseudomonadota; class Gammaproteobacteria; order Burkholderiales; family Burkholderiaceae_C; genus Hydrogenophaga. Next base: position 4,875 of record CAYRIT010000118.1, read on the forward strand.
GGCCAGGATGTCCTCGTCAAAGATCTCGCTCTTGCGATCGGCCAGCTCTTTGAAGGCGGCAAACGCGGTGTTGATCTCGCTCTCGGATGCCATCTCGATGCCCAGATCCTGCAAGCGCTGCTTGAACGCATTGCGGCCACTGAGCTTGCCCAGCACGATCTTGTTGGCACTCCAGCCCACATCTTCGGCGCGCATGATCTCGTAGGTGTCGCGTGCCTTGAGCACACCGTCCTGGTGGATGCCGCTGGCGTGGGCGAACGCATTGGCGCCCACCACCGCCTTGTTGGGCTGCACCACAAACCCCGTGGTCTGGCTCACCATGCGGCTGGCGGGCACGATCTGGGTCGCATCCACACCCACGTCGAGCTGGAAATAGTCGCGGCGGGTGCGCACCGCCATCACAATTTCTTCCAGCGCACAGTTGCCAGCGCGCTCACCCAGGCCGTTGATGGTGCATTCCACCTGCCGCGCGCCACCGATCTTCACGCCGGCCAGCGAGTTGGCCACCGCCATGCCCAGATCGTTGTGACAATGCACCGACCAGATCACCTTGTCCGAATTGGGGACCCGTTCACGCAGGGTGCGAATGAACTCGCCGTAGAGCTCAGGAATGGCATAGCCGACGGTGTCGGGAATGTTGAGCGTGGTCGCGCCCTCTTTGATCACCGCCTCCAGCACCCGGCAGAGGAAATCCATGTCGCTGCGGTAACCGTCTTCGGGGCTGAACTCGATGTCATCGACCAGGTTGCGTGCGAACCGCACCGACTGCTTGGCCTGCTCCAGCACCTGCTCGCGCGTCATGCGAAGTTTTTTCTCCATGTGGAGTTCGCTGGTGGCGATGAAGGTGTGGATGCGGGCGCTGTTGGCGCCCTTGAGTGCTTCAGCCGCGCGGGCGATGTCGCGGTCGTTGGCGCGTGCCAGCGAGCAGATCGTGGAGTCCTTGATGCTGTTGGCAATTGCCTGCACACAGTCGAAGTCACCGTTGGAGCTGGCGGCAAAACCCGCTTCGATCACATCAACCTTCAGGCGCTCCAATTGGCGTGCAATGCGCAGCTTTTCGTCCTTGGTCATGGACGCGCCGGGCGACTGCTCGCCATCGCGCAAGGTGGTGTCAAAAATGATGAGCTTGTCGGTCATGTGATTCTCCGGTGACCTCGTGGGTCAGGCTTGAAAAAACCCGCAGTCCAAAAACAAAAACGGCCCGCTGCGGGTGCAAACGGGCCGTGGTGGTTGATCGCTCGCGCGCTACAGAACCTGCCCGTGACGGACACCCAGTAGTAGCGAGAACGAAACCTGTTTCATGAGAGGCAATGTATCACAAACCTCTGCCGACACCCGGCATCCTGGACGGCAGCCTTGGGCACGGTGCCGCTATTCGTGCAGCCCGCGTTCTTCGGGCTCGTCGGTGGATGTGCTGATCACGCTGGTCGGGCGCCCCTTGGCCTTGCGCCAGCCGTAGACGGCATAACCCGAGAGCCCGTAGACCACAAACAGGCCAAACAGCACGGTGGGCGGGTGGATATTGATCACCGCGATACCGAGCGCGACCAACACGATGGCGGCAAATGGCACGCTCTTCTTCAAGCTCAGATCCTTGAAGCTGTAGAAAGGCACGTTGGTCACCATGGTCAGACCGGCGAACAGGGTGATCGCAAACATGACCCATCGGGCATCTTCCGCTGGTATCCCCAGATCGGTCATCAGCCAGATGAAACCGGCCACCAGCGCGGCGGCGGCGGGCGACGGCAGGCCCTGGAAATACCGTTTGTCAACCACCCCGGTGTTCACATTGAAACGGGCGAGCCGCAGTGCAGCACAGGCGCAGTACACAAAGGCGGCAATCCAGCCCCAGCGACCGAGTGTGCTGAGTGTCCAGACGTAGGCCACCAATCCGGGCGCGGCGCCGAAGGACACCATGTCGGAGAGCGAATCCATCTGCTCGCCGAACGCACTTTGTGTGTTGGTCATGCGCGCGACGCGGCCGTCCAGGCTGTCGAGCACCATGGAGAGGAAAATCGCCACCGTGGCGAACTCGAAGCGGCCGTTCATGGCCATGACGATGGCGTAGAAGCCGCCGAACAAGGCGGCAAGCGTGATCATGTTGGGCACCATGTAGATGCCCTTGGCGCGCTTGCGCGTCTCGCCGTGTGACTCGTGCTGGGGATCGGTTCCGTCGTGCATGCTTTTCCCGTGGGTCGCCGCTCCGCAATGCAAGCTGCGACACCGTGTTTCGATGGGTCAGTGTAAGCGAGCCCCTGCAGGCCATAAAAGACAAAGGCCACCGAAGTGGCCTTTGCGCTGTGCTGCGCCAACCGGGGTCTGCGCCCCGGCGCCGGGCATCAGTTGCGCGTCTGATCGACCAGCTTGTTCTTGGCGATCCAGGGCATCATGGCGCGCAGCTGCGCACCGACCACCTCGATCTGGTGCTCGGCGGTGTTGCGACGGCGAGCGGTCATGCTCGGGTAGTTCAGTCGACCTTCCTGGATGAACATCTTGGCGTAGTCACCGTTCTGAATGCGTTTCAGAGCGTTGCGCATGGCCACGCGCGACTGCTCGTTGATCACCTCGGGGCCGGTCACGTACTCGCCGTACTCGGCGTTGTTGGAGATCGAGTAGTTCATGTTGGCGATACCGCCTTCGTAGATCAGATCCACGATCAACTTGAGCTCGTGCAGGCACTCGAAATAGGCCATCTCTGGCGCGTAGCCGGCTTCCACCAGGGTCTCGTAACCCATCTTGATCAGCTCGACCGCACCGCCGCACAACACCGCCTGTTCGCCGAACAGGTCGGTTTCGGTTTCTTCTTTGAAGTTGGTCTCGATGATGCCGGCTTTGCCGCCACCGTTGGCCATGGCGTAGGAAAGCGCCAGGTCACGCGCCTTGCCGCTCTTGTCCTGATGCACCGCCACCAGGTGGGGCACGCCGCCGCCCTGGGTGTAGGTGTTGCGCACGGTGTGGCCGGGCGCCTTGGGCGCAACCATCCAGACGTCGAGGTCGGCGCGCGGCGTGACCTGGTTGTAGTGCACGTTGAAGCCGTGGGCAAAGGCCAGCGAGGCACCCTGCTTGATGTTAGGCGCCACGTTGTTGGTGTAGACCTCGGCAATCTGCTCGTCGGGCAGCAGGATCATGACCACATCGGCAGATTTCACCGCGTCATTGACCTCCATCACGTTCAGACCGGCCTTGCCGACCTTGTCCCAGGACGCACCGCCCTTGCGCAGGCCGACCACGACCTTGACGCCGCTGTCGTTGAGGTTCTGTGCGTGGGCGTGGCCTTGCGAGCCATAGCCGATGATGGCCACGGTCTTGCCTTTGATCAGGCTCAGGTCACAGTCTTTGTCGTAGAAAACTTTCATTTTTTTCTCCAGTGGATTTGAGGTGTTATGCCGTTCATTGCGAGCCTGTCGAAGGGCTCAGGACAGACCCCCGCGCGGGCGGGGGCTTCGACAGGCTCAGCCCGAACGGGCCAATGGCTGAGCCTTGAAAAATCAAACGCGAAGGATTCTCTCACCCCGACCGATGCCGCAGGAGCCGGTGCGCACCGTCTCCAGAATGGCGCTGCGGTCGATCGCCTCGAGGAACGCGTCGTTCTTGCCCTGGTCGCCGGTGAGTTCGATGGTGTAACTCTTCTCTGTCACGTCGATCACGCGGCCACGGAAAATGTCGGCCATGCGCTTCATCTCCTCGCGCTCCTTGCCCACGGCGCGCACCTTGACCAGCATGAGCTCGCGCTCGGTGTAGGCGCCTTCGGTGAGATCGACCACCTTGACCACTTCGATCAGGCGGTTGAGGTGCTTGGTGATCTGCTCGATCACGTCGTCAGACCCGGTGGTCTGGATCGTCATGCGTGAGAGTGAGGGGTCTTCGGTGGGCGCCACCGTGAGCGATTCGATGTTGTAGCCGCGGGCCGAGAACAGGCCCACAACCCGCGAAAGTGCACCGGCCTCGTTTTCGAGCAGCACGGCAATGATGTGTTTCATGATGAGAATTCCTCTTTTCTGAGCCCTCCCCTGCGCACGGTAATGCGCAGGCTCGGCTGCAAATAGATTCGTCTGGAGACCACCCGCCGCAGGGCGCAGCGGGTGGAGGGAAAGGATCAGAGGTCTTCGGCGCCGAGCAGCATTTCGGTGATGCCCTTGCCGGCCTTGACCATGGGGAACACGTTTTCGGTCGGATCGGTGCGGAAATCCATGAAGACTGTGCGGTCCTTGAGCTTGCGCGCCTCGCGCAACGCCGGCTCCACGTCCTGCGGCC
>CAYRIT010000119.1:0-8973 GCA_964424415.1 uncultured Hydrogenophaga sp.
TCGCAGTCCCCGCAGAGGGCGGCTTCGAATTCGGACGGACCGGCGGTGCCATCCTTGCCCGCCGCGCTGGTGTTCGCCAGCCACAACCTGGGCCAGGTCAAGCGCCTGGCCAGCCGTGTCATCTACCTCGAGCAAGGCCGGCTGCTGGCCGACCTGCCGGTCCACGAGTTTTTCAACCACGAGCGGCTGCGGGCGGTGTGCCCAAGCGCTCATCTGTTTCTTCAAGGAGAAAGCCTGTGAAATACGCTGCCAATCGAATCCACACATCCCTGTCCCGCAGCGTCACGGTGGCGCTGCTGGGCGCCGCCGGCGCGCTGGCCAGCGGCGCGGTCATGGCGCAGAGCATTGTGGTGGCGTCGACCACCTCCACCGAGCAGTCGGGGCTGTACAGCTACCTGCTGCCCGAGTTCAAGAAAGCCACCGGCATTGACGTGAAAGTGGTTGCTCTGGGCACCGGCCAGGCGATCGACACCGCTCGCCGGGGAGATGCCGACGTGCTCTTCGTGCACGACAAGGTGGCCGAAGAAAAGTTTGTGGCCGAAGGGTATGCGGCCAAGCGCCAGGACGTGATGTACAACGACTTCGTGCTGATCGGCCCCAAAGCCGATCCGGCGCAGACCAAGGGCAACGACATCGTGGCGGGGCTCAAGAAGATTGCTGCGGCCAACGCGCCCTTCATTTCGCGCGGCGACAAGAGTGGCACCCACGCGGCGGAATTGCGGTTCTGGAAAATGGCCGAAGCTGACGCCAACAAGGGCACCGGCTACAAGGAATGTGGCTGCGGCATGGGCCCGGCGCTCAACATGGCGTCGGCCACCGGTGGCTATGTGATGTCCGATCGTGGCACCTGGCTCAATTTCAAGAACCGCGGCGACCTCACCGTGCTGGTGGAAGGCGACAAGCGGCTGTTCAACCAGTACGGCGTGATGCTGGTCAGCGCCGCCAAGCACCCACAGGTCAAGACGGCCGAGGGCCAGAAGTTCGTCGACTGGGTCACCGGCCCCGAGGGGCAGGCCACGATTGCCAATTACAAGATCGGCGGCGAACAGCTGTTCTTCCCCAACGCCACCAAGTGACGCCTGCCGAGCAGCCGCTGTCGGTCTATGCCGCCGGCAGCCTGCGCGAGGTGCTGGGCGAGATCGCCGCCGAGCACGAGGCGCAGACCGGGCAGGTGGTGTCGCTCACCCTGGGCGCGTCCGGCTTGTTGCGTGAACGGATCGAGCGTGGCGAGCCGGCAGCGGTGTTCGCTTCGGCCGACACAGGTCACCCGCAGCGCCTGGCCGAGCGCGGCGGCTGGTCGGCTCCTGCGGTGTTCGTGCGCAACCACCTGTGTGCGCTCACCACCGAGCGGGTGCACACCACGCCCGAGCGCCTGCTCGACACCTTGCTCGATCCGGCCATTCGCATCGGCACCTCGACCCCGGGCGCCGATCCGTCGGGCGACTACGCCTGGGCGATGTTTCATCAGGCTGAGGTGCTGCGCCCCGGCGCTGGTGATCAGCTGCAACGCAAGGCGCAGAAACTCACCGGCCACGCCAGCCTGCCGGCAGCGCCGCCAGGGTGCGGCACCTACGCCTGGGTGATGGGCAGCGGTCAGGCTGACGTGTTTCTCACCTACCGCACCAACGCGGTGATCGCACAGCGGGAGTTGCCCGGTCTTCGCATCGTGGCGCTGCCGCCGGCGCTGCAGGTGGCGGTGGCGTACGGGCTGGGTGTTCGCGGGGATGCGCCAGCGTCGGCGCGGGTGTTTGCCCAGGGCCTGTTGGGCCCCCGGATGCAGGCGGCGTTTGCCCGGCACGGGTTCGAGCCGGCCTGATACCGGTTCGTTTAACAGGCGAACGCGGCGCCGCGCAAACTTGCTGCGCAACAGCGCTGTCTGCTGTCCCGTGCCTTGTTTTGTTGTGAATGCAGCCGGTCTGAGGGGCGCGGCCGATCCGCCGCTCAGTGTTTTTTGGCCTGCAGGCGCCGGTACACCGTGGCGCGGCTGATGCCCAGTGCGCGCGCCGCCTCGCCCACATTGCCGCGCGCGTCTTCCACCGCCTTGCGGATCACCCAGGTTTCGTGCTCCCTCAGGGGCACGGCGTGGCTGGTCAGGCTGGGGCGGTGGCTTGTGTGCTCGGCGTGTGGCGCCTCGCGGTGTCGCTGGGCCAGCATCAGCAACCGCAGGCCCGACCACAGCGGGACTTCCAGCGCACCGCGTTGCGTTCGAGCAGCGTCGAACAGCTCGGCGTGCGGCATGGCAAACACGCTGTCGGCGTGGGCGGAGCCGTTGTTGGGCCGGGCGCTGAGCATCTGCGCGGCGAAGCGGTTCATGCCGGTGATGAATCCCTCGGCGTCCAGGCAGACCAGGCCGTCGCTGTCGTCGCCGAGCACACGGCCCGGCCAGTTCATGCGCAACAGCAAATGGTGCGGCTGGGCGAGGGTGAGCGCGTTTTCGATGCTGCGCGCCGATTGCGAGACCAGGTGCTTGAGCGCCGGTTGCTCGGCCACGTTGACGCCGGTCAGATCGAGCATGCCCACACAGTGACCGGTCGGCCCGAGGATGGGGGCGCCGGCGCAGCTGAAGACGCTGGTGTGCTGAAAAAAATGTTCGCCGCGGTGCAGCCAGATCGCTTCCTGCTCGGCCAGGGTGGTGCCGATGGCGGTGGTGCCCACCGCGGCTTCCGACAGATCGATCCCGATGCGTGCGATCGCTGCGGCGTGCGGGTCGCTGCGGTCCACCGGGCCGTGCACCTGCAGCGCGGTGCCGTGGGCGTCGGTGAGGATGGCGAAATAGCGCGTGTGCAGCATGGCGCGCGCCAGCGTGTGGATCACCGGGGTTGCCGCTTGCAGCAGCAGGTGGCTGGCCTCGAGCGCGTGGCGCAGCGCACCCGGTGACACCGGCTGGAAGCTCACCCCGTGCTGCGGCTCGTGGCCCAGATCGAGGCAGCGGTGCCAGGAGCGCTCGATCATCGGGTCGAGCCAGCCGCTGGGCCCGGGCTGGCGTGACTGCAACACGCGCTCCCGAGCCTGCGCAATGTGGGCCAGTCGGGTGTCGCCAAGAGAGGTGAGGGGCATGCTGCTCATGAATATCTTGACTCGGAGCGCGCCCGCAGTGCGGGCGGCGCAGGGCCGATTGAATCAGGTCTGGCGGCTTTTTGCACCTGTCCGGGGGAGTGACCAGGTGCGGCCTGTATCTTGTGTCAGGCGCGTCAGATCCTCGGTTGTGTCCAGATCGCGGGTGTGGTGCGGATTGCCGGGTGCCCAGGGCGCGACCTGCTGGGGCTGCTGCAGCGCCCAGGGCCGAAGGCCGGCCCGGTCCTGGGCCAGCCAGTCGTGCGCCAGATCGGCCTGCATCAGCACCGGATGGCCAGGCGCGCCACCGTGCTCCGGCCAACCGATGCGCTGCGCGGGCGAGCGGCCTTCGAAGGCCTGCAGCGCGCGCTGCAGGTCGCTCGCGCTCAGCAGCGGCTGGTCGGCCAGCAGCACCATGACGGTATCCACGGCGGGCTGGAGCGCCTGCAAACCCAGACGCAGCGAGGCGGCCGGGCGGTCGCCGGGATCGGCGTTGTGCACCATGGTCAAAGGCAGGGGTGGGGGTGTTTCGTTCAGCGCGGTTCGGATCGCGTCGGCGTGGTGGCCGAGCACCAGCACCGTCTGCACCGGGGCCAGGGTTCGCACCGCGAGCAGCAGGCGTTGCAGCAGGGTTTGACCATCGACGGTGATCAGGCATTTGGCCACGCCACCCATGCGCGTGCCGGCGCCTGCGGCGAGAACGATCGCACCCAGCATGGGCGGTGCTCAGGACACGCGCGCGGCGCTGAAGCACACCGGCGCGTCGCTGTCGACGCTGTGCGGTTGCAGCGCTTCCTTGGCCGGGCCAACCTGCATGCCGGCCGGCAGGCTGACACCGTTCTTGATTGCCAGTACCTCGGCCATGATGCTGACCGCGATCTCGGGCGGGGTCTTGCTGCCGATGTACAGACCAATCGGCCCGCTCAGCCGCGCCAGGCTGGCCTCGGTCTGGCCGAAGTGTTCGATCAGCCGCGCCTTGCGCGCCTCGTTGTTGCGCCGCGAGCCGATGGCGCCGACATAGAACGCATCGGTCTCCAGCGCCTCGATCAGGGCCAGGTCGTCGAGCTTGGGGTCGTGGGTGAGGGCGATCACGCAGCTGCGCTTGTCCACCGCGAACGCGCGCACCACGTCGTCGGGCATGCCGCTGTCGAGCGCCACATTGCCCACGCGCCAGCTGCCACGGTATTCCTCGCGCGGGTCACACACGGTGACCGAGAAGCCACAGAACACCGCCATGGTGGCGAGGTATTCGGAGAGCTGTCCGGTGCCGATCAGCAGCATGCGGTACTCCGGCCCGAAGCAGTTGCGCAGCCACTGGCCGTCGTCGTGCAGGGCGCTTGGTCGGTCGCAAGCTTCCAGCCGAACGCGCCCGGTGGCGATCTCGGTATGGCGCTCCACCATGCGGCCGGTGCTCAGGTGCTGCACCAGCTCGGCGAGCAAGTTGGCGTCGGGGTTGAATTCGAGCAGCAGATCCAGCGTCCCGCCGCAGGGCAGGCCGAAGCGGTGGGCTTCGTCGGCGTTCACGCCGTAGGTCACGCGCTCGGGTGGGCCGACAGGGATTTCGTGGGTGATGCCTGGGGTGCTGCCTTCGGGCGGCGCAGGGCTGGCGGAGGTGTTGGCGCGGCTGTAGCGGTAGATCAGATCGTCTTCGATGCAGCCACCCGAGACCGAGCCGACCACCGCGCCGTTTTCACACAACGCCATGATCGAGCCGACCGGGCGCGGCGACGAACCCCAGGTGCGGACCACCGTGGCCAGCAGCGCGCGCTGGCCTTGCTGCCGCCACTTCAGCAGGCTGCGCAAGACAGTGAGATCGAGATTTTCCATGGCAGTCTCCTCAAAGGGCTTTGCCGTCGTGGCATGGCCCCAAAACAGGCTCAGCGCGTGGCGAGCCAGACAGCCAACGCCACCGCAGCCGCCGCCGCCACCCAGACCCAGGTGGGCATGGCAGCGCGGGGTGCAGGCGCCGGAACGGCGCCGGCGGCCTCGGGGGCCGGATACAGGCGCTGCAGCTCGGCTTCGAAGCGTTTGAAAAAATCTTCGGCCAGGTTTTTGGCCACGCCATCGATCAGGCGCTGCCCCATCTGCGCGATCTTGCCGCCGACACTGGAGTGCACGGTGTAATGCAACTCGCAGCCGCTGTCCAGCGCTTTGAGTTCCACCGACGACTGGCCTTTTCCGAAGCCCGCCACACCGCCCTGGGCGTCGAAGTTGAGCTTGTAGCTCGTGGGCGCCACGATGTCGGTGAGCTGCACCTTGCCGGTGAAACGGGCGGCCACCGGGCCGATCTTGAGCGCCGTGGTCACCGCGTATGCGTTGTCGCCGGTGGGTTCGAATTTCTCGCAACCCGGTATGCACGCCTTGAGAATCTCGGCGTTGTTGAGCGCGTCCCAGGCCTGCTGCTGGCTGGCGGTGAGGGTGCGTTGTCCTTGCATGTCCATGGGGTTCTCCGTCGAAAAAGGGGCAAAAAATCGGTGGAGTCAGCGTTTCAGCAGCTGCGCCATGGCTTGCGCCAGATCTTGCAGCCGCGAGAGGTTGTGCACCGCGAGCATCCCGTCGGCGTGCTGGTGCAAGCGCTGGGCACCGCTGGCCAGCGGCGCGTAGCCTTCGAAACGCAACAACGGGTTGAGCCAGAGCAGCTGGCGGCAATGGCGCTTGAGCCACTGGAGTTCGGTATCGAGCGCAGCGGGCTCCCCGGTGTCCAGCCCGTCGCTGATCAGCAGCACCACGGTGCGCCGCCCGACCAGGCAGCGCGCGTACCGCTCGCGCAAACGGGCGAGCGACGCACCCAGGCGGGTGCCGCCGGCGAAATCGGCGATCTGCGCGTTGGCCGCTTCCAGCATGTGGTCGGTGTCGCGGTGGCGGAAGGCGGGTCGCAGGTCGGTCAGGTCGGTGCCGAAGGCGAACACCGCGCGCGGGCTCTGGCGTGTGGCGTTGTGCAGAAAGGCCAGCAGCAGGCGTGCGTAGCGCTCCATCGAGCCGGACACGTCGACCAGCACCAGCAGTGGCAGCGGTTGAGGCCGGCGCTCGCGTTTCGGGATCCACAGCAGCTCGCCTTCAAAACGGCGTGCATGGTTCAGGGCCGCGGCCCAGTGGGGCCGCTGCCCGCGCAGGCCGGCGCGGGTGCGCCGTCCCGCCACCGGTGGCAGTGGCAGCGGCACGTCGCGCACCAGCTGCTCGATCAACCTGTATTCGCTCGCATTGAGGCCAGCGAAGTCGGCGTGGCGCAAGCGTTGCAGGTCGCTCGCGGTCATCGCCGCGTCAAGCTGCACCTTGGATTCCTCTCTGGGTCCCTGGGCCGGTGTGCGCGCGGCGGCCAGCGCTTCCTGTACCCGTGCCTTGCGCGGGATGGGCTGGGCCTGGCGCACCTTGGGCAGCATTTGTGCGAGCAGCTGCTGCGCGAGTTCGGGGTTGCGAAACAGGGCATCAAAGAGCTGGTCGAACACCTCGGCATCTTGCTGGCGACTCACGAACACAGAGCGCAGCGCGGCCTGCAAATCGTCTTTGCGCGAGACGCCCACCAGTTGCGCGGCTTCGATCGCCAGTGCCATGCGGCTGCTGTCCACCGGCACACCGGCGCGGCGCAGTGCGCGCGCGAAACCGACCATGTTGTCCGGCAGTTTGCCGCTGCGTGCGTCACCGAGCTGCATGGCGCTCAAGTCGGTTCGGGCTGCAGCAGCTGGTCGATCAGCGGCAGCAGGGCGGCCACGTCCTCGCGTTGCTTGAACAGAATGCCCGCGGTGTCCTGCACCACCTCGGGGTCGAGCATGAGCGTGTCCAGCGCCACCAGGGCCTTGGCCCATTCCACGCTCTCGGCGATGCCGGGGCTGCGCTGGAATGCGTTGGCAAACGGCAGCGAGCGCAGCCGCGACACAAATTGTGTGACCTGTTCGGACAAGGCCGGGCCGGCCTGCGGCACCAGGCTGCGCACGATGGCGAGCTCGCGCTCGCGATCGGGGTAGTCCATCCACTGGTAAAGGCAGCGGCGCTTGACCGCGTCGTTGAGGTCGCGCGTGCGGTTGCTGGTGAGGATGGTCACTGGCGCGGCCTGTGCGCGTATCGTGCCCAGCTCTGGAATGGTCACCTGGTACTCGCCCAGGTACTCCAGCAGGAAGGCCTCGAATGGCTCGTCGGCCCGGTCCACCTCGTCGATCAGCAGCACCGCGCCGGGCGCCGGTGCCTGCAACGCCTGCAGCAGCGGGCGGCGGATCAGGTAGCGCGCCTGGTAGACCTCTCGTTCGATGTCGTCCGGCGTGGCGCGGTCCTGCACGGCGCGCATGTGCAGCAGCTGCGCGGTGTGGTTCCACTCGTACAAAGCTTCCCGCTGCTCCATGCCGTCGTAACACTGCAGACGCAGCAGCGGCTGGCCCAGCACCTGCGCCAGCGCTTTGGCCAGCTCGGTTTTCCCCACGCCCGGCTCGCCTTCCAGCAGCAGCGGGCGCTGCAGCTTCATGGCCAAGAACACCGAGGTGGCGAGCTGTCGCGGTGCGTGGTAGCCCACGCCCTGCAGGGCGTGGGTCAGGCCGGCAATGGAGTCGATGCCGTTGTCGTGTTCAGCCATTCGCCGCTTGCACCGCCCGCTGGGTTTGCACCTTGATCAGCTGCGCGCGGAAGTCGGCACTGGCGTGCAGGTCGCCGTTGAGCTCGCTGGCGTCGATGGCGACCCCTTCCACCGCTTCGGGCGTGAAGCTCTTGGACAGCGCCGCTTCCAGCCCTGCGTGGCGGAACACGCCGTTGCCCGCGCCGGTGATGGCCACGCGCACGCCGCTGGCCGTCTGCGCCACAAACACGCCCACCAGCGCGAAGCGCGAGGCCGGCTGGCGAAACTTGGCGTACGCGGCCTTTTGCGGTGCCGGGAAATGGATGGCGGTGATCAGTTCGCCGGCTTCGAGGGCTGTGGTGTACATGCCCTGGAAATAATCGTCGGCAGCGATGCTGCGCTTGTTGGTCTGCACCGTGGCGCCCAGACCGAGCACCGCGCTGGGATAGCAGGCGGCAGGGTCGTTGTTGGCCACCGAGCCACCCAGCGTGCCCATGGCGCGCACCTGGCGGTCACCGATGTTGCCCGCGAGTGCGGCCAACGCTGGAATCGTGGATTTGACATCGGCGCTGTCGGCCACGGTTTCATGGCGCGTCATGGCGCCGATCACCAGCGTGTTGCCTTCTTTGCGGATACCGCTGAGCTCTGCCACCCCGGCCAGATCGACCAGGCACTCGGGCTGGGCCAGACGCTGCTTCAGGGAGGCGATCAGGGTCTGGCCGCCGGCCAGGGCCTGGCCACCGGCCGAGATCTTGGCCAGCACATCGGCCAGGGAGGCGGGACGTTCGTAGGCGAATGCGTACATGTGTTTTCTCCTCAGGCTTTGGCTTGTTGGATGGCGGCCCAGACCCGGTTCGGGCTGGCGGGCATGTCCAGATCTTTCACACCCAGGGGCGCCAGTGCATCCAGCACCGCGTTGATCACCGCCGGCGGCGAACCGATGGCACCGGCTTCGCCACAACCTTTGGTACCCAGTGGGTTGGTGGTGCAGGGGGTACACACATGGCCGATGGAAATGTTGGGGAAGTCGTCGGCACGCGGCATGGTGTAGTCCATGAACGAGCCGGTCACGAGCTGGCCGGTTTCACGGTCGTACACGCAGTGCTCCAGCAGCGCCTGGCCAATGCCTTGCGCCACACCGCCGTGCACCTGGCCTTCGACCACCATCGGGTTGATGATGGTGCCGAAATCGTCCACCGCCGTGAATCGGTCGATGCGCACCACACCGGTGGCGGGGTCGACTTCGACCTCACAGATGTAGGTGCCGGCCGGGAAGGTGAAGTTGGTCGGGTCGTAGAACGCGGTTTCGTTCAGGCCCGGCTCAAGCTTGTCGAGCGGGTAGTTGTGCGGCACGTAGGCGGTGAGCGCCACCTGGCCAA
>CAYRIT010000120.1:0-8955 GCA_964424415.1 uncultured Hydrogenophaga sp.
GTCAAGGTGCAGACCGTGGTCATCAGGCTGGACAGCGCGAGCACGCCCTTGTTGAAGTAGCTGAAGATATTGGAGGTGGTGCCGCCGGGCATGCAGGCCATGAGGATCAGGCCGACCGTGAGACCGGGCGACAGGTCCAGCGCCATCGCCAGCGCGAAGCCCAGCAGCGGCATGGTGCCGAACTGGCACAGCATGCCGACCAGCACGCCCTTGGGTTTGCGAAAGGCAATGAGAAAGTCGCGCCAGGTGAGCGAGGCACCCATGCCCAGCATGATGACCATCATCATGAAGCCGAGCAGGCGGGTTTCGAATTCGGTGATCATGGCTTGTTGTCCTCGAAGCGGTGTTGTTGTGTGTCAGCGGGCCTGGGACGCCTGGGCCTCTGCCTTGAGCTCCTTGCGCAGCACCTTGCCGATGGGGCTTTTGGACACCTCGTCGCGCAGCACCACCGAGCGCGGCACCTTGTAGGCGGTGAGCTGCTGGCGGCAATGCGCCAGCACCTGTTCGGCTGTGAGCTTGCCGGCATGGTCCGGATGCGGCACCACATAGGCGCGCACCGCCTCGCCGGTTTTGGTGTCGGTCACGCCGATCACGGCCACCTCCAGCACCGTTTCCAGCTGGGCGACGGTGTCTTCCACCTCGTTGGGGAAGACGTTGAAGCCCGAGACCAGCACCAGGTCTTTCTTGCGATCCACGATGCGTAGAAAGCCGTCGGGCTCCATCACCGCCACGTCGCCGGTGGCCAGCCAGTCATCGCTCAGTAGGGCGACGGTCTCGGCTTCGTTGTTCCAGTAGCACTGCATCACCTGCGGCCCGCGCACGCAAATTTCGCCCGGCGCCACCGACAGGCCGTCGCTGCCCCGCAGGCGCACCTCGGTGCCGGGCGCGGGAATACCGATGCTGCCCAGGCGCGGCGTGCCGCGCAGCGGGTTGAAGCTCACCACAGGGGATGTTTCGGTCAGGCCATAGCCCTCGGCAATCGGCGTGCGCGTGACCTCGGTCCAGCGCTGTGCCACCGCGTCGTGCAGCGCGGTGGCACAGCGATCGAGGCCTTGAGCTGCTTGGGTGGGTAGGCGGTGACCACTCCTCATTCAGCAGGCCGTTGAACAGGGTGTTGACGCCCGTCATCCAGGTGATGGGAAAGTTTTCCGCCGCGCGCTGCAGGTTTTGCACCGGGCGCGGGCTGGGCACCAGCACGTTGTGGGCGCCGATGAACAGGAAGCCCAGCAGGTTGGCCGTGAAGGCGAAGATGTGATACAGCGGCAACGCTGTGAGCACACACTCTTTGCCCGGCGCCATGTGGGTGGCGCCCATGGCCAACATCTGGTTCACGTTGTTGAGCAGGTTGCCGTGGCTGAGCATGGCGCCCTTGCTCACACCGGTGGTGCCACCGGTGTACTGCAGCGCGGCCAGATTCCCGTGGGTGATGCCCTGCCAGTAGGTCTTGGCGGGAGTGGCGGCCAGCGTGGCCCGGCCCTGCGCCAGCGCCTCGGTCAGTCGCACATGTGGCACCGTGACCGGCGGCAACACCCGGCTCTAGACCTTTTGCACACCGCGGATCACCGCGCCCGGCACCGCCTGGAAAAACTCGCTCACCTTGGCCAGCACCATGTGCTTCACCCCGGTGCGCTGGAGCACGCCGGGCAGCTTGTCGACAAACATGCCCATCACCACCAGCGCCCTGGCGCCCGAGTCGTTGAACTGGTGCGTCATTTCGCTCCCGGTGTGAAGCGGGTTGGTGTTGACCAGCACGCAGCCCGCCTTGAGCACACCGAACGCCACCACCGGATAGGCCAGGCAGTTGGGCATCTGCACCGCCACCCGGTCGACGGCTTGCAGCCCCAGCGTCTGGCGCAGGTAACCGGCGAAGGCATCGGACAGTGCGTTGACCTGGGCAAAGCTGAGCCGGCCGTTCATGCCGTTGGGCATGACGCAGCTGAACGCCGGGTGCTTGAGCCGCTTGGCGGCGAAATGAGCACAGCGCTCCTGCACCAGTTCGGCGAGCGACGCGTGTTGCGGCGCCGGGAGCTCGGGCACGATGCCGGCGCTCGCGTAGGTCGCGTGCCAGGGGCGTTGCGTGGTGTCGAAGGCGGCGTCTTGTTTCATGGTCTTCCTCGGGAGGTGTGTGCTTTTATGAATGCCATACCGCCGGCCCCTTGCGGCGGGCCGCGCTGGCATTTCAGACGGCCAGTTGCGCCCAGCCCCGCTGCACCAGCTCAACCACCAGGTGCGACAGGGAAATCACGTAGGCCGTGGCCGCCACGCCCGCAACACCGGCCAACAGCAGCGCCAGGCCGTCACGGAACATCCAGCCCAGACTGAGCAGCCCCAGGCTGACGGCGGGCAGCACATTGCCCAATGGCAGCGGAATGGAGATGAGTGCGGCCATGAGCGCGATCCAGATGCCCCAGGCCGGGCGCAGCCGGCGGTTGCTCAAGACAATCCAGCGGGGGCGCAGCAGGCGATCGGCCTGTTCGTAGATCCAGGCCAGACCGTGCAGGCAGCGCCGCGTCCAGACCGCGCTGAGCGTCACACGGCCCAGCCGCTCGGGCAGCGGCATGTTGTCCATCCCGCGCAGCCAGGCCCAAGACAGCAGAAAGATGCCCAGGCTGAGCACCATGCCGGCGCCGGCGATGGGCAGGGTGGCCAGCACCGCAAGCAGCAGCATCGGCACCGGGCCGGAAGCGTCGCCGTGCAGCCGGAGCAGCTCGGCCAGGCTCAGGCGCAAACCCGCCGGCTCTGGAGAGCCGGCGGGTTTGCTAAGTGGTGCTACGACCGGCCGGGCGGCGAGCCGCAGCGTGGCAACAAGGGCTCGATTCATGCGGGCCTTTGTGTCAGGTGGGCTGGCCGGGAGAACTTGCCGATGAGGAAGTGCCCGGCCACCGCCGCTGCCAGCATCATCAGCATCACCAGACCCCAGACCACCCACATCAGCGGGATCAGCCAGCTCACCACGCTGCCCAGCGCCGGGCCGCTCTGGCCCAGCCAGCCCATCACCTGCACCCAGGCGGCTTGCAGCCCCTGGACCCAGGCTGGGTCGACCCACAGCGCCAGCCAGGCCGGCAGCGGCCACTGACCCACGTTGTTGATCACGTCGCCCGCGTGGCCCGACGCCACGGTGGTGGCGAGCCAGCCGGTGAGCTCGGCCGAGACCAGCACCGCGCTGGTCCACAGGGCGGCAACAAGGGCAAATACGATCCAGAGGGCAATTTTCATGGGGTCGTCCGCAGCAAAAGGTCGTGTCAAAGAGGGTCAGATCGCCAGCCGCTCGGCAGCTGGTTGGGTTGTGGTGGTGTTCGGCGGTTCTGGCCAGGCTTTCGCCATCTCGTCCAGCAGAATCACTTCGCCGTCGGCCAGGTGACCGTCGCACAGCATCACGGCTTCGCACAGCGCGCGCACCTCGGCGCCCAGCGCAGGATCTTTCACCTCGGCGAACAGCTCCCGGCGCGTGGCAGGATCGATGGCGGCTGAGCCCAGCCACACGCCGTGAGAGGCCAGCAAGAGGTCTTCGCAGAAGTGATCGATCACCGCCTTGAACGATTCGGGCCCCAGGCCCAGCCGGGCCGGGGCGTTCAGCCGGTCCAGCGCCTTGATTTCGGCGATGGCGTAGTGGCCGTCGGCCACGAGGGCCATGGCGAGCAGCCGGGTGGCGGCTTCGGGACTGTTGTCGGGGTAGTTGCGCATGGGTGTCTCCGGTTTGAATGGCGTGGGGATGATGGAAGGTTGAAGGGCCAAGGCTTATTCGTCGCCGCCCATGCCGAGCAGACTCATCAGGCTGGTGAACAGGTTGAACACCGACACATACAGGCCCACCGTGGCGAGCACGTAGTTGGTTTCGCCGCCGTTCACGATGCGGCTGGTCTCGAACAGGATCAGACCGACCGACAGCAGGGCGACCAGGCCGGAAACCGCCAGCGCCAGACCTGGCATCTGGAAGAACATGGCGCCCAGGGCCAGCATGATGGCGACCACGATGCCGGCGAACAGGAAGCCGCCCATGAAGCTGAGATCGCGTTTGGTGGTCAGCACATAGGCGGAGAGTGCAACAAAGGTGGCACCGGTGGCGGTCAGCGCGGTCACGATGGTTTGCGCGCCGCCGGGCAGCGCCAGGGTGTGGGTGAGCATGGGGCCCAGGGTGTAGCCCATGAAGCCGGTCAGGGCGAACACCAGTGGCAGCGCCCAGACGCTGTTTTGCATCTTGTGGATCGCAAACAGCAGGCCGAAAAAGCCGGCCAGCGTGAGAATCAGACCCGGCGCGGGCAGCGCCAGGGCGACACCGGTGGCGGCCACACCCGCGCTCCAGAGCAGGGTGAGCGAGAGCAGGGCGTAGGTGTTCCTCAGGACGCGCGCGACCTCGGGGCTGTGTTGCTGAAGGGCGCCTCGGGCGCCGGGCAGGCGCTGGTCGCGGGGCAGGGGAATTGCGCGGGGTGAGTCGTTCATGGTGATGGGCTCTTGGTGTTGATCGAGGTTGAAAGGGTTTGTGTTGGTAGAGGCGCGGGTTCAGAACGCGGTCTGTGGCGCCAGCGAGCGCGCTGGCTGGCGGGCGGTGCGGCGCTGCTTTTGCCACTGGCGCACCAGCGCGGTGGTGGCGCGCTTGAGGGCGGCTTCGAGCGCCTGCAGCGCGTGGCGGCGGGTGGCGTGAACCACCACCGTGCCCAGGCCGCCGGTGGTGAGCTGGATCTGGCAGCGCTGGTCGATGCCGCCGCGCGGCCCGTTCACATCCACCAGCCGCACATGGGCCTGCAACACCTCGCCGCGCAAACGGCGCATGGCGAAGCGCAGGCGTCGCTCGGCGATGCCACGCCAAGCCTGCACCTCGGCGGGTGCGCTCTGGGCCTGGGGAGAGTCAATGAGGATGTTCATGCTGGGCTCCTGTTGAAACTGCGGTGAGGGGTTTTTCAGCGAACTGCTAAGGTAGTTGCGCGAATGATCTTGTTAAAGCAGATAATGTCTGACTTTCATTCCTTTAAAAGATGAGAATGAGTCAAGACCTGAACTACAAGCACCTCTACTACTTCTGGGTCACCGCGAAGGAAGGCGGCATGTCGCACGCCGCGGCGCGCCTGGGCATGGCAGTGCAGACGGTGAGTGCGCAGGTGCGGCTGCTGGAGCAGTCGCTGGGCCACGCGCTGTTCAAGCCGGCCGGGCGTGGTCTGGTGCTGACCGAGGCCGGGCAGGCGGCGCTGCAGGTGGCCGAACAGATCTTCCTTCTGGGCGAGCAGCTGCACACCGCTGTGCGCGATGCCACCAGCCAGAGTGGTGTGCGGCTGGTGGTGGGCATCTCCGAAGGACTGGCCAAGCTGGCGGTGCGCGAGCTGCTGGCGCCCGCGCTCACCGAGCCGCGGCTGCGCCTGGTCTGCCACGAGGGCGATTTCGAAGATCTGCTGGCCGACCTCGCGCTGCACCGGCTCGACGTGGTGCTCTCGGACCGGCCCGCGCCGGCCAACCCCAACCTCAAGCTCTACAGCCACCCGCTGGGTACCTCGCCGCTGGGCTGGTACGCGCCCGAAGCGTTGCTGGCCGCGGCCCGGCACAACTTCCCGCACAGCCTGGCCGAGGTGCCGGTACTGCTGCCCAGTGCACAAGCCAACGTGCGCCTGCCGATCGACCAGTGGTTCGAGCAACACGGCGTGCGGCCCAACCTGGTGGGCGAATTCCAGGACAGCGCGCTGCTGGCCACCTTCGGCGCCTCGGGCATGGGCGTGTTCCCGGCGTCGGAGCAGATGCGCGACAAACTCTTGCAGGGCTACGGAATGCACTGGCTGGCGGCCTGCGAGGGTGTGCAGGAACACCACTACGCCATCGGCACCGCCCGCAAGGTGCAGCACCCGCTGGTGCAGCGGCTGCTGAAGGTCTCGCCGACCTGACCGGGGTTCGCAGCAAAGTCCCGGCACGGGGTTTTCTGGGGGCGCACCCCTAATGTTTGCTGCACTGCAACAAAACACTTGATCGAATCGCGAATCTCCGTACAATCAAGGTCATGCTGCACTGCAACATAACGTGCAGATCGGCCGAGTGAATCGGCTGAGTGAGGCCCCTGCCGCCGGCAGCCCACCTGTTTCAACCATTGCAAGGAAATCCCATGAAAAACCCCGCTGAACAAATGATCGCCACCAACCAAGCCAACATCGAAGCCTTCGAAGGCGCCGTGAACCAGGCTTACGCCGGCATGGAAAAGCTGGTCGAGCTCAACATGGCCGCCACCAAGGCCGCCCTGGGCGAGTCCTTCAGCCACCTTCAGGCCGTTCTGTCTGCCAAGAACCCGCAAGAACTGATGAGCCTGCAGACCGGCTTCGTGCAGCCCATGGGCGAGAAGTCGATGGCTTACTTCCAGCACGTGCAAAGCATCGCCACCGAAGGCGGCGCTGACTTCACCAAGCAGATCGAAGCCAAGATCGCCGAAGCCCAGACCGCTTTTGGCGCCAGCATCGAGCAGATGACCAAGAACGCACCTGCTGGCTCGGAAGCCGCTGTGGCCGCTTTCCAGTCCGCCATGAGCAACGGCCAGAAGGCTGTGGAATCCGCTCAGGCCGCGATCAAGAAAGCCACGGCAACCGCCCAGGCCAACTTCGAGACCGTGTCCAAGCAAGCCGCCGACGTGGCCAAGAAAGCCGCCAAGGCCGCCTGATCGCCCTGCGCTGCTCTCCGACGGCCCAGTGCCGTCGAGGATCAAAAGGCACCTTCGGGTGCCTTTTTTGTGCCTGTCCGGCGTCCCCCGGCCGGGCCGGCCGGATACGGACCGGCCTGCGCACTTGCCCACACCGAGGTCGACTGCGGTGGCTCCCACGCGCCCATCCGTTCAGAAACGCCACTATGCTGGTGCTATGGCGGCGCCGACCCGCGCTTTCTCACAACCGACGACACCACCCACACCTTCGACCATGGCAAGTGATCTGGACACGGTGCGCGTGCTGCGCGCGCTTTTTCACGACATGCCGCGGGCGCCCCAAGGCCTCACGCCCGAAGAACACCTGACCTGGACCCGGCGCGCCATGGCCGACTTCGAGGGCGGTGACATGGCCTACACGCTGGAGCACGTCACCCGCAACGCCATGCTCGACCTGATCCTGCGCCTGCGCGAAGACGGCTACCTGCACGAAGACGCCGCGTTCGAGCAGATGCTGCTGCAGGTTTCCACCGATACCGGTCGCCAGACCTTCCGGGACTGGTGCATCAACGCCCAGAAAAGTGCCGACGCCACCACCCGCCTGCTCAACCGGGCCCGCCCCGCCTGGACCGAGCCCGGCCCGCTGTTTGTGGCCGATGCGCAGCAGATCGCGTGGTTTGTGGCCGGCTCACCCAGCGGCCCGGGCCCCCTGTTTGCCGAGTTCTGCGCCCGAGAAGATGTGCGCGAGATCGGTGTGTTCGACACGCCACCCGAAGCGGTGCACGAGTTTCCCTGGGGTTTTGTCACCGAGGCGGACGACAGCTGGGCGGTCTACCTGCCCGAGGTCTGGCGCGCCGGTTCGGTGGGCAGCTTCGAGCGCTTCCTGAGTGCCTGGCAGCTCGAAACCCAGGCCCGCAGCGACATGGCACCAAGTGCATCCAGTGTGCCCACAGGCCTGTGCGCCGAGGCCGGCATCGGCCGGTTTTGCTGCCTGATCCTGCAGGCTGACGATCCTGCGGCGTTGCGCCGCTGGGTGGGTGAGATTTTTCTCACCCACATGCTGCCGGCCATGGCGGCGCGGGTGCTCGACCCGAACTACGACTTTCCCGACGCCTGGTGAAGCCGACGCACCGCTGACACGCTCACGCCCAGGCCGCTTCCAGCGCGTCCCAGGCGCGCGTCACCACCGGCTCGCTGGCGCGCGCGGCCAGGCAGATGAAACTCAGGTCGCACGCCAGGCTGACCTGATCGGCGATCACCAGGCCATGCGCCTGGGCCTCGCGGATCGCGATCGAGTCGCGCACCAGCGACAGGCCGACGCCACTTTTCACCAGGTCGAGCATCGAGGCCTCCTGGTCGACCAGGGCCACGCGCCGCGGCGCCAGTCCGGTGGCAGAGCCCGGGCCGAACACCCGCTGCTGCAGCCGGTGGTGGGCACTGGCCGCCGGTGTGGCCAGCCAGGGCAGCGCGGCCAGCGCCTTCCAGTCCTTGCCGCGCACCTGCGGGCCCCAGCCCGCGGGCGCGAGCACGCGGTAGGTGAAGCGGGCCAGCGGGCGCAGGCGGTAGGGGGAGCCGGGTTGCGCGGCCAGCGGCACATCGGGCAGGTCGAGAAAAAACCCCACATCGAGCTCACCACGCGCTATCTGCGCCAGCACCTCGCCGCTCATGCCCTGGCGCAGCTCGGTGCCGATCTGCGGGCTGGTCTCCACCAGCTGTTTGAGAAAGGCGCCCAGGCGGATGAATTCCGGGTCGAGGATGGTGCCGATGCGCAGTGTGCCGCGCACCGTGGTGTGCAGGCCGGCGGCGGCCTGGCCAAAATCGGCCAGCGCGGCCAGGGCCTTGTCGGCCAGCGGCAGCAGGGCAGCACCGTCGGCGGTGAGTGCCATGCCCTGCGGCGTGCGGGTGAACAGCGGCAGCCCAGTGGCTTCCGACAGGGTCTTGAGCTGCAGGCTGACCGCCGGCTGGCTCAGGTGCAGGCGCAGCGCCGCACGCGACACACTGCCTTCGCGCGCCACCGCGGCAAAAGCACGCAGGGTCTGGGGGTCGAGTCGGGGCGGGCCGGAACGGGGGACGGGTTTCATATTTGTCGAGCTTATCGGCCGATTTGCCGTTTTTCATTGGCATTTAGGGCATTTTTTGCGGACACTGCGCGATCACACGGAGACTTCTCATGAGCATTTCAAATATCCCCCACTTCATCAACGGCCAGCGCGCCGCCGGCAGCGCGGTGCGCGTGCAGGACGTGTTCAACCCCGCCACCGGTGCCGTCACCGGTCGCGTGGCCCTGGCCAACGCGGCCGATGTGAATGCGGCGGTGGCCGCCGCGCAGGCGGCTTTCCCCGCCTGGG
>CAYRIT010000121.1:0-8924 GCA_964424415.1 uncultured Hydrogenophaga sp.
CCGTCGCCCGCCAAGGCCTGGCGCACCAGCCGCGACACCACCTTGCCCACAGCCGTGTTCTCCGGCCGGGCAATTTCCTTGACGGCGGCCGGTACATCGCTTTCCAGATCCGGCGTGGTGCGCATGGCATGCTCCTTGCATCCAGTCATCATGATGCTACACATGCTGATGATGGTTGGGGTGAGTGCGCTCACTCAGTGCGCACCGCTGGCGCTCCGTTATCCCTTTCGACCTGGACCTCGGCCACAAAGCGCCGCGCCAGCACCGGATACGTATGGTGCTTCAGTACAAATTCACGCCCGGCCTGCCCCATCGCTTGCCGTTGCGCCACCGGCAGCGCCGCGACCTGTTCGATCGCGCGGGCGATCGCCTGGGGATCATTGGGCGGCACGGTCAGGCCGCAGCCCGCTTCGGCAACGGGGTCGTTGCCGGCGCGGATCGCGTTGACGATCGGCTTGCCGGCCATCATGTAGTCCATCAGCTTGTTGGGCGAAATGCCGAACCGGAACAGCGGTTCGGGCAGCAGGCCGATATACGCAATATCCACCTCGGCCAGCAAGCTGGGCACCGCCCGCTTGGGCACCGAAGGCAGCATGGTGACGTTGGCCAGGCCCTCCTGCCGCACGCGCCCGAGCAGCCGCTCGCGCTCGGGCCCCGGCCCCACCAGCAGCACCTGGGCCTTGCCCTGGAGCATGGCCGCCGCATCCAGCAGCGCATCCAGCGCATTGGCCAGGCCGTGCGTGCCCACATAGGCCACGATGGGCAGCCCGCTGGCCCGCATCCGCTGCAGATGCTGCGAAACTTCGGGCGGCAGCGGTGCCGGGTCGGCCCAATCGGCTTCATCGACCCCGTTGGGCACATAGGTGAACTTGTCGGCCGCCATGCCGCGCGATCGCATGTGCTCCAGCGCCTTGGGCAGCATGCTCACCACCTTGTCCGCGTGGCGATAGGCAAAGTCTTCAGCCATCTGCACCCACACGATGAACGGATGCCAGCGCGACATGCCGCCCAGCTCCATCGGCGACAGTGGCCACAGGTCATGCACCTCGTACACCAGCTTGGCGCCCGCCAGCCTGGCGATGCGGCGCGCAGGCCAGATGTCCATCGGGTAGGTGCTGGAGGCAATCACCACATCGGGTCTCAAATCGCGCGCCAGCCCTTTGCCATCGCGCCACAGGTGCCACAAAAACGAGAGCATGCTGCGCACGCGGCCCACGCCGTTGCCGACGTAACTGGGCGTGGCATACCAGCGGTAGTCGATGCCGTCGATGGCCTCGTCCACGAAGCGCGCGGGTGGCATCTGCGGCTGCACGGCCCGGATGTGCGAGTACGAGCCCGCCACGATCCGCACCCGATGCCCCATGCGCACCCATTCGCGCGCCAGGTAGTACGGGCGAAACTCCATGCCGTGGCTCGGCGAGCCGGCGTAGTGGTTGATGAGCAGGATGTTCAAGCGCGCACGCCGTCTGGCCCCGGAATTGCGACCCTTGCCGTGGCACCGTTGCCGACAGGCTTCAACACGGCGTAAGCCCTCATTCGGTGCCCAGCGTCCGCATGCTAAGGACCTTCGCGGCCTTTTGAAGACACGCGTCGAAACAGGCGAACTGAAAGAGCTCGCCGGAACCCTCTTGCAAGGTCCGCGCCGACGCCGGTTGAACACTGTCGTGCGCGCGCAGTGCAAACGTGTCGGCGTACTCGCCTGCCAACTCCACCAGCGGCTGGGTCACCTCGATGACCGCATTCGCGGCCCAATCCGTTCGCAAGCGCTCGCGCACGGCCTCGATGACCGTGGCAGCGGTGGGCTGCTCCCGCACGCGCCGCGCCAGGGCGGCCATGGCCTCGACCCAGGCAATGCGCGACACAGCGATCATGCGCGCCTCGCGAGCCAGTGCCTGCATGGCATCGCTGGACACCTCGTCAACGTAAAGTTTGACCAACGCCGAGGTATCGGGAAACAGGATCATCCGCGATCGTCCAGCACCATCTGGCTGACGGGTGTTCCCCCTGCCGGCAACCCCACGGGCGCCCCCAGCCTGGGCTTGCCGCCACGCCACGTCAGTGCGCCGGTGGCCATCAAGGGTCGCAGGCCGTCATCGGCTTGCGGCGGGATGCCGACAATGCGCGCCACCGGCTTGCGATGCGAGGTCACTTCGATCACCTCGCCTCCCTGCGCTGCTGCCAGAACGCGCGAGAGGTTCGATTTGAGTTCACGAATGGCGATATCCATGGCGGCCATCAAGAAAATGAGGTCTCGTTTTATCAAATCAACATCAATTTG
Source organism: uncultured Hydrogenophaga sp. (assembly GCA_964424415.1). Lineage (GTDB taxonomy): Bacteria > Pseudomonadota > Gammaproteobacteria > Burkholderiales > Burkholderiaceae_C > Hydrogenophaga. The sequence goes on from CAYRIT010000121.1 coordinate 2,279, forward strand.
AGTCCACACTGATTCTGCGGTACTGCAACCGACACTCGATCAAAAGTACAATTTTCTCCAGTCCTCAAATCAGGCGCGATCGGCCAAAGCCAACCTTCGATAGAGTTTCAGTAGCTTGGCCTCTTCGATGGCCCAGTTGTATTTTTCCGCCACTGCCCGCTGACCGTTGCGCCCCATTCGCTCGGCCTCTTGAGGGTGGGTGACTAGGTAGTCAATGGCTTGCGCAATGGCTTGCGGATCGAACGGATCCACACACAGGCCACAAGCATTGCCTTCGACGATCTCGCGCCACAGGGGAAAGTGTGAGGCAATGACAGGAATGCCTGCTGCCATGTACTCGAACATCTTGACGGGCAAGGCATCGATGTAGTTGATGACTGGGTGCAACGTCACCAAGCCTGCCGCCGATCGAGCCAGCACCTGTGCAACATCCTGACGGTCTAGATAGCCCAAAGCGTCCACCCGCTGCCAACCCGCATTCTGATGGGCTTGGGTTTCTACCTCGGGTTCACTGAACGTACCCACCAGTTGCAACCGCACCCCGCTCGTCAACTGCCCCATGGCCTGCACCACCTCCAGGATGCCGCGGATGCGGCCGATGCCGCCCACATAGCACACCTGGTTTTGCTTGCACGTCCAATCCACTTCACCGTTGGAGAGTTCGCCCACCAACGGGAAGTTGTTGATGTCCACCGTGCGCACGCCCATGGCGGCAAATTTCTCGCATATGAAAGGCGTGGCCGCCACCACCGCATCCAGTCTGCGGCAACCCCAGCGCTCGTACACTGCGAACGCGCGCGACAGCAGCCACCGGACGGGCGGGTTCAAGTAGGGCTTGCCCAGCAGTTGCTTGGGTACATCCTCGTGCGCATCGAAGATCACCTTCTTGCCGGCCTTTTTCAGCTTCAGACCGATGGGGATCAACTCAGGGTCGTGCAGGTGGTACACATCAGCATCCAATGCCAAAGCCTTGCCCAACACCCTCGCGGGCGCATAGCGCATACGGGCTAGCCGCCCCTTGGATGCGCCCGCATCCACAATCCGTACACCATTTAGTTCTTCGTCGCCTTTCCCATCGGCCACCACGAGAGTTACGCTATAGCCCTGAGCTGCCAGCGATATGCATTGCTTCAGAAATATGCGTACATCGTAACGGGGGTGAGCGCTGGTGAGATGGACCACGCGACGCTTGTCTTTAACAGAAACTCTCTGTTCATTCGTCATCGCGCACATTCAAAAAAATTCTGGTACCAACGACAAAATCCAATCCACCGCCAAACCTGCCAGGAAAATAATCTCTTACCGGCCACCATCTGATCAAAATCAACCAACACCTTGGCCTGATCAAGAAAATCCAATTCCAAGTCCGCCCGTAGCCAATCTCGCACCGTGGGCGCCATGCTCAACAGCCAGTCTTTTTCTGGCGTCGCGAAGCCGATTTTGTCGCGACGGCTCAATACAACGTCAGGCACGATGCCGCGCATGGCAGAACGGAAAACATGCTTGGTTTCGCCTTGGGGCGAGATCAAAAACTCCTCAGGCATGGACAGCAGCAAGTCTGCCATGTCCAGGGTCAAAAATGGCACACGGCTTTCTACCGAAAAGCGCATGGAGTTACGATCGCCGTGGCGCAACAGACCAGGCAAGCCTCGGCGGTTCAATGCTAACGCCAGTTCTGCCATAACGCGGCGCCCTGGTTGCTCGCCTGTAGGCCGTAGGCGCGGTACCTGTAAGCGCACCTTTGCGTCTAGCAAGACGTCGGCGCGCATCCAGTCTGGCACCAGGTTTCTTCCATTTATGCGATGTAGCAGTTCATACAAACCGCCTTGGGTCATCTCAGACGCCAGCCACTTGGCACCCAGCATTCGACTGCGCCCAGGCCACTCAGCCCACGCGTTCCAGAAGCGCCACGCCTGACCTGGTTGCGCGGTCTCCAACAGACTGCGCAGTCGATGCCCCGGATAGCCGCTATATCCCGCCAACATCTCGTCGGCGCCCTGGCCGTCCAGGGTCACAGTCACGCCCTGCTGCCTGGCGAGTTGAAACACGCGGTACTGGGCATAAATGCTGGTGCTGCCGAAAGGCTCCCCCTGGGCGCGAATCATGTCGTCCAGGTCGCGCGCCAGTTCAGCGCCGGTGGCAGTGACTTTGTGCGAGGTGGCACCCACATGCGCGTTAACGCAATTCACCCAATGCTCTTCGTTCACGTCGCTGCCCGCAGCGATGAAGCTGAAGGTATGGATGGGCAAATCCGGCTCCACATGGCGCATCGCGCAAACCACAGCGGAGGAATCGATGCCACCCGACAGGGCTGCCCCCACTGGCACATCGCTGCGCAGGTGCAGGCGGATGTTTTGCAGGAACTGCTCGCGCACCTGCTCTACCGCATCGGCAAACTTCCAGCCGGGGCGCTCGGCAATGGATGGATTCCACCAGCGCTGCGAGGTTTTGGCTTGGCCGGTCGCCATGTCAACGGTCAGCCAATGCCCGGGCAGCAGATGATGGACGCCAGCGAAGAAGCTGTCCGGCCCGCTGTCGTAGTCGCCATGTACCAGGTAGTCGTAGGCGCGCTGCCAGTTCAGTTGCGGCCTGCCGGGCAACAGTGTCAAAAGGGCGGGCACTTCCGAGGCAAAGCGAAAACCTTCAGCTCCGCTGCTGTAGAAGAAGGGCTTGATGCCGAAGGCGTCGCGCACGCAGGTCAGGCTTTGCTGGCGCCGGTCGTACACCGCAAAGGCAAACATGCCCACCAGGCGCGGCAGGCAGGTGTGGCCCCATTTCGCCCAAGCGGCCAGCAATACTTCAGTGTCTGAATCGGACACAAAACGGTGCCCACCGGCTTGTAGTTCGGCGCGCAGTTCGCGGTAGTTGTAGATCTCGCCGTTGAAGACGATGCTCCAGCGCTTGTCACGCGAGTGCATGGGCTGATGGCCGCCAGCGCTCAGGTCGATGATGGATAGGCGTGCCTGGGCTAGCCCCAGGGTGGCAGCGCCCACGGGGAACAAATCGTGCCCGCGGTCATCCGGCCCGCGGTGGCGCATGGCATGCAGGGACTGGGGCAGGCTGGCTGCAGCTTGGGTGTGGTGGTTCCACCAACCTCCGGCTATTGCGCACATGGCGTCAGGTTTCTTTCAAATCGTGTCGGTGATTTGCTGATCACCTGCTGGTAGAGCACGCGCAACTGATGCACCACCGCAGGGCGTGAAAAGCGCGCTTCAAAATCCTGCCGAATGGCTTGCGGGCTGTAGCGATGCCAGTTTGCAGCCATGTCTTGCATCACCCGCGCCAGCGCTGGCACATCGCCAACATCCACCAACTGGCCGTTGATGGCGTTGACAATGGACTCTGGCCCTCCACACCGGGTGGCGATGACGGGCTTACCGCTGGCAATGGCCTCGGCATAGACCACGCCAAAGGTTTCGTGGCGCGAGGGCATGACGAAGATGTGGCAATCGCGGAACAGCAGTGGGGCCTGTGCACGATCGACTGGCCCCAGCCAGCGCACACGGTCGCACAGCCCCAGCGCCTGCGCCTTGGCCTGGTAGGCGGCACGCTGCGGGCCATCGCCACCGATGCGGAATTCAAAGCGATCGGCTGGCGGGTTCCACAGGGCAATGGCTTCCAACAAGTGGTCGATGCCTTTTTGCTCAGAGATCCCGCAAAGCGTGAAAAACACGGTCTTGCTGGAACCGGGCTGACCAGGGGCAAAGACGCGCTCGTCCACCACGTTCGGAATGACCGCGGGCTGGGGGTAGCCAAAAGAGGTAATGCGGTCAGCCAACGCAGGGCTGACGGCAATCGAGGCGGCTGCTTGCTGGAACGCTTGGGCGATTTCGGGCAAGGGTTGGCCAGTTCGCAGCAAGCTGGGAAAGGGAAAAGGACTCATATGCTCGGTCAGCACATAGGGAATGCAGTGCTCATGCGCCAGCAGTGAGGCGATATAGCCGCCGGGGTAGCTGACATGGGCGTGGATCAAGTCCATCTTGCCAAATCGCTGTTGGGCCAGGTCAAAGTTGCGGCGGTTGACCGCTATCAGTTGCCGCACGCCGCCAAAGGGCAGGCGATCACTCCAATGCATCTTGGCATTAAAGACTTCATGCACACCCTGGTTTTGGCACACCTGATCGTTCTTTTGCTGCAACCGCCATAGCACCCGCTGCGGCCAGCGCCAAGGGCTGCGTGCGGGCAAAACGGCGTCGGCATGGCCCCACAGGCTGGCGACGACGGTGACATCTGGCGCCAGCGCCGCCAACGCCTGCGCCTGTTCTTGCGTGAACACGCCACTAAGAGGGCTGCTGGGACTGGGGTACCAGGATGGGATGAGGAAGAGATTCACTTTTCGGCCAGCAAGTACAAGTTAGTAAAAAGCAAGTGCCGCAAAGGGGTTATATTGATTAACTTTTTTAAAAAATTCTTTATCAAACCACTTTCATTGTGAATTGGAATGTCGTAACCAACGTGTATATTTGAGAATCCGGCCGCTTTTGCATTTTTTTTCAGGGTGAAATAGCTTTGCTCGTTGAGGTGGTATAGTTTGTAATGCTCTGAAAGTGTGTCGCTCTGAACTTTTGGAAGATTTTCCCCAAGCATCAAATAAGCTAGGCGCAAAATTGAATATCCATACTTTCTCTGCAGTGTGTTTGGAAATGTGAATACCAATAATTTTCCGCCAGGCTTTAGTGCTCCGTATGTCAGTTTGAAAAATTCAATCCCCTCGCTTGCGGAGATGTGCTCTATGAACTCCGACGCCAAAATTCTGTCGAAATTATTATTTCCAGCGGGAAAATCGGCAAACGAAGAAACAAAAAAATCAACAGAAGCATTCAGCTCATTTGCTTTTGCGTGCGCCAGGGAGATGGCGTCTTCGGAGTAGTCAACGCCGATAGCGATGCCGCCTTGGATTGCGTGAAAAATACAAACTTCACCGCGCCCACAACCGTATTCAAGATACTTGTGCTCTTTTTTTAGGCCTAGCAGGGAAATATTTCTTTGGTATCTCTTGTAAAGTTGATTGTAATTACCGAAAAAATCATCATACTCCCTAAATCCATCAACTTGATTTAGAAAATAATTTTCATTGTAAATTTCCTTGACGTCGATTGATTTTACGTCGCTCACTTTGAATCCTTTATTTGCTATTGCTTGCTTTGATTTATCTTGTGCAGAGCGATTTTTTGATACAGGGCAATTACAAAAACATCAATCACGACCCATGCTTTTATGGCAATCGCAAAATCTCCGATCAAGTGGCCAAGAAAAAGGAACAAAGTTCTATATAGAAAAGTCCCAATTCCAAAAAACAAACCATATCTCTGCAGCCCCAGAACAACATAAGTTCCAGAGGTGGGGGATGATATAAACATGGCCAGCAGCATGGGCGCCATGATTGATGCAATCTGTCCAGCCTCTCCCCATAAGTCTCCAAGCACCCACTTGAATATATTTTCTCCAAACAAAAATATCAGAACCATTGGCAAAAAACCCAAAAAAAACAAAGTGCGCCATGTTTTTATCAATAAATGTCTTGCTGCCTGGGGCTGTGTCTGGACTTCTGCAAAACGTTGCAAAAATACCTGACCTACGGCCGCACCAATCAATCCCATGGGCAGCATTAATACACGCCATGCCATGCTGAATTGACCGGCCATATCCTGGCCAAACCAACTAGCAATCAGCACTACAGGTAATTGCAGCGTGATCGTATCTAGTAATGCCGTGAGTAGCAGATATTTGGGGGCGTTTACATGGATGTGCGCAACAGATTTAATATCAGCATGGCGCCAAAATTTTGTCGCCGACCTAGCACACCAAAGCGTAATTCCCGCAGTCACGGCGCAAGCCAGCATCTGCGCCAAGACCAAACCTTGTTGGTAACGGAGTACCGTGCCAAAGATCAATCCCAAGCCAATGATGATGGTGCTTTGCGCCACGCGCAGCACCGCCATCTGGGGATATTTTTTATGGCGGTTCAACCAAGCCTGGGACGCGGCCATGGCGGCGATGTTGGCACCCGTCAATACGGCTGCGGGTAGCCAAGAGGCAAGTTCATCATCAGCCGCAAGCAGATGCAACGCACTGGTCGGCAAGAACACGCTCACGCCGGTCAGAAGAATGCCCAACACCGCAGTGCAGGCAAGGCAGAGCAGGACGATGGTGGCGGATTCCTGCTCGTTCTTGGCGGGCAATACCGCTGTTTCGTAGCGCAGCGTGACCGCTGTGGCCACCACCCCGCTGATGGCCATAAACACCGCCAGAAAGCCAAAATCCGCCGGGGTATAAAGCCTTGTAAGCAAGGGCACGGCAGTCACCGACAAAGCCTGCGCAAAAGCGGTGCCCAGCGTAAGGGTGGCAACGCTTCTGGCAAATGCCGCCCCAGGCAGCAAACGACTCAGCGTGGATTTCAGTCTTGATGGCATTTCATCTTGATAGCTGCTTGGGCTTGGTCCGGGAATCAGCAGGTATGTGGAACATCAAGAAAAGGTGTTGGCAACTGCGTGTGCGACACGCTGAATGCTGCGCTCGTCCAGATACGGGTGCATGGGCAGGCTGACGACCCTTTGCGCCACAACGTCACCCACGGGCAGGCGCGCCGATGGGTCGGCCACGGCGGGCTGCTGGTTAAGCGGGATGGGGTAGTGCACGGCGGTGG
>CAYRIT010000122.1:0-8726 GCA_964424415.1 uncultured Hydrogenophaga sp.
GTGATGGTGCTGGGTACCACCAGCGGCGCGGGCAAGAGCTGGCTCACCACCGCGTTGTGTCGCCATTACGCGCGCCAAGGACTCAAGGTGGCGCCTTTCAAGGCGCAGAACATGAGCAACAACGCACGGGTTGTGGCGGGCGGTGAGATCGGCTCTGCTCAATATTTTCAAGCGCTGGCGGCGCGCGCCGAGCCCGAGGTGCGCATGAACCCGTTGCTGCTCAAGCCCGAGGCCGACACACACAGCCAGGTGATGCTGATGGGGCAGGTGAACGACGCACTTTCGGCCATGCCCTGGCGCGAGCGCAGCGAACAGGTGTGGCCAGCCGTCACCACGGCGCTGGATGCGCTGCGCGCCGAGAACGACGTGGTGGTGATTGAAGGCGCGGGCTCGCCGGCCGAGATCAACCTGCATGCCAGCGACATCGTGAACATGCGCATCGCGCGCCATGCGCAAGCCCGTTGCCTGCTGGTGACCGACATCGATCGCGGTGGCGCGTTTGCCCATTTGTACGGTACCTGGGCGTTGCTGCCCGAAGACGAACGGGCGTTGATCCACGGGTTTGTGTTGAACAAATTTCGTGGCGATGCGTCCTTGCTCGCGCCTGGACCACAGCAATTGCAGGACCTTACCGGCGTCCCCACCGTCGCCACGCTGCCGATGTGGTGGACGCACGGTCTACCGGAAGAGGACGGTGTGTTTGATATGGCCCCCACGCTTCCCGCTGCCCTGCCCGCCGGGGCAGTGCTGTCCGGGAAGGGTATGGCCTTGGAGCGGCCCAGCGGTGAAACCACCATCGCGGTCCTCGCCTACCCGCACATCAGCAACCTCGACGAATTCCAGCCGCTCAAGAACGTGCCCGGTGTGCGCCTGGTCTGGGCGCGCTCGCCGGCCGACTGCGCCGGCGCCGACTGGATGGTGCTGCCGGGCTCCAAGGCCACCAGCGCGGATCTGGCCTGGCTCCGCGTCCAGGGCCTGGACCGCGCGGTGGCGGCGCACGCCGCGCAGGGCGGTGCGGTGCTCGGCATTTGTGGTGGTTTGCAGATGTTGGGCGAAGCGCTGATCGACACCCATGGCATTGAGCCGATGGCCGGGGGCAACGCGCCCGGCCTGGGCCTGCTTCCGCTGGTGACCGCTTTTGATCCGCAGAAAACCGTGTGCCACACGGCCAGCCGTTTTGCGCCGCTCACCGGTCCCTGGGCAGCGCTTTCTGGCGTGTCGGTGTCGGGCTACGAAATTCACCACGGGCAGACCGCACAACACCCCGCCATGGCAGCCAAAGGCGATATCGCGCGCGAGGTATTGCCTGCCCTGGGCTGGCAGAGCGTGGCCGGCAACGTGCTCGGTGTCTACCTGCATGGCCTGTTCGAAGACCCGCGTGTGTTGCGGGCGCTGTTTGGCGCCGCGGTGCCCACACTGGACACCGTGTTCGATGGCCTGGCCGATTTCATTCACACCCATTTCGAGCCCGGTGTGCTCGACCAACTCGTCGCAACCCCAGCATGAATATTCCCGACCTCCATCAGCCCGAGCTGGCGCAAGCGTTGCAGCGCCAGCTCGACAACAAGACCAAGCCGCTGGGTTCGCTCGGGCGCATCGAGTCGCTCGCGCTGCGCATCGGTCTCATCCTGGGCAGCGAGGCGCCCGAACTGCGCGCGCCGCAGATGCTGGTCTGCGCGGCCGACCACGGCCTGGCCGCGCGCGGTGTCTCGGCCTACCCGAGCGGCGTGACCGGGCAGATGGTGGAAAATTTTCTGGCTGGCGGCGCGGCGGTGAGTGTGCTGGCGCGCCAGCATGGCATGGGCCTGACGGTGGTGGACTGTGGCGTGGCACACGACTTTGCGCCGCGCCCGGGCCTGGTCATCGCCAAGCCCGCGCGAGGCACCGCCGATGCGCTGCAAGGTCCGGCCATGAGCGCCGGGCAGTGCGCGCAGGCCATCGCCAACGGCCGCGCGGTGGTGCGCAGGCTGCCGGGCAATGCCTTGCTGCTGGGTGAGATGGGCATTGGCAACACCTCGGCAGCGGCCATGCTGCTGGCGCGGCTGGCCGGGCTGGACGCGGCCGACTGCACCGGCGCCGGCACCGGGCTCGACGCCGAGGCGGTGCAACACAAGATCGGCGTGCTGCGTCAGGTGCTGGCGCGTCACGCCGACGCGACGCAGCCGCTGGACGCACTCGCGGCATTCGGCGGGTTCGAGATCGCCACCCTGGTTGGCGCGGTGCAGCAGGCGGCCGTCGAGCGCCGCGTGATCGTGGTCGACGGTTTCATTGCCAGCGCGGCGGTGCTGGTGGCCAGCGCGCTGCAACCCGCTGTGCTGCAGCGTTGTGTGTTCGCACACCGCTCGGGCGAACGCGGCCATGCGCTGATGCTGGCCTACCTGAAAGCCGAGCCGCTGCTCGATCTGGGGCTGCGTCTGGGCGAAGGCTCGGGCGCTGCGCTGGCCTGGCCGCTGCTGGTGTCGGCCTGCGCGTTGCTGTGTGAGATGGCGAGCTTCGAGGCGGCGGGCGTGTCGCGGCAGGATGCGTCTTCTGCCGCCATCCCGTGAACGCATGACACGAGAGAACACGGACCAGAGCAGCCGTGGAACCGGCATTGCCGGGCCACAGCCTGAGCAGGTGAGGGGGGAGGGCGCGAAGCGGCGCAGGGGGGCGGTCGCGTTCCTTCGTCACTACCTGCTCGCACTCCAGTTCTTCACCCGCATCCCGGTCACCGGCCGGCTGGCTGAATGGGTGGGGTTTTCGCCAGCGATGCTGCGCGCCAGCGCCGCCCATTTCCCCGGTGTGGGCTGGTTGGTGGGCGGTCTCACAGGCGCGGTCTTTGGCGGACTGATGGGGCTGCTGCCAGCGCAGGCCGCAGCGCCTTGGGCGGCGGCGGTGCTGAGCACCGTGTTCAGTGTGTTGCTCACCGGCGCGTTCCACGAAGACGGCCTGGCCGATCTGGCCGATGGCCTGGGCGGCAGCATGGACCGCGAGCGCGCGCTCGACATCATGAAAGACTCGCGCATCGGCAGCTACGGCGCGCTGGCGCTGGTGCTGGCCCTGCTGGGCAAAACGGCGCTGCTGGCGCTGATCGCACAGGCCGCGGGCCTGTGGCCGGCGGTGGCCGTGCTGTTCGCCGCCCATGTCACGTCGCGCTTTGTGCCGCTGATCGTGATCCGCACGCTGGCGCATGTGGGCGATACCGCGGCCTCCAAATCCAAACCGCTGGCCGAGGCCATCGGCGCATCGGGTTTGCTGGCGGGACTGGTGTGGTGGGTGCTCGCGCTCGCACTGGTGGTGGTGTGTTTGCCCGCCGCGCCCTGGTGGCCGGCGGTGCTGGGCGCGCTGCTCGGTCTGGGCTGGCTGTGGCGGGTGCTGCGCCGGCGTCTGCAGGGCTTCACCGGCGACGGTCTGGGCGCCACCCAGCAGGTGAGCGAACTGCTGTTTTACCTGGGCTTTGCCCTCGGCCTGGCATGAAAATCTGGCTGGTACGCCACGCGCGGGTGCAACTCGCACCCGGCCTGTGCTACGGCGCCAGCGATGTGCCGGCCGACCCCGGCCACACACAGCAGGTGGCAGAGGCACTGGCCGCGGTGTTGCCCCGGGGCGCGAGGATGTGGGTGTCGGGGCTTGGGCGCGCCCGGCAACTTGCGGCTGCGGTGTGCGCGCAGCGCGCCGACCTGGACACCGCGCAGGGGGATGTGCGCCTCAACGAGATGGACTTTGGCCAGTGGGAGTTGCAGCGCTGGGACGCGATTCCACGCCGCGCGTTTGACCACTGGATGGCCGACTTCGCCGATCACCGATTCGGTGGTGCCGAGAGCACGCAGCAGGTGATCGACCGGGTGGCTGCTGCGCTCGCCGCCACACGCGCCGGGGGCGGCGAGCACGCCGTCTGGTTCACCCACGCGGGGGTGATCCGCGCGGTCCAGTTTCTGCTGGCGCATGGCGACGCGCGCATCGCGGGTGTGCACCAATGGCCTGAGCAGGCGCCACCACCGGGTGGCAGCATCCGGGTGTCTGTCTGAACCCCCTGTCACCCGCCCGCATGTCATCACCCCCAGCGCCCACACCCCACAGCCTGTCGCGCATGAAGGCGCTGGCCCTGGGCCTGCTGCTGCTCGCGGCGGTGGTCTATGCTCTGGCGGTGTTCCTGGGGCCGCGCCACCTGGCTTGGGGCTATGTGGCCGCCGCGGCCGAGGCGGCGATGATCGGCGCGCTGGCCGACTGGTTTGCGGTGGTGGCGCTGTTCCGCCACCCGCTGGGTCTGCCGATTCCGCACACCGCCATCATTGCGGCCAACAAGGACCGGCTGGGCGCGCAACTGGGTCGTTTCCTCAACGAACATTTCCTCACCGCCGACCATGTGCAGCAGGCGCTGGTGCGCTGGGATTTCGGCACCCAGCTCGGCCGCTGGCTGGCTGATCCGTTGTCGGCGCGCCGCGTGGCTGGCCGGCTGCTGCAGGCCGCGCCCACGCTGCTTGCCGCGCTCGACCAGGCCGCGGTGCGTGCGGCGGTGGCGCGGCTCGCGCAGCGCCTGCTGCGCGAGGTCAACCTGGCCGCGCTGGGTGGTCAGGCCCTGGGCGCGCTCACCGCGAACGGCCACCACCAGCAGTGGCTCAACGGGCTGCTGTCGCAGCTCTCGAACTGGGCTGCTCAGGAGTCGGTGCAGTTGCGCTTCACCGACGCCATCGCGCTGGAACTCAAGCAGCTGAAATACGTGGGCCTGGACCAGGTGACCGCGCGCCTGGCCACGCGCAAGCTGGTGGCGGCGCTCACCCGCACCCTGTCTGAGGTGGCAGACGACCCGGCGCACGAATTGCGCCAGCGCTTCGACGGCTGGATGGCCGAGAGCATCGAACGGATGCAGGCCGACCCCGACTGGCAGGCCCGGGTCGCGCAGTGGCGTGACGCCTGGCTCGACCAGCCGCAGTGGAACGCGCCGATCGAAGCCTGGTGGCACGAGCTGATGCAGAACCTGCAGCGCGACGCGCACGACGGCGAAGGCGCGCTGGCCGAACGCATCGCGCGCGTGGTGCAGGCAGCGGGTCAGCAGGTACTGGCGGACGCGGCCCTGCGAAGCGCCATCAACCAGCAAGGTCAGATCGCGCTGTTGCGGATGCTGGAGGACAGCCGCGAAGGTATTGTGGAATTTGTGACACAGCGTGTGCGTGCCTGGGACGCAGCCGAGATGAGCGGGGTGCTGGAGCGCCACATCGGGCGCGATCTGCAGTTCATCCGCATCAACGGCACCGTGGTCGGCGCGCTGGTCGGGCTGGCGCTGCATGCGCTGACCGAAGCGGCGCTGAAGTTCCCTGCACTGCAGGGCTGGATGCAGCCCTGATGGGTTCGCACGCTCAAGCCGTCGTTTTGGGCTTGTAGTCGCAGTACGCCGCCACCGCGCAGCGGAAACACTGTGGCTTGCGCGCCAGACACACATAGCGCCCGAGCAGGATCAGCCAGTGGTGGGAGTCCACCGCGTAGCCCGCAGGCACGCGTGCCAGCAACTGCTGCTCCACCGCCAGCGGCGTCTTGCCCGGCGCCAGGCCGGTGCGGTTGCTGACCCGGAAGATGTGGGTGTCCACCGCCATCGTGGGCTGGCCGAAGGCCACGTTGAGCACCACGTTGGCCGTCTTTCGGCCCACACCCGGCAGCGCTTCGAGCGCCTCGCGGGTGCCGGGTACCTCACCACCGTGGCGCTCGACCAGGATGCGGCAGGTCTCCAGCAGGTGGCGCGCCTTGCTGCGGAACAGGCCGATGGTCTTGATATGGTCCTCCAGCCGGGCGGGCCCGAGATCGAGGATCTTCTGCGGCGTGTTGGCGACCACAAACAGCCGGCGCGTGGCCTTGTTGACCCCCACATCGGTTGCCTGCGCCGAGAGCAGAACCGCAGCCAGCAGCTCGAACACGCTGGTGTATTCCAGTTCGGTCTGTGGTTGCGGGTTGGCCGCCTTGAGGGTGGCAAAAAAGGCTTCGATGGCGGCGGGTTTCATGGCCGGGGAGTCTATCGCCAGGCGAGCCGCGTCCGCCATCTGGCTGGCTCAGTGCAGCGTCGAGGCGTCCACATAAGCCTGTGCCTGCGGCAGGCGCGCGTGCATCCAGCTGGCGTCCAGCGCCAGCGCACCGAGCACCTCGATGGGCAGGCCGTCGACGGCGCTGGCGTTGAGCTCGTCGGCTGCGGCCAGCAGTTCGGCCACGTGCAGCACCGCGCCGAGTGGTGAAAACGGTTGGGCTTGCAGGGGCTTGGCGGCCGCGTTGAGCGCGTCCACCATCGTGTCGGGGAAGTTCCAGGCGCGTGCCAGCTCGGCGCTCACCTCACCTTCGGTGAAACCCATCAGGGCTTCCTCGCGCTCCCAGCGTGCGCCGGGGTGGCTGGGCTGGCGCTCGAAAGTGGTCACGCTGCTGGGCGATTTCATGCCCATGAGCAACTCGCCCACGCGCACCATGAAACCACTGAGCCAGGCCTGTTCGCTGTCGGAACCGACACCACTGGCGACCCACTGCGCCAGACCGCCCCGGCTCTGGCTTTCGCGCCAGAAAGTCTCGCGGTCCAGGCCCGGCACCACCGGAAACGCATCGTTGAAGCAGGACGCCAGGGCGAGCGCGCGCACCTGGCGCATCCCCACCAGCGCAATCGCATCGTCCAGCGTGCTCACCTGGTGAGAGCGCCCGTAACGGGCGCTGTTGGCCAGACGCAGCAGCTGCACCGCCAGCGCCGGATCGCGTGTGATCGCCTCGCGCAGCTGCGCCACGGGGACGTCTTCGTCGTTGAGTGAGCGGATCAGTTCATGCGCCACGTCGGGCATGACCGGCAGCGTCAGATCCTTGAAAAAATTGGCCACAGGGGACATGAAGGAACTCGCCAAGTGAACAAAAGTGCCTTCATTCTGAGGTCGACCGGGCGGCTTGCAAGGCTGGAAATCGACCACGAAAGCCTTTCATTTCCACTCGCGTGACCGATCAGATCCTTCAGCCGCCCAGCCAGGCCAGCAGGTCGCGCAAGCGCTTCTCGCTGCTGGTGTCGAAGCCCTGGATGCCGATTTGCTTGAGCGCCGCGCGGCCATCGTCCGTCTCGCTCATTCCCACCACCGCCCGCTGCATGCTCTGCACCTGCGAAGCACCCATGTCCTTGTTCACGATGAGGGGAAAGTAGGGCTGGGCCACACTTTTGTGCAACACCCGGTGGCCGGTTTTCTCCAGCGACTTGGCGACGCCGGAATACGAGGCCACTCCACCCACATCGCCAAATTTGTTGGTGAGATAGAACGGGATCGCGCCCTGTTCGCGGACCTGCTGCACCTTTTCTTTGGTCAGGTCAATCCCCTGATCACGCAGCTCGGCGGCACAGAGTTTGGTCATGTAGGCGGCCGGGTTGGGCAGCACGATGCGCTTGCCCTTGATGTCTGCCAGCGTCTTGTAGCTGGAATCCTGCGGCACGATGATCAGGCAGTGTCCGTCGGGTTTGGCGGAGGCGACGAACTGGTAGCCGTAATCGCGTATGGCGCGCGCCGGGTAGTCGCTCGGGCGGGCCATGGCGAGATCGAAGCGCTTGTTCTTCAGACCTTCTTCAAGCGCCGAGAACTCGCGGATGAACACCACGTTCACCTTTTGGTTGATGCTTTTGCCGATGGCCTCGGCCAGACCCTGGTATTTCGCAATGACCCGCGCGTGATCGGTGCCGCCCGAGGAGCCTTCACTGATCGCCATGACCAGATCGCGGGCCAGGGCCGAGCCCATGCTCAGGCCCAAGCCGAGAGCGGCGATACCAAGTTTCCATCGTTTCATCGGGAGACCCTTTCAAAAGTTCGCGTGATTCTGGACCAGCAGCCCCCTCAGACCGGAGCCGTGCCGATCGATCCACCGACCGGGCAGATGGGTGGTCGTTGCGCCGCCGCGGCCGGTCGCGCGTCTGTGACGGAATGCGCGCCTGCCGCTGGTTACCATGGGGGCCTGTCCAGCCACGATGCCTGCCACCATGCCGTTCACCATCCCCTTCGCCGATCGCCTCAACAACGTTGAAACCTCCGCCATCCGCGAGCTGTTCAAGCTGCTCGGCAAGCCCGGCATCATCAGCTTCGCGGGCGGTTTTCCCGACAGCGCACTGTTCGATGTGGAGGGTATCCGTGAAGCAGCCAACGCCGCGCTCGGCAACGAACCCGGCGCGGCGCTGCAATACGGCGCCACGGAGGGGTACCAACCCCTGCGCGAGCAGATTGCCGCTTTCATGGCGAGCAAGGGTGCGACCGATGTGGCGGCAGAGCAGCTCATTGTCACCACCGGCAGCCAGCAGGCGCTGGACCTTCTGGGCAAGACGCTGATCTCGCCCGGCGACAAGGTGATCGTCGAGGGCCCGACTTTTCTCGCCACCATCCAGTGTTTCCGGCTCTATGGTGCGCAGCTCATCAGCGCACCCATCGACGGTGACGGCGTGCAGACCGACGCTCTGGAGCAGCTGATCGCGGAGCACAAACCCAAATTTGTGTATCTCATCCCCACCTTCGGCAACCCCAGTGGCGCCACGCTCAGCCTGGAGCGGCGTCGGCGTGTGCTGGAGATGGCGGTGAAGCACAACACACTGATCGTGGAAGACGATCCCTATGGAGATCTGTATTTTGGCGCGCCGCCGCCGCCCAGCTTGCTGGCGCTCAGCAGCGAAGTGCCTGGCAGCCGCGACCGGCTTGTGCACTGCGGATCGCTCTCCAAGGTGCTCTCGCCCGGCCTGCGTGTGGGCTGGATGGTCGGCCCGG
>CAYRIT010000123.1:0-8675 GCA_964424415.1 uncultured Hydrogenophaga sp.
ATGCCGCGGCTCTTGGCTTCGATGATGCGGTTCTCGATCTGGTCGCTCATGCCCAGGCCGTGGCGGCCACCGATGCGGTTGGCCTCCAGGATCAGATCGACCAGCGAGTCGAAGGTCTTGCCATTGAGGGCCACCGGCTGGCCTTCTTCGAAGCGCACGGTCACGGTCTCGCGCTTGACTTCGACCTCGTCTTTCCAGAACGCCACACCCATGATGGGGTTGACGATGGAAATGCCGCTGTTCAGGTGCTCCAGGTCTTTCGCTTCGTGGGTGGCGCCGAGCATGTTGCTGTCGGTGCTGTAGGCCTTCTCGGCGCTCATCTTGTAGCCAAATCCGTTGGCCGTCATGAAGGCGCTCATCTCGGCGCGGCCACCGAGCTCGTCGATGAACAGCTGGTCGAGCCAGGGTTTGTAGATCTTCAGGCTGGGGTTGGCGAGCAGGCCGTAGCGGTAGAAGCGCTCGATGTCGTTGCCCTTGTAAGTGCTGCCGTCGCCCCAGATGTTGACGTCGTCTTCTTTCATCGCTGCCACCAGCATGGTGCCGGTCACCGCGCGGCCCAGCGGTGTGGTGTTGAAGTAGGTGACCCCCGCGGTGGTGATGTGGAAGGCGCCGCACTGCAGCGCGGCGATACCCTCTGCCGCGAGCTGGCTGCGGCAGTCGATCAGCCGCGCCTGCTCGGCGCCGTATTCCATGGCCTTGCGCGGGATGTCGTCGTAGTCGGGCTCGTCGGGCTGGCCGAGGTTGGCGGTGTAGGCGTAGGGGATCGCGCCTTTTTGTTTCATCCAGAGCAGGGCGGCGGAGGTGTCCAGACCGCCGGAGAAGGCGATGCCGACTTTTTGCTGGATGGGCAGGTGTTGAAGAATGGTGGCCATGGTGTGTTGCTGTTCAGCCGTAGTGGCAGATGTAGTGGAAGGCTTCGCT
This sequence comes from uncultured Hydrogenophaga sp., assembly GCA_964424415.1. GTDB lineage: Bacteria > Pseudomonadota > Gammaproteobacteria > Burkholderiales > Burkholderiaceae_C > Hydrogenophaga. The sequence goes on from CAYRIT010000123.1 coordinate 922, forward strand.
CACGCGGATGTCGAAACTGGAGTGGCCGGGCACGCTGAACCGGTCACCGGGGCCGATCGCCAGCCAGGTATCGGTGCCAGCGGGCTTGTATTCACAACCACCGGCCACACACTCCATGACCTCGGGCGCAGTGGTGCCGAAGGTGAGCTGGGCCGGCAGCACAACCCCCACTGATTTTTTGCTGCCGTCGGGCAGCGTGATGCCGTGGCTGACACATTTGCCATCGAAATAGACGTTGGCCTGGGTGGTGACGGTCACGCCGTCGATCTGCTGGGTGGTCATGCGGGAGGGGGTCCGAGAGAGGGTGAATGGGGAATTCTAGGCGGCGCGGCCTTGCCAGCCGGCTGCATCAAAACCCACCGTCACGCCATCGGCCTGGTCGGACCACCGCACCACCGGGCGCTTGATCAGGCTGGCGTGGGCCAACAGAACAGCGCGGGCGCTGGCGGCATCGACCACGGCAGCCCGCGTGGCTTCGTCGAGCTGGCGCCAGGTTGTGCCCTTGCGGTTCACCAGCACGTCCCAGCCGAGCTGGGCCAGCCACTGGTCGAGCGCCGCCTCGGGCACGCCGAATTTCTTGAAATCGTGAAAGTCGTGCGCCACGCCGTGCTCGTTGAGCCAGACGCGGGCCTTTTTCACCGTGTCGCAGTTGGGGATGCCGTAGAGCGTGGTCATGCGGAGATTGTCCCTCAGCCGCATTGGGTGCCTGGCGCGGGTGGGACAATCCCGGCCATGCTGAACATCGATCTCCCCGATTACCCGACGACCCTGGCCGAATGGCTGGCCCACTGCGAACGCCTGCACCCGCAAGGCATCAGCGGTATCGAGCTGGGGCTGGACCGGGTCGAGACCGTGGCCCGGCGCATGGGCTTGGTGATGCCGTGCCCGGTGATCACCGTGGCGGGCACCAACGGCAAGGGTTCCACCTGCGTGATGCTGGAAGCGGTGTACGGCGAAGCCGGGTTTCGCACCGGTGTCTACACCTCGCCGCACCTGGTGCATTTCGAGGAGCGCTGCCGCATCGGTGGTGAGGCGGTGGCCGCCGACGAGCTGCTGCCCGCGTTTGCCGAGGTGGAGGTAGCGCGCCTGGGCGGAGAAGGCGAGAGCGCCGTCAGCCTGACCTATTTCGAATTCACCACCCTGGCCATCCTGCGCACGCTCTCGCGCAGCGGCATCGATGTGGCCATCCTGGAAGTCGGTCTGGGCGGGCGGCTGGACGCGGTGAACATCGTCGACGCGGACTGCGCCGTCATCACCTCCATCGCCCTGGATCACGTGGCCTTGCTGGGCAACGACCGCGAGGCCATCGGCTACGAGAAGGCCGGCATCATGCGCACCGGCCGCCCGGTGGTGGTGAGCGACCCGACGCCGCCACAAAGTGTGCTCGATCGCGCACTGGAGGTGGGCGCACGGCTCTGGCGCGTCGGTCATGACTTCCATTTTGCCGGCGACCAGCAGCAGTGGGGCTGGGCCATGCATCCCTCGCACGGCGGTCGGCGCTACAGCGGCCTCGCTTACCCGGCGTTGCGCGGCGCCAACCAGCTGTTGAACGCTTCGGGCGTGCTGGCCGCGCTGGAGGCCTTGCGCCCGCGCCTGCCGGTGACCGCCCAGGCGGTGCGCAACGGGCTGGCGCTGGTCGAGCTGCCGGGGCGCTTCCAGATCGTGCCGGGCTCACCGGCACTGGTGCTCGACGTGGCACACAACCCGCACTCGGTGGCCGCGCTCACCGAAAATCTGGATGCCATGGGCTTTTACCCGACCACCCACGCGGTGTTCGGCGCCATGGCCGACAAGGACCTGAGCGCAATGCTGGCGCGCATCAGCCCCCTGATCGACCGCTGGCATGTGTGTGATCTGCCGTCGCCGCGCGCCGCGACCGCGGCCGAGCTGGGCCAGCGCCTGGCTGCGTTGCCCGGCCCGGTGGGCACGGGCGCTGCCCGCGTGGCGGGGTGCCATGCGAGCCCGCAGCTGGCCCTGCAGGCGGCGGTGTCCGCGGCAGACCCCGCTGATAGAATTGTGGTCTTCGGATCCTTCCTCACCGTGGGGGCCGTCTTGCAAGACGGCGTGCCCCGATTGAGCGCCAAGCACCTGTCCGCCTGACGGCATTTTCTTCTGTGCCGGGCGCAGCGCTCCGCTCGCCAGGCCATTCCCGCCCATGTTTGCATCCCGCTCCAGCGCCCCCGGCAAAGCGCCACCGCCGCCGCCCCAGAGCATCGAGGCGGTGCGCCGGCGCGCCCGCCATCGGCTGATCGGTGCGGCCGTGCTGGTGCTGCTGGGTGTGATCGGCTTCCCGCTGCTGTTCGACACCGAGCCGCGGCCCATTTCGGTCGACATTCCGATCGATATCCCCGCCAAAACCACCAAACCTGTGCTGCCCGCAGCGCCTGTGTCCAAAGAGGCGGCCAAGAGCGCGCCGGCGAAGCCGGCCGAGCCGAGTGTGGCCGCCAAGGAGAGCCTGGGCGCGCGCGAAGAGGTGGTGGAGTCCGCGCCGCCCAAATCGGCTGAAAAACCCGCTGACAAGCCATCGGAAAAACCGGTTCAAACAGCCGCAGAAAAACCCGAAGTGGCGCCCCCCAAGGTGCAGGGCAAGACCGCACCCGCGAGCGGCGACGCTGACCGGGCGCGCGCGCTGCTGGAGGGCAAGCCGGCCGAGAAGGCTGTCGCGGAGAAGCCCGCTGCGGAAAAACAGACCGCGGGCAGCGAGCGCCTGGTGGTGCAGGTGGGGGCGTTTGCCGAGGCCGCGGGTGCACGCGAGGTGCGCAGCAAGCTGGAGCGCGCGGGATTGAAGACCTACACCCATGTGGCCGAGACACCTCAGGGCCAGCGCATCCGGGTGCGGGTGGGCCCGTTCGACAGCCGCGCCGAGGCCGAGAAGGTGGCCGCGCGGATCAAGACCCTGGGGCTGCCAGCGGCCATCCTCACGCTGTGACGCGCCACCTGGCGAAAACGGCTCGCCCATGACCTGGATCGACTGGACCTTGCTTGCGGTGTTGCTGGTGTCCGCGCTGGTGGGGCTGTGGCGCGGGCTGGTGTACGAGGTGTTGTCGGTGGCGGGCTGGGTGCTGGCGTTTGTGCTGGCCCAGGTATGGGCCGAGCCGGCGGGCCGGCTGTTGCCGATGGACGGCGCCGCGGAGGCGCTGCGTCTGGCGGCTGGATTTGTGCTGGTGTTCGTTGCGGTCGCTTTCACCGCCGGCCTGCTGTCGTGGCTGGTCAAGAAGCTGGTTGCGTCGGTCGGATTGAGCCCGGTGGACCGGTTGCTGGGTGGTGTGTTTGGTGTGTTGCGCGGCCTGGTGATTTTGCTGGGCGTGGCGGTGGTGGTGGGGATGTTGCCGATGAGTGCTCAGGCCGGCTGGCAGGCCTCGCCGGTGGCGCAGACACTCAACGCCTCCTTGCACGCGCTCAAGCCGGTGCTGCCGGAAGCGGTGGCGCGGCATCTGCGCTGAGCTATTTTTCTCTTCGAGGATTCGAACATGTGTGGAATCGTGGGCGTGGTCAGCCAGGCGCCGGTCAATCAGCTGATTTACGACGCGCTGCTCCTGCTGCAGCACCGCGGGCAGGATGCGGCGGGCATCGTCACGGAACAGAACCGCAAGTTCTTCATGCACAAGGCCAAGGGCATGGTGCGCGACGTCTTTCGCACCCGCAACATGCGCGGCTTGCCAGGCTCCAGCGGCCTGGGGCAGGTGCGTTACCCGACGGCGGGCAATGCTTACAGCGAGGAAGAGGCGCAGCCCTTCTATGTGAACGCGCCGTTTGGCATCACGCTGGTGCACAACGGCAACCTCACCAACGCACAGACCCTCAAACAGGAGCTGTTTCAGACCGATCACCGCCACATCAACACCGACAGCGATTCCGAGGTGTTGCTCAACGTGCTGGCCCACGAACTGGAGCGCGTCTCGCGCGGCATCACGCTCAAGCCGGCCGATGTGTTCGAGGCGGTGCGCGGTGTGCACCAGCGGGTGCGGGGTTCTTACGCGGTGATCGCGCTGATCGCCGGCCACGGACTGCTGGCCTTTCGCGATCCGTTTGGCATCCGGCCGATGTGTGTGGGCCGGGGCGCGGGTGGCGTGATGGTGGCCAGCGAATCGGTTGCGCTGGAGGGCACGGGCTTCGAGTTGCTGCGCGACGTCCAGCCGGGCGAGGCGCTGTTTGTGCCACACGACGGCAGCATGCATTTCCATCAGTGTTCCGACCAATCCAGCCACCACCCCTGCATCTTCGAATACGTCTACCTCGCGCGGCCCGACTCGGTGCTGGACGGCATTTCGGTTTACCAGGCGCGCCTGAACCTGGGCAAGACGCTGGCCAAGCGGGTGATCTCCACGGTGCCGCCGAACCAGATCGACGTGGTGATCCCCATCCCCGAGTCCTCGCGCCCCAGCGCCATGGAGCTGGCGCAGCTGCTGGGCCTGCCGTACCGAGAAGGTTTTGTGAAGAACCGCTATGTGGGCCGCACCTTCATCATGCCGGGTCAGGGCGTGCGAAAAAAATCGGTGCGCCAGAAACTCAATGTGATTGCCAGCGAGTTCCGCGGCCGCAATGTGCTGCTGGTTGACGATTCCATCGTGCGCGGCACCACCAGCCGTGAGATCGTGCAGATGGCACGCGACGCCGGTGCGCGCAAGGTGTACCTGGCCAGTGCCGCACCACCGGTGCGCTTTCCCAACGTCTATGGCATCGACATGCCCACGCCCAACGAACTGGTGGCGCACGATCGCACGGTGGACGAAGTGCGCGCCACCATCGGCTGCGACGCTCTGATCTACCAGGACGTGGACGCGATGAAGCAGGCGATTGGTTCGATCAACCCGGCCCTGGATGGATTTGACGCCTCGTGTTTTGACGGCGTCTACGTCACCGGCGACATCACGGTCGAGCAGATCGCTCAGCTCAACCAGGGGCGCGATCAGGCGGAAGAGGGCGAGGACGACAACTCGCGTCTGGCCCTGCCCAACGCCCAGCCGGGCTGATCCGCCGCCGTCTCTCCCCACATCTATTTCAACCCCGCCTTCATGAGCCATCGATTCTCCAACACCGACGCCCACCCCGACTGGCAGCGCGACACGCTGGCGGTGCGTGTGGCCAGCGAACGCAGCCACTACGGGGAAAATTCCGAGGCACTGTTTCTCACCAGTGGCTACGTGCAGCCATCGGCCGAATCCTCGGCGCGCCGCTTCTCCGGCGATGAAGAAGGCTTCACCTACGGCCGCTACGGCAACCCCACCGTGGCCAGTTTCGAGCGGCGCCTGGCCGCGCTCGAGGGTGCCGAAGCCTGCATTTCCACCGCCTCGGGCATGTCGGCCATCCTGATGATGTGCCTGGGCCTGCTCAAGGCCGGCGATCACGTGGTGTGTTCGCGCTCCATGTTCGGCTCCACCATCAAGCTGATTGGCACCGACCTGGCGAAGTTCGGTGTGTCGTCCAGCTTTGTGTCGCAGACTGATGTGGCGGCCTGGCGCGCGGCGGTGACACCCGACACCCGGCTGCTGTTTGCCGAGACACCCACCAACCCGCTGACCGAGGTGTGTGACATCCGCGCCCTGGCCGACATCGCGCACAACACCGGTGCGCTGCTCTGTGTGGACAACTGTTTTGCCACCCCGGTGCTGCAGCGCCCCATGGCGCTGGGTGCCGACATCGTGGTCCATTCGGGCACCAAGTACCTCGATGGCCAAGGCCGGGTGATGGCCGGTGCGCTTTGCGCCAGCCAGGAAATGGTGACCAAGACCTTTCTGCCGGTGCTCAAGAGCGCCGGCATGACACTCTCGCCGTTCAATGCGTGGGTGGTGCTCAAGGGCCTGGAGACGCTGGACATTCGCATGCGTGCGCAGTCCGAGCGCGCGCTGGCACTGGCACGGTGGCTGGAATCGCACCCTGCCGTGGCTCGTGTGTTCTACCCCGGCCTGCCCAGCCACCCGCAGCACGCCCTGGCCATGGCGCAGCAGTCGGGCTGTGGCGGTGCGGTGCTGGCGTTCGAGGTTGGTGCGGCGGATGGGGCGCAGGCCCGCGAACGCGCCTTCCATGTGCTCGACGCCATGCAGCTGCTCTCGCTGTCGACCAACCTGGGCGACACCAAGACCCTGGTGGCGCACCCGGCGAGCACCTCGCATGGCCGCCTCACCGAAGCCCAGCGAACCGCGGCGGGCGTGACGCAGGGTCTGATCCGCGTCGCGGTGGGACTCGAACACCTGAACGACATCACGACCGATCTGGACCGTGGACTTTCCTCGCTTTGAACATGACCACCGTCCGCACCCGCTTCGCCCCGTCCCCCACCGGCTTCATCCACCTGGGCAACATCCGCTCGGCGCTGTACCCCTGGGCTTTCGCCCGTGCCTCGGGCGGCACCTTCATCCTGCGCATCGAGGACACCGATCTGGAGCGTTCCTCGCAGGCCGCGGTGGACGTGATCCTGGAAGGTATGCAGTGGCTCGGCCTGGATCACGACGAAGGCCCGTTCTATCAGATGCAGCGCATGGACCGGTACAAGGCCGTGCTCGCCGAGCTGGTGGCGGCCGGCCACGTCTACCCTTGCTACATGAGCATGACCGAGCTCGATGCCCTGCGCGAGCGCCAGATGGCCGCAAAAGAAAAGCCGCGCTACGACGGCACCTGGCGGCCCGAGCCGGGCAAGGTGTTGCCGCCGGTGCCTGAGGGCGTCAAACCCGTGTTGCGCTTCAAGAACCCGCAAGGTGGTGTGGTGGCGTGGGACGACAAGGTCAAGGGCCTGATCGAGATCCGCAACGACGAACTCGACGATCTCGTGATCGCGCGACCCGACGGCACACCGACCTACAACTTCTGCGTCGTGGTCGACGACATCGACATGGCGATCACCCATGTGATCCGTGGCGACGACCACGTGAACAACACGCCGCGCCAGATCAACATCTTCCGCGCGCTCGGCCACGAACCACCGGTTTACGCCCACCTGCCCACCGTGCTCAACGAGCTGGGCGAGAAGATGAGCAAGCGCAACGGTGCCAAACCCGTCACCCAGTACCGTGACGAAGGCTACCTGCCCGATGCCATGGTGAACTACCTCGCGCGCCTGGGCTGGAGCCACGGCGACGACGAGATTTTCAGCCGCTCGCAGTTCCTCGAATGGTTCAACCTCGACCACCTCGGCCGCAGCGCCGCGCAGTTCGACGATGCCAAGCTGCGGTGGGTCAACGCCCAGCATCTCAAGGCGATGGACGATGCGGCGCTTGCGCCGCTGGTGGCAGAGCAGCTGGCCAGACAGGGCATCACCGTCGATGACCGCCTGCCGCGCATCTGCGGCCTGTTCAAGGACCGGTGCGACACCACGGTGGCACTCGCCCAGTGGGCGCGTGCGTTTTATGTGGCGGTGACACCCAGCGCCGAAGATCTCGCTTTGCATCTGACCGATGGGGTGAAAGCCGCCGTGAACACGCTGGTCGAGAAGCTCGCCACCTGCGCCTGGGACAAGCCCGGTCTCGCGGCTGCCATCAAGGAAACCCTGGTAGCGCACGGGTTGAAAATGCCGCAGCTGGCGATGCCGGTGCGGGTGCTGCTGATGGCCACACCGCAGACGCCGTCGCTCGATGCGGTGCTGGAACTGCTGCATCGTGAAACTGTTTTGCAGCGTCTGCAGAATGCGTGAAAAAATGTCCTATAATTCGAGGCTTGCTGAAACGCACCGGAATTGAAAGATTCCGATACAGATTGGCAAGCCCCGTGGGGGTATAGCTCAGCTGGGAGAGCGCTTGCATGGCATGCAAGAGGTCAGC
>CAYRIT010000124.1:0-6499 GCA_964424415.1 uncultured Hydrogenophaga sp.
TGTCGCGGGGTACCGCAGTTCCGTCAAGCCGCTGTCTAACGATTGAGCTGAGCGCGCCGCGCGCAGACCCGTTGTGTTGGCACTTTATCCGTCACGGCCGCGCTCCAGCGAGGTGTTAGGTGCACTACGGCAGGAACTCTAGTCTTGTCGCCCGCTTGATGCCAAATAGGTCATGAGCGATGCCATAGGCCTGCTCAGCCGCCTCCGATTCGACCGAGGACAGTTGAATGCGAAGCACGGTGTGGACTTGATCGTAACTCGTGGTTGTCACTGAAAATCCGTGCGCCGCCGCGGTCTTTCGAAAAGGCGCGGCATATCCTTCTTTTGGCGAGTTATACAGCTCGTAGTCTAAGAATAGCGCGCCGTTCTCATAGACGAAGTAGAGCGCGTCTACGTCTCGCGTGTGGAAGCCAAAGAATGCCGTGGGATCGCTATTGTCTCTCAGTTCTTTAAGGCGCCCGGGCACATCGTCATACGTGCGGTGCTCGGCCACTCTGGAGCGAAAGAAGACTACGGCAGCGGCGACTGCCAGTACACCGGCGAGAACCGCGAGCCTCATTTGTAGTGCACCTAACGTCCGCGTTGAGCGGGCCGCGCGAGGCCGTGCCAGCGCGCCGCGAGCGTAAAATGATTCCGCACGCGAGCGGCGCGCCAGCCGCAACATTTCACGGTCCGCTCGAACGCGTAGTTAGGTGGCAGTTTCATCGAAACTTGGTGCCCATTGCGGTGCCGTCGGACTTCTCCATGAGCCACAGCGACAATCCGGCAGCCGTCAATCCAGGTGGCGGGTTGTCACCGCAGCGATTTACGTAGCGAAGCAGGCCATTCCACGCGTTGTTTAGGGCCTCGCTGAAGGCCGGATCAGCCTGTAGCTCTTGACCCTGAGGGAGGTATTCAACCTTCATGCCGCCACCGGAATCGTAGACGATGGCGCAGGTTGGATCCGATCCTGAAGCAGCCAGCGAATCCATGATTTCAGCCTCGGTACGGCAGTTGTTCACGTTCCCCAAGTACGCAACCTCGAAGCGAGACATGACTGCCGCCTAACACCTGAATTAAGCCGACCCGCGAAGCGGGTTCGGCTTGAATGAATTGTTAGACATCACTGGCATGGCACCAAGCAATTTAGTGGCTTCATGTTTCACGAAGTGAACGAACGCCGCCAACTGATCCGCGCGTGAGGCCAAGCAATCTTCTCCTTGTCCAAGATAAGCCTGCCGGGCTTCAAGCAGTACGGGCTTATGTTGATCTGGCAGACGCTCCATTGCCCAGTTGGCAACGATATCCTTCGGTGCGATCTTGCCGGTTGCTGCGCTGTACCAAATGCGAGACAAGGTAAGCACTACATTCCGCTCATCGCCTTCCCAATCCGGCTGCGAATTCCATAGTTTCAGAGTGTCGCTCAATGCCTTGAATAGATCGCCTTCCGGAACTGGGTTAAAGAAATCCTCTGCGGCCGAACCTGCCAATGCAAGGCTATGCTGCCTTACTTTAGTTAGCAGAATAGCCAGATCAACATCGGTTGTGGCGGGCTCGAAGATGCCCGCAAGAATGTCCTTACGCTGCCACTCCCCGAATTGCAGTTCCCGTCTGGCCGGATAACGCCAAGGGACAACATCACCATGCACGACGATGGTAACTTCCAAGGCGCGGAGAGCCTCACTTTGGCCAGGGGAGGCAGAAATTTCCAAGAGATCTACGACCAGGGCTTGTCGGACAGTCTCATCGAGCCGTGCAGCCACAGTAACCAGCAAATCAATATCACTGTATGGCTTCAGGCCACCGTCCAGTGCAGAGCCGTACAAATGCACGGCCAGCAACGTTGATTCCAGATGACGCTCGATGGCGTTGAGAGCCAGTGATAGCTGTACCGAAATCTCGGCGGGTACTGCGTTACTCATGATGTCTAACGTAATGTAGACGGCAAAACCCGGTGGATACACCTGGTGCTCGACGATACATCCTTTTTGAAAAATTGCGGAAAACCGCTTGCACACTGGGTTTCAAGCCCATACACTGTATAAAACACCAGGTATAAATTTTCCATGAAACCCGGCACTCCTGTGTTGCAGTCAACTCGCTTGCTCGATCAAGTGCGGGAGCGGATTCGGTACATGCACTACAGCCTCAAGACCGAAAAAGCATACCTGTACTGGGCTCGATTTTTCATCCGCTGGAGCGCCACCCAGCCCGGTGGCATGCGCCATCCGCGTGACATGGGTGTAAAGGACGTAGAGGCGTTTTTGAGCATGATGGCCAACGAACGCAAAGTTTCTGCCTCCACACACAACCAAGCGCTCAGTGCGGTGCTGTTTTTGTACCGTGAAGTGTTGAGTATTGACTTGCCTTGGCTGAACAACATTGGGCGGCCTCAACAGACCAAGCGCATTCCCTCGGTGTTAACCAAGGACGAAGTGGCAGGCCTTTTGGCGCAGATGGATGGCATTACCGCTCTGTTGGCACGTCTGCTGTATGGCACCGGCATGCGATTGATGGAAGGCATGCGCTTGCGGGTGAAGGATGTGGACTTCGATCGGCATGCGGTAATCGTGCGCGAAGCCAAGGGCAACAAAGACCGCGTGGTGATGCTGCCCCGCTCATTGGCACCTGCGTTGCGTGTGCAAATGCTGGCAGCTCGCGCACTATGGGAAGCAGACCGGCAGGCGCAACGCGGTGGCGTTGAGGTACCGCATGCGTTGGACATCAAGTACCCCAAGGTGGGCTCTACTTGGGCATGGTTTTGGATGTTTCCTTCGCCAACGCTGTCAATAGACCCGCGCAGTGGCGTCGAGCGCAGGCACCATTTGTTTGAAGAGCGTTTGCAGCGCGCCCTCAAGGTGGCTGTGCCCAAGGCGGGCATACACCAGCCCGTATCCGTGCATACCCTGCGACACAGCTTTGCAACGCACTTGCTGCAATCGGGTACCGACATTCGCACGGTACAAGAGCTGCTGGGGCACAGCGACGTATCAACCACCATGATCTACACCCACGTGCTGAAAGTGGCGGCGGGCGGCACTGCCAGTCCACTCGATGCCCTCGCCCTTGTGCCTTAACGAACCGCTTTGAGAATCATGGGCGAAGGATAGCAATGGGTCGCAACCGGCCGATCAGCACCCGCCAACCCGCCGCGCCTCCACCTCGAAGCGGTTGTCCCAATAGGCGCGCCGGCCCTGCGCCCACTGCCAGAGGCTCGACGCGAGATAGGCCGGCAGCAACAGCGGGCCCCAGCGCTCGTACTGCGCCACATGCACCCGCTCGTGCGCGCGCCATCGGTGCATTTCGTGTGCGTTGACCGCGAGCACCACATGGCCGAGGGTGATGGCGGCAAACGGCAGTTGCCATCGAACGGTGCCAGCCTTGGGTGGACGGTCTGGCAAGGCCAGCTCCAGCACGCCGTCCACCCGCTGCGCCTGGCCGCCGGCCAGCCACCAGACGAGACCGAGCAGCAGGCCGAGCAGCGAGTTGGGCGCGGCCCACAGCAGGCGGGTCCAGCGCAGCAGGCGCTGGCTGCGCACGGGCTTCGACAGGCTCAGCCCGAACGGGATGGTGGTTGGGCGTCTCACGAAACGATGTAGGCGCCCGAGCCGCAGCACAGCAGCTTGCCGTCGGCACCGAGAAACTCCATGCGGGTGGAGGCGACACGCGAGCCCAGCCGCATCACCTCGGCGCGCAGCTCGAACCACTCGCCGACGGCGGGACGCAGGTAGTCCACCCGCAGATCGATGGTGCCCAGCTTGGCAAAACGCAGCAGGCGCTGGTCGGGCGCTTCGTTCATGTGGCGCGCACCGATCGCGGCCATGCAGGCCAGACCACCCATGGCGTCGAGCCCGGCGCTGATCACGCCGCCGTGCAGTCGGTTGTGGGCGTAGTGGCCGATCAGCTCGGGCTTCATCGCGATGGTGGCCACCACGCGCTCGGGACGGAGGCTGGTGATGTTGAGCCCGAGCACCCGGTTGAAGACAATTCGGTCTTCAAAGATGTTTTTGAGGCCCGCGACAAACTCGGGTTCGAATTCGGCCGGGATGGGTGGGCTTTTGCTCATAGGCCCGATTGTCGTGCAGCGAGTTCTTTCATGATCTCCTCGGCGCCGCCGCCGATGGTCATCACCTTCACTTCGCGGTAGATGCGCTCGCTCACGGTGCCGCGCATGTAGCCCATGCCGCCGAGGATCTGCACCGCGGCGTCGGCACAGAACTGCATGCTTTGGGTGGCGTGGTTCTTGAGCAGACACACCTGCCCCACCCAGTCCGCCCCGGTGTCACCGGCATCGGCCCGCGCGCCCAGCGCATCGACCCAGGCCTGGGTGGACTGGATGCGCATCTGCATATCCATGAGTTTGTGGCGGACCACCTGGCGCTCGATCAGCAGCGCGCCGAAGGTCTGGCGCTGGCGCGCCCAGTCCAGCGCCTCGTCAAAACAGGCCTGGGCAAAGCCGAGCGCCATCGCGCTCATGGCCAGACGCTCGCTGTTGAAGTTGGCCATGATGATGCGAAAGCCGGCGCCCTCCTCGCCCAGCAAGTGGCTGGCCGGCACACGCACGTTGTCGAACCGCAGGTGGGCGGTGTCCGAACACAGCCAGCCCATCTTGTCGAGCCGGGTGCGCGAGACACCCGGTGCGTCACACGGCACCAGCAGCATGGAGATGCCATGTGCGCCACGGGAACGGTCACCGCCGGGCCGCCCCAGGGTGACCGAGTCCCCTTGGGGGGCAGCGACCTGCGAAGCGGCGGAGCGTGGGGGCTCCAGGTCAGTTCGGACCGCCAGCGTGATCCAGTCGCAGCGCATGCCCGAGGTGATGAACACCTTCTCGCCGTTGACCGTGTAGTGATCGCCGTCAAGCCGGGCGGTGGTGCGCAGGCTGGCCACGTCGGAACCGCCACCGGGCTCGGTGATGCCCAGCGCGGCGATGTGCTCACCGCGCAGCACCGGCGGCACCACCGCCGCCTGCAAGGCCGCCGAGCCGTGGGCCAGCACCGGGGGCAAACCGATGTTGTGGGAGAACAGGCTGGCCATCACGCCGCCACTGCCGCCCACGCGGGCCAGCGTCTGTGTGACCGCGTTGCGCAGCGTCCAGGGCGCGGGCGTGCCGCCCAGGGCCTCGGGGTAGCCCAGACCGAGGAGGCCGATGTCGGCGGCCTGGCGGTAGAGCCCGCGCGGGAATTCGCCGGCCGCGTCCCAGGTGGTGACGTGGGGCGCCACCGCGTCGCGCGCAAAGCGCGTGACGGTGTCGATCAGGGCGCGCCGGTCCTCAAGGGTGAAGGCGTCGATGTCGGGCGTGTTCATGGGGGTGTTCCGGGCTCAAAACGCAGCAGCAGCTGTCCGGGCGCCACCTGCGCACCGGGCTGCACCAGCAGCTCGGCCACCACCACATCGCGCGGCGCGGCCAGGCTGTGTTCGAGTTTCATGGATTCGATCACCAGCAGCGCCTCGCCGCGCGCAACCGCCTGGCCCACCGCCGCGTGCACCGCGAGCAGCTTGCCGTTGAACGGCGCGCGCAGCTCCTGAGACTGCCCGCCGGCTCCGCCCGCCTGGGCCGCGGTGTGGCTCAGATCGTCCAGCCACAGCTCGGTGCAGACTCCACCCGCACCACCCGCCAGCTGCACCTGCCAGCGCCCCGTGCCCACCGGCACCGCGCGCACGCGCCAGTCCACGCCGTCGAGCGCGATGCGTTGCTGGCCGTTGCAGGCCAGCTGCACCTGGGCGCGGTGTTCGCCGCCACCTGCGGTGTGGACCCGCACCTCGCCCGCACCCAGCGCCTGCACCACCAGGGTGCTCACATCGTCAGCCCCCCAGGCCAGGCGCAGCGAGCGGGGGTAGGGGCACGGCAGGCTTGGGGCGGGCGCGCTGCCGGCATACAACACCGCCAGCGCGGCGGCGATCCGGGGCGCTGCGCTCTGTGCCCGCAGCGTTTCGCGCAAGCCCTCGGCATGGTGTTGCAGGAAAGGGATCGTGGCCGCTCCAGCGCGAAACACCGGGTGTTGCAGACACGCGGCGAGGAATGCGCGGTTGGTCGGAAGGCCCAGCACCACCGTCTGTCCCAGCGCGTGTGTGAGCCGGTCGATGGCCTCGTCGCGCGTGGGCGCGTGGGCGATCAGCTTGCCGAGCATGGCGTCGTAATGGGGCGTGACCACCAGACCTTGCGCCAGCGCATGGTCGAACCGCAGGCCGGCGTCTTCGGCCGGCGGCTCGAAGCGCAGCACCTCGCCGGTGTGCGGGGTGAAGTGCTCGTCTTCGGCGCACAGGCGCACCTCGATGGCGTGGCCGCGAAGCTGCACCTGCTCCTGCGTGATCGGCAGCGGTTCGCCGCGTGCCACGCGCAGCTGCCACTCGACGAGATCCAGCCCGGTCAACATTTCTGTGACCGGGTGCTCGACCTGCAGGCGCGTGTTCATCTCCATCAAATAGAAATTGGGCCCCCACGCTCCGCCGCTTCGCGGGTCGCTGCCCCCCAAGGGGGCTGTTTCGCCTTGGGGCGGCCCGGCGGCGAAACCGGGCC
>CAYRIT010000124.1:6599-8393 GCA_964424415.1 uncultured Hydrogenophaga sp.
CTGCCCCCCAAGGGGGCTGTTTCGCCTTGGGGCGGCCCGGCGGCGAAACCGGGCCCCCACGCTCCGCCGCTTCGCGGGTCGCTGCCCCCCAAGGGGGCTGTTTCGCCTTGGGGCGGCCCGGCGGCGAAACCGGGCCTTCCCCCCTCCAGGCTGCCCTCATCCAGCAAAAATTCCACCGTGCCGGCACCCACATAGCCCGCGGCCTGGGCCAGTGCCACGGCGCAGCGGCCGAGTGCGTCGCGCAGCGCGGGTGAGACCGCCGGGCTGGGGGACTCTTCGATGATCTTCTGGTGTCGCCGCTGCACCGAGCAGTCGCGCTCGCCGAGGTGGATGGCATGGCCGTGTGCGTCGGCAAACACCTGCACCTCGACATGGCGCGGGTTGAGCAGCGCACGCTCCAGCAGCAGATCCCCGCAGCCAAAACCCGACAGCGCCTCCGACCGCGCACTCTTGAGTGCGGGCAGCAGCTGCGCCCAGTCGGTCACCAGCCGCATGCCTCGCCCGCCGCCCCCGGCCACCGCTTTCACCATCAGCGGCAGGCCGATCTGTTGCGCCTCGGCCTGCAAACGGTCGTCGTCCTGCGCCTCGCCGTGGTAGCCCGGCAGACAGGGCACGCCGTGCGCCAGCGCGAGCTGCTTGGCAGCCGACTTGCTGCCCAGCGCGCGGATCGCCGCTGGCGGCGGGCCGACCCAGATCAAGCCGGCGTCGATCACCGCCTGGGCGAACTCGGCGCTCTCGCTCAGGAAGCCGTAGCCGGGGTGGATTGCGTCGGCGCCGCTGGCGCGCGCGGCCGCCAGCAGCTTGTCGACACGCAGATACGAATCGGCCGAGCTGCTGCCCCCGAGCGCCACCGCGCGACCCGCTTCGCGCACATGCAGCGCATCGCGGTCCGGTTCCGAGTACACGGCCACGGTGGCGATGCCCATGTGGTGCGCGGTTCGGATGACCCTGCGAGCGATCTCCGCTCTGTTTGCGATCAGCAGTGTCTTCATGGCTTGCTGCCTTCCGCCCAGGGTGCGGCCTGTTTGCGGGCAAACGCGGCCAGGCCGGCCTGGGCCTCGCTGCTGCGCAAGGCGGCTGCAAAAGCGATGGCGGCCTCGTCGCGCAGGTCGGGCGGGTCGGTGCGCAGCCGCTGCAGCAGGCGTTTGGTGCTGGCCAGAGCGCCCGGCGCGGCGCGGCGCAGCTGCTGCAGGCGCTCCTGCAAGGTCATTTCCAGCTCACCGTCGGCGGTGACTTCATCCACCAGGCCCAGGGCCATGGCCGCGTCGGCGCGCAGGCTCAGGCCCTGCAGCAGACACCGCCGCGCCGCCCGGTCGCCCAGGCGGGCCCAGACGAAGGGCGCAATCTGCGCCGGTGGCAGACCCAGCGTGACCTCGGGTGTGGCGAACACCGAGCGCCCGGTGGCGATCACATGGTCGGCACAACACACCAGCCCGAACCCGCCGCCGATGGCCGCACCGTCGACCGCGCACACCAGCCACTGCGGCAGCTCACACAAAGCGTGCAGCACATCGCCAAACGCGCGGTTGGCGGCCAGCAGCGGATCGCTCTCGCCCGGCGCCAGCGGCTGGCCGATGGCGCTGGCGAAATGCCCGAGGCTGCCGCCCGCACAAAACGCGCCACCCGCGCCGGTGAGCACGATCGCACGCAGCGAGGTGTCCTGGCGGGCGCGCAGACAGGCCTCGAACAGCGCCACCACCATCGCATCGCTCAAGGCGTTGCGCGTGGCCGGATCGCTGAGCGTCCAGCGCTCGGTGTCCCCGTGTCGATCGATCAAAAGTTCAGCCATGGTCC
>CAYRIT010000125.1:0-8383 GCA_964424415.1 uncultured Hydrogenophaga sp.
CGAGTGCAATGGCTGCGTCACCGCCTGCAAGAACGAGCACGAGGTGCCCTGGGGCGTGAACCGCCGCCGGGTGGTCACCCTCAACGACGGTGTGCCCGGCGAAAAATCGATCTCGGTGGCCTGCATGCACTGCAGCGACGCGCCCTGTATGGCGGTCTGCCCGGTCAACTGCTTCTACCGCACCGACGAGGGTGTGGTGTTGCATGACAAGGATGTGTGCATCGGCTGCGGCTACTGCTCCTACGCCTGCCCTTTTGGCGCGCCACAGTTCCCGTCGGCCGGCACTTTCGGGGTGCGCGGCAAGATGGACAAGTGCACTTTCTGCGCCGGCGGCCCAGAGGAACATGGCAGCCAGGCGGAGTTCGAAAAGTACGGTCGCAACCGCCTGGCCGAAGGCAAGCTGCCGGTCTGCGCCGAAATGTGCTCGACCAAAGCGCTGCTTGCCGGTGATGGCGATGTGGTGGCCGACATCCTTCGCACCCGCGTGGTGCAGCGTGGCAAGGGCGCTGAAGTCTGGGGCTGGGGCACCGCCTACGGCACCGCCAAGGGAGGAAAATCATGAACTCCATGCGTTTGTTCTCCGCCGCTTCGCTGTTGCTGGGGGCGCTGGCCTTGTCGGCCTGTGGCGAAGTGCCGCAGACGGCGACCGGCGTCAAGACCGACCGCGCCGCCTATGAGGGCGTGGGAGCGAGTCCGTTTGTGGCACCGGGCTGGAAGGCCGGTGACCAGGCCGGCTGGCAGCAGGCGCTCAAGGCCCGCGCCCAGTACAGCCAGAACGACTACAACCGCATGAGCAACTGACAAGGAGCGCGCACCATGATCAGGTCATTGATCGCCGGCACACGCCGGCTGTGCCGAACCTCCCTGGCGCCGCTGGCGTGCACGCTCGGCCTGCTGGCCCTGGGCACCGCCAGCGCCCAGACCGCACCCGCGCCAACGCCGGCCGAGGTCTCCGCGCCGGTAGCCGCCGGGCAGCTGGGTGGTGTTCGCAGCGCCAACATCTTCGAGATCGCGCCCGGCGCCGACACCGACCCGGGCTACGCTGCGCAGACCAACGCCGAACGCCGGCAGGTGCAACCGGGCAACAACGCGCCGATGTGGCGCGACGTGGGCAAGGGTGTGACCGGTTCCTCCACGCTGCCGGCGCTGGAAGCCGGCAACCTGATCCAGCCGTTTGTGCAGTACCCCGGCTCGCGCCTGACCAATGCCGGTGAGGCCTGGCGTCAGGTGCGCAACCGCTGGATCATTCCCTACGGCGGTTCGTTGCTGTTGATCGTGGTGATTGCCCTGGGGCTGTTTTACATGGCCAAGGGCACGATCCCGCTGCATGGCAAGGAAACCGGGCGGGTGATCGAGCGCTTCACCCATGTGGAGCGCGCGGCGCACTGGGTCAACGCGACGGCGTTCGTCCTGCTGGCGGTCTCCGGCATCGTGATGGCATTTGGCAAGTTCTTCCTGCTGCCGGTGATCGGCAGCACGCTGTTCGGCTGGCTGGCCTACGGACTGAAGAACCTGCACAACTTCACCGGTCCCTTGTTTGCGGTGTCGCTGGTGGTGGTCATCGCCACTTTTGTTCGCGACAACCTGCCCAGCAAGGGCGACCTGACCTGGCTGCTCAAGGGTGGTGGCCTGCTGGGTGGCCGTGAAGTGCCTTCACACCGTTTCAACGCGGGCGAGAAAGTGGTCTTCTGGGCCGGCGTTTTCCTGTTTGGTCTGGTGGTGGTCGGCTCCGGCCTGTTCCTCAACCACCTGGTACCGGTGTTCGATTTCACCCGCGGCAACATGCAGGTGGCGCACATGGTGCATGCCAGCGCCTCGGCGCTGATGGTGGCGATGTTCCTCGGCCACATCTACATGGGCACGATTGGCATGCAGGGCGCGTTCAAGGCGATGAAGACCGGCTATGTGGACGAAACCTGGGCCAAGGAACACCACGCGCTCTGGTACGACGACATCAAGGCCGGCAAGATCCCGGCACAACGCAGCGCCAGCGAAGGGCCGGCAGGTGCCGCTCGGCCGCTCAAGGTCTGACGCGGCCTGTTGCGAAATCTCCAGTCATCGAAAGACGCCCATGAAACGTTTGCTTCTCGTGTCCACGCTGCTGTTGGCATTTGCCGCTCAGGCCAAGCTGCCCGTTCCCGTCATGGACGATGCGGCCAAAGCCAAGGCGGCCGAAGCCAAGGCCAAGGCCGACCATGGCAACAAGGTCGACTCGTACAAGCTCTGTGAGGTGCAGGACCGCCTGGCCGTCAAATATGGCAAAGCGCTGCAGCCGATGGCTGCCAGCGCTTGTGTGAACCCGGGACCGTTTGTGTACGCGGTGGCCGATCAGAAACCGGCCGAAGCGGCGGGCGCGCATTCGCCACCGGCCACCGCCGTCTCGCCGCCAAGCACCCTGACGCCTGCGGCCGCCAAAGGCCCTTGATCGGTCCACCGTGCAGACCCCGCTGCCCGCGCAGGCAGCGTGCGCTGGCTACACTGCGCCTGTGACCCCCCAACACGTTTCCGGCCCGGATTTACTCCACCCCCTGCTCACCCAGGCCCGGGCGCCGCTGACCCACGGTGTCCAGGCACGCAACGAATTTGGCGAGATGGTGGAGGTGTCCATCCCGGCCGAGCGCGACCTCACCGTGTATGTTGACAAGCGCGAGCTGGTCACGCTCATGACGCTGGGCGCGCAGCCCGAGTGGCTGGTGCTGGGCTACCTGCTCAACCAAAGGCTGGTGACCTCAAGCGACGAGATCGAGTCCATCACCGTGGACTGGGATGTGGGTGCGGCCTCGGTCAGGACTCGGCACGGCATCGACCGCATCGAAGAGCGCACCGCCAGACGCGTGGTCACCACCGGTTGCGGCCAGGGCAGCGTGTTCGGCAGCCTGATGGACGAGATCGACCGCATCCACCTGCCCGAAGAAGCGGTGTTGCGCCAGTCGCAGCTCTACAGCATCGTCAACGCGATCCGCCTCAAGGAGAGCACCTACAAGTCGGCCGGATCGGTGCACGCCTGCGCGCTGTTTGTGGATGCCGAGCTGCAGCTGTTTGTGGAGGATGTGGGGCGCCACAACGCGGTGGACACCATCGCCGGCTGGATGGCCTTGAACACCTTGCCCGCCGCTGGGGCCGGTCGTTCCCGCGCCCCAGAGGCGCCGAAGGTTTTCTACACCACCGGGCGCCTCACCAGCGAGATGGTGATCAAGTCGGCGCAGATGGGCGTGGCGGTGGTGATCTCGCGCAGCGGCATGACGCAGATGGGGCTGGAGGTGGCGCAGCGGGTGGGGCTGTGTGCCATCGGCCGCGCAACCAACAAGCGGTTCCTCTGTTATGCCCACCCGCAGCGCCTGCTGATGGATGCGGTGCCGCCCGAGCCGGTGAACGCCACCATTAACGAGCGCGCCACCGACGGCGTGTGAGCGCCTGGGCGCCGACACCACCGCGCCTCTTCTACACTTCAAAACTCCGGCGCCAGCCGCACCCGCGCACCGCCTTTCCCCATCCCGAGATTTCCCCATGAGCCGAGACGTTCACCTGATCGACCACCCCCTGGTGCAGCACAAGCTCACGCTGATGCGCCGCAAAGACACCAGCACCAAGAGTTTTCGCGAGCTGGCCCACGAGGTCAGCATCCTGCTCGCCTACGAGCTCACCCGCGACATGCCGATGCAGGAAGTCGAGATCGAGACACCGCTGGAGCGCATGACCTCGCGCATGATCGACGGCAAGAAGATCGTGCTGGCTTCCATCCTGCGCGCCGGCAATGGCTTGCTCGACGGCATGTTGCAGGTCCTGCCCGCCGCGCGTGTCGGCCACATCGGCCTCTACCGCGACCCGGCCACGCTGCAGGCGGTCGAGTACTACTTCAAGATGCCACAGGACATGCAGGAGCGCGACGTGATCGTGCTCGACCCGATGCTCGCCACCGGCAACTCGGCGGTGGCGGCGGTCACGCGCCTGAAAGCCACCGGACCGCGCTCGATCCGTTTTGTCTGCCTGGTGTCCTGCCCCGAAGGCATCCGCACCTTTCACGAGCACCACCCGGATGTGCCCATCTTCACCCCGGCCATCGACCGCGGCCTGAACGAACACGGCTACATCGTCCCTGGCCTGGGCGACGCGGGCGACCGCATCTTCGGGACGAAGTGATGCCCCCCGCGCCGCGCCTGCGGCGCGTTACCCCCCCAGGGGGCAATGTCTGCGGCCTGGCAAAGCCAGTTCCGCGGCATTTCCGGCTCTGCTTCCCCTCTGAACCGAGGCGCCCGCGGTGGGCCAAAGAGTCGGGTGCCCAGGCGCAATGGGTCGCGGGCCGGCGGGCCTGACGGGGATGCGCTAAGGTCGCCGCATGGAACACCGTCCTCCTTCTTTCTGGCAACTCGGTTGGCGCTCGCTGTGGCGAGACTGGCGGGCGGGTGAGTTGCGGCTGCTGGTGCTGGCGGTGACGCTGGCGGTGGCGGCGCTGACCTCGGTGGGGTTTTTTGCCGACCGGCTCCAGAAAGGGCTGGCACGCGATGCGCGGGCACTGATTGGTGGCGACGCGGTGGTCAGCAGCGACAGCGCCACACCGCCGCGTTTCGAAATGCAGGCCCGCTCGCTGGGCCTGCAGACCGCGCAGACGCTGGGTTTTCCCACCATGGGGCGGGCGCCTGAAGACTTGGGCGGCGCGGCGCGTCTGGTGGCGCTCAAGGCGGTGTCCCCGGGCTACCCGCTGCGCGGCAGTGTGCAGGTGGCTGCGGCGCCCGGTGCGGCCGATACCGCGACCCGCGACATCCCCGCGCGCGGCACCGCCTGGGTGGACGCCACCTTGCTGGCGGCGCTTGACCTCAAGATGGGGCAGCCGCTGCTGCTGGGCGACGCTTCTTTCACCCTCAGCCGGATCATTGTGGTCGAACCCGACCGCGGCGCCGGCTTCATGAGCTTTGCGCCGCGTGTCATGGTCAATGCCGACGACCTGCCCGCCACCGGCCTGGTGCAACCCGCAAGCCGGCTCAGCTACCGCCTGGCGGTGGCTGGCGACGACGGGGCGGTGGCGCGGTTCACCCGCTGGGCGCAAGCGCAGATCGAGCAGCCGGGCGTGCGTGGCCTGCGGCTGGAGTCGCTGCAGGGCGGGCGCCCCGAGATGCAGCAGACGCTGGCGCGGGCCGAAAAATTTCTCAACCTGGTGGCCTTGCTTGCGGCCCTGCTGTGTGCGGTGGCGGTGGCGATCGCCGCGCGTGGCTTTGCCCAGCGCCACCTGGACGACTGCGCGATGCTGAGGGTGCTCGGCCTCTCGCAGACCACGATGGCGCGGGCTTACACCCTGGAGTTCGCGCTGGTTGGCCTGTGTGCCAGCATGCTGGGTGTGGTGCTCGGGTACGCGGTGCACCATGTGTTTGTGTTGCTGCTGGCCGGGCTGGTGGAGGCCAGCCTGCCCGCCCCTGGCATCGAGCCGGTGCTGCTGGGCCTGGGCATGGGGCTCACCCTGATGCTGGCTTTTGGTTTGCCGCCAGTGCTGCAGCTCGCGCAGGTGCCGCCGCTGCGTGTGATCCGGCGCGATGTGGGCCAGCTCAAACCGGCGTCGCTGGCGGTGCTGGGTCTGGGCGTGCTGGGATTCGCCGCCTTGCTGCTGGCCGCCAGCCGCGACCTGCTGCTGGGCGCGATCGCTGTCGGGGGTTTTGCCGCGGCGGTGGGGCTGTTTGCGGTGGCCAGCTACGGCGCGGTGCGGCTGCTGCGTGCCAGCGTGAACGAGTCCACCGCGCCGCGCGCGCTCATCATGGCCACGCGCCAGCTCAGCGCCCGACCGGCCTACGCCGTGGTGCAGATCAGCGCCTTGTCGGTCGGTCTGATGGCGCTGGTGCTGCTGGTGTTGCTGCGCACCGACCTGATCGCCAGCTGGCGCAACGCCACCCCGCCCGATGCGCCCAACCGTTTTGTGATCAATGTGCAGCCCGAGCAGGGCGCGGCGTTCCAGCAGCAGCTGCGCAGCTCGGGCGTGGAGCGCTTCGACTGGTACCCGATGATCCGCGGCCGGCTGGTGAGCATCAACGGCAAAGCGGTGAAGCCGGAAGATTTCACCAGCGACCGCGCGCAGCGCCTGGTGGATCGCGAGTTCAACCTCTCCCACACCGCCACGCTGCCGCCACACAACCCGGTGGTGGCTGGGCACTGGACCGACAACGAGGCCAACGCGTTGAGCGTGGAAGAGGGGCTGGCCGACCAGCTGGGCCTGAAACTGGGCGACCGGCTGGGTTTCGACATCGCCGGCCAGGTGGCCGAGGCGCGCATCACCAGCCTGCGCAAGGTGGACTGGGGTTCGATGCGGGTCAACTTCTTTGTGGTGTTTCCGGTCGCCGAACTGCCCGATGTGCCGGTGACCTATATCAGCGCTTTCCGCGCGCCCGAAGGCAACCCGCAGTTCGACAACACCCTGGTGCGCGAATTCCCCAACATCACCAGCGTCGACACGAGCCAGACCATCGCCCAGGTGCAGCGGGTGCTGGGCCAGGTGATTGGTGCGGTGGAATTCCTGTTTGCCTTCACGCTGGCCGCCGGTCTGGTGGTGCTGCTGGCGGCGATCACCGCCACACGCGGCGAGCGTGAGCGCGAGTTCGCAATATTGCGGGCGGTCGGCGCCGGCTCGGCGCTGCTGCGCCAGGTGCAGCGCACCGAGCTGATCGGCGTCGGCCTGCTGGCCGGCTTCCTGGCCTCGGTGGTTGCGGTGGCGGTGGGCTGGGCGCTGGCGCGCTACGCTTTCGAGTTCACCTGGAGCCCCTCGCCCCTGGTGCCGCTGGCCGGCAGTCTGGCGGGCGCGATACTGGCGCTGGCGGCCGGCTGGTGGGGCTTGCGCAGCGTGCTGCGCACCCCGGTGGTGGAAACCTTGCGCCGAGCCCCCACATGAAAATTTCCGCGCCGGGTTCGGCGCCACCCCTTCAAGGAGGCTGCACCTGCGGCCCGGCAAAGCCGGTTCCGTGGTGTTCTGTTTGAGCACATGAACACTTCTGAAAACCTTGATCAAGACAGCGCCCGCGGCTCCACCCCGTTCGACTGGGTGGGTGGCGAAGCCGCGGTGCGCGCGCTGGTCGACCGCTTCTACGATCTGATGGACATCGAGCCCGCCTACCGCGAGCTGCGCGCGGTGCACGGCAGCACGCTGGCCGATGCACGCGACAAGCTGTTCTGGTTTTTGTGCGGCTGGCTCGGCGGGCCGTCGCACTACACCGAACGCTTCGGTCACCCGCGCCTGCGGATGCGCCACATGCCGTTTGCGATCGGTGTGATCGAGCGCGACCAGTGGGTCACTTGCATGGACCAGGCGATGCGCGAAGTGGAGCTGGACCCTGCGCTGCGCGAGCGCCTGAACCAGAGTTTCTTCCAGACCGCCGACTGGATGCGCAACCAGCCCGGCGCGATGTGAATGGCTGCGCTTCAGCCGAACGCCGTGCACCGTGCACCGTGGCGCCTGGGGCTTGAGACCGTGAACGACCCGCTGCCTGGTGTGTGCTGCGTCAGGTGCCGGTGCAGGCCGGGCACCTGACCCTGCCCGGTGTGACCGTGGCGATGGGCATGGTGGGCAAGCCGCCTGAAATCGCGTTGTCCGGCCAGAGCTTTCTCTCGCGCTACGACATCCAGATCCTGCAGAACAACATGCGGCTGGTGCCGCGATAGAGCCGTGTTCAGCCCGGACGCAGCAGCACCACCAGTGCCCCCGCACCACCATCGGCCGGCCGGGCCTGCACAAAAGCCATCACCTCGTGCTTCTGCACCAGCCAGCGGTGCACACGGCCTTTGAGCACCGGTGTGCGCCCTGGTGATCCGAGTCCTTTGCCGTGCACCACACGCACACAGCGCAGGCCACTGTGGTGCGCCTCGCGGATGAAGCGCCCCAGCGCTTCGCGCGCCTCGTCGGTGCGCAAGCCGTGCAGGTCCAGGTGGCGCTGGATGCTCCAGCGCCCCTCGCGCAGCTTGCGCACCACATCGGCACCGAGACGCGGCACCCGGTAGCTCAGCATATCGTCGGTGTGCAGCAGGGTTTCCACGTCGAAGTCGTCCGACAGCGCCTCACGCATCACCGCCTGCTCGTCGCGCAGCCGCTGAAACGGATGGGGCTGCACCGGCTCGGGTGTGTGCTGCGCGCGACGTGCCACGCGCAGCGGCTGCACCGGGCCCACCGCCAGCTCGAACAGCCGGCGCTCGCGGTCCTCGCGCTCGGCGCGGACCCTGGCCGCAGCCGCCTCGGCCCGTGCCAGCGCTGCGCGCTCGCGCAGCAGGCGCTGCAGCGGCAGAAGGTCGGACAGGGCGCGCGCTTTCATCCGCACGATTGTGGCGCAGGCGATGGAATTGGGCTCAGATCAGGCCCATTTCGGCCATCGAGGTGGCCCGATCCCGGGTCACGATGAAATGGTCGAGCACACGC